>DAHUYA010000121.1 GCA_027315445.1 Acidimicrobiaceae bacterium | reverse complement strand
GCCTGGTGGTCGACCTCGCCCGCAACGGCTACCTCAACGGCGAGGTGATCCGGCTCGACGGCGGCATCCGAATGCCGCCGAAGTGAGAACGTGAGGCCGACGTGCGCTACGTGACCGCGGCGGGGGTGCGGCTCTCGGGGGTCGGCCTGGGCACGTGGCAGTTCGGCGCCGGCGAGTGGGGCTACGGCACCCGGTACGCCGAAGAGGTGGCGCCCGCCATCGTCCGGCGCTCCCTCGAGCTCGGCGTCAACCTGTTCGACACCGCCGAGATCTACGCCTTCGGCCGCTCCGAGCGCATCCTGGGCGCGGCGTTGGCCGGCCATCGGGACGAGGCGTTCCTCGCCACGAAGCTGTTCCCGGTGCTGCCGGTCGACCCGATCGTGGCGCGTCGGGCCGCCGGGAGCCTCCGGCGACTCGGTGTCGAGGCCCTCGACCTCTACCAGGTGCACTGGCCGAACCCGGTGGTGCCGATCGGCCCCACCATGACCGCCCTGGGCCGCCTTCTCGACCGGGGCCTGGTGCGCCACGTCGGGGTGAGCAACTTCACGCTCGCTCAGTGGCAGGGCGCCGAGGCGGCCCTCGGCCGCCCCGTGCTGTCCAACCAGGTCAAGTACAGCCTGATCGACCGGGGGCCCGAGCGCGAGCTGCTGCCCTGGGCCCAGGCCAACGACCGCCTGGTCATCGCCTACAGCCCGCTGTCCCAGGGGCTGCTGTCGGGTCGCTACGACCCCGACCACCTGCCGGGCGGGGTCCGCGCCGGGAACGCCGCCTTCCTCCCCGAGAACGTGCGCCTGCTGGCGCCGGTGCTCGACACCCTGGCCGAGGTGGCGGCGGCCCACGGGACGACCAGCGCCCAGGTGGCGCTGGCTTGGCTCCTGCGGCGACCCAACGTGGTGGTGATCCCCGGCGCGTCCTCGGTGGCGCAGGCGGAGTCGAACGCTGCCGCGGCCGACCTCGAGCTGACCGACGAGGAGGACGCCGCTCTCACCGCCGCCTCCGACGCCTTCCACCCGACCCGCGGCGGGGCGGCGGTTCCGGCGCTGGCGCGTGTCCGGTTCGAACGGTTCGCCGAACGCCTTCGGGGTGTCGGCGAGGCGCTCCGACGCTGACCGGCCGCCGATCGCCGCACCGTCCGGGCGACCCATGGGCAGTTCCGCCGGGCGGCCTGCGAACCCCTGGCGGCCCCGAGTGAGCTGCCTCGGCGAGGTTGGCAACCGGTAGGCTGACGGCGTCACCGCCGGTGCCGGTCGGCCCGCCGTCTGGAAGTTCAGCGGCGGTGCCCCACGCCGCCGGAACCGTGATCGACGCTGGGGCGGGGAGGCAGCGCGAGGACGAACCACAAGGAGGCGTGATGGCGACGACCGGCGAGACGGAGTTCGACCTCGCGGTCATCGGCGGGGGACCCGGCGGTTACGCCACCGCCCTCTACGGGGCTGCTGCCGGCCTCAGCGTGGCTATCGTCGAGCGCGACAAGGTGGGTGGGACGTGCCTCCACCGGGGCTGCGTGCCGGCGAAGGAGTTCCTCGAGACCGCGTCGGTGTTCCGGACGGTGAGCAGCGCGGGCCAGTTCGGCATCGGCGACGGGGAGCGCCCGGCGGTCGACTTCTCGGTGAGCCAGGCGAGGAAGAACACCGTGGTCGACCAGCTCCACCGGGGGCTCTCGGGACTGTTGCGCGGACGGAAGGTCACCACCCTGTCGGGGACCGGGACGCTCTTGGCGGGGCGACGGGTGCGGGTGGTCGACGGGGAGGACGCCGGGCGGGAGATCGCCGGCCGCCACGTGGTGCTGGCCGCCGGGTCGGTCCCGCGTACCCTGCCCGGCCTCGACGTGGACGGGCGGCTCGTGCTCACCTCCGACGAGTTCCTCGAGCTCGAGGAGGTGCCGGCCTCGGTGGCCGTCGTCGGCGGCGGCGCCATCGGGTGCGAGATCGCCTCGCTCCTCTCGGACCTCGGTGCCCGGGTGACAGTCGTCGAGGCGCTCGACAGCATCCTGGCAGGCTGCGACGAGGAGGTCACCGCCGTGGTGGTCCGCTCGTTCCGCAAGCGCGGGATCGAGGTGATCACGGGCGCCCAGGTGAAGGGGCACACCCCCAAGACCGATGGGACCGGCACCGTGGTCACCCTGGCCGACGGGCGCGAGCTCGACGTGGCCAAGGTGGTCGTGTCCGTCGGCCGCCGACCCCGGACGGAGGGGCTGTTGAGCGGCGAGACCGGCGTGTGGCTGGACGAGCGCGGCTTCGTGGTCGCCAACCGCTTCCAGCAGACCCACGCCCAGAACGTGTGGGCGGTGGGGGACCTGGTGGCCGGGGCGCCACAGCTGGCCCACGTCGCCTTCGCCGAGGGCGTCCTGGTGGTGAAGGGCGTGCTCGGGGAGACCATGGTGCCCGTCGACTACGAGCGGGTGCCCTGGGCCATCTACTGCCACCCCGAGGTGGCCTTCGCCGGGCTCACCCAGGCCCAGGCCGCCCAGCGGGGGATCGACGTGGTGGTGAAGAAGGACCCGTTCGGTGGGAACAGCCGGGCCAGGATCATCGGTGACACCGACGGGCTGGTGAAGGTGGTGTGCCGCCGCCAGCCCGACGGCTCCGGCGGCCCGATCCTGGGCGTCCACATGGTCGGCCCGTGGGTCACCGAGCTGCTCGGCCCGGGCTACCTGGCGGTGAACTGGGAGGCCACGGCCGACGAGGTCGCGCATTTCATCCAGCCGCACCCCTCGCTCTCGGAGACGTTCGGGGAGACGGTGCTGGCCCTGACAGGAAGGGGACTTCACGTTGGCTGACGTGACGATGCCGCAGTTGGGAGAGACCGTCACCGAGGGGACCATCACCCGCTGGATGAAGTCGGTGGGGGACCACGTCGACCGTGACGAGCCACTGTTCGAGGTGTCGACCGACAAGGTCGACTCGGAGGTCCCCTCCCCGGCCAGCGGCGTCCTGTCGGAGATCCTCGTGCCCGAGGGTGAGACGGTCGAGGTGGGCGCCCGGCTGGCGGTGATCGGCGACGGGTCGGCCCAGCCCGTGCCCGCACCCGGGGCGGGGACGGTTCCCGCGCCCGCTCCGGAGCCGGTCGCAGCCACACCCGCTGCAGCCGCTGAAGAGGTGAGCACCCCCGCACCGGGGCCGGCTCCCGCCGCCGCCCCGCCGGCTCCCGCCGCCGCCCCGCCGATTCCCGCCCCGGCACAGCCGGCTCCTGTTCCCGCAACTGCGCCGGCGCCGGCTCCCGTGCCGGCGGCGGCAGGGGCCCCGAGCGCTCCCGCCCCGACTGCCGAGCGTGGCGCTCCCTCGCCGGAGCCGGCCGTATCGGGTGACGCGCGGCTGTTGAGCCCCGTCGTCCGCAGGCTGTTGGCCGACAGCGGCATCGACCCGTCGGAGGTGACCGGGACGGGACTCGGGGGCCGGATCACCCGTGAGGACGTGCTGGCCGTGATCGACTCCCGGGCGGGCGGCACTGGCCCGGCCCCCGCTGTTCCGGCGCCGGCCCCCGCTGTTCCGGCGCCGGCCGCCCCACCAGCGCCGGCCCCCGCTGTTCTGGCGGCCCACGCCGCCCCGCCGCCCCCCGCTGTTGCCGCCCCGCCCCCCGCTGTTGCCGCGCCGGTCCCCGCGGTTGCCGCGCCGGTCCCCGCCGCGGCCCTGCGGCCCAACGGCGACCGGATCGTGCCCTTCACCAACATGCGCCGCCGCACGGCGGAGCACATGGTGCGGTCGAAGGCGACCTCGCCCCACGCCTTCATCGCCAACGAGGCCGACTTCGAGGCCGTCGAGCGAGTCCGTTCGGCCTGGGGGCCGCGGTTCAAGGCCGAGGAGGGGTTCTCGCTCACGTACCTGCCGTTCATCGCCCGGGCGACCGTCGAGGCCCTGCGGGAGTTCCCCCACCTCAACGCCTCGGTGGCCGAGGACTCGTTGGTGGTCCACCAGCAGGTGAACCTGGGGATCGCCGTCGACCTCGACCACGAAGGGCTCATCGTGCCGGTGGTGCACCACGCCGAGGAGATCACCTTGCGGGGGCTGGCCCGCCGGATCAGGGACTTGGCCGACCGGGCGCGCAGCCGGCAGTTGACGGCGGACGACATCTCGGGGGGGACCTTCTCGATCACGAACGACGGTCCCTACGGCACGTACTTCACCGTCCCGATCATCAACCAACCGCAGGTCGCGATCCTGGCCACCGACGGGATCAAGCGGCGACCGGTGGTGGTCGCCCTGCCGGACGGCACCGAGTCGATCGCCATCCACTCCACCGGTGTGATCGGCGCCAGCTGGGACCACCGGGCAGTGGACGGCGCCTACGTGTCGTCCTTCCTCCGGCGGGTGGCCGAGCTGCTGACCACCCGCGACTGGGTCGCCGAGCTGTAGCGGTCGCCGTGCTTCGGGTTCGCTCGCTCGGGCGCGTCGGCTACCAGGAGGGGCTGGCCCTCCAGCGCGCCCTGGTCGGGGCGCGCGACGACTACCTGCTGCTACTCGAGCACAGCCCGGTGTACACCCTCGGGGTCCGGGCGGACCCGGCGCACGTCCTGGTCGACCCGGCGTCGGTGGGGGCGACGCTCGAGCGCACCGACCGGGGGGGCGACGTCACCTATCACGGGCCCGGGCAGCTGGTGGTCTACCCGGTGGTGACCGTGACGGACGACCCGGGGGCGGGCGCGGCCCACGTGCACCGGCTCGAACAGGTGGTGATCGACGCTCTGGCCGGCCTGGGTGTCCCGGCATCGGCGGGAGCGGTCGGCCGGCAGCCGGGCTACCCGGGGGTGTGGATCGAGCCCGGGACGGCTCGGGCCCGCAAGCTGGCGGCGGTCGGGGTGCGCACGACCCGGTCGGCGGACGGCCGTCGCCGCACCCAGCACGGTGTGGCGGTCAATGTCGACTGCGATCTCGCGATGTTCGATCACATCGTCCCCTGCGGCATCAGCGAGTTCCCGGTCACCTCGCTGCGCGCCGAAGGATCAGGGTGGACGCTGGCCGAGGTGGCCCGGGCGGTGGTCGATCGGGCGGCGGCCGTCTGGGGAGGTGGCGGGATGGAGCGGGCCGTCGTCACCGCACCGGCGACCGCCCTCGAAGACGCCGCGGAGCGGGCGCCCTGGCGGCGGCTCCGCCGAGCCGGGGTGGACCCCGACGCCGGTGTCCCGATCAACTCGCCCAAGCCGCCGTGGCTGCGGGTGCCGGTCCGGATCGGCGAGGCCTACCGCGGGCTCGACCGCACCTTGCGCGACCTCGGCCTGGTGACGGTCTGCGAGGAGGCCGGCTGCCCGAACATCTACGAGTGCTGGGGCGCCGGGACCGCCACCTTCATGGTCAACGGGGCCCGCTGCACCAGGGCGTGCGGGTTCTGCCAGGTGGACACCCGCCACCCCTTGCCGCTCGACCCCGACGAGCCGGAGCGGGTGGGCGAGGCGGTGGCGCGGATGGGGCTGCGTCACGCCGTGGTGACCTGCGTCGCACGCGACGACCTCCACGACGGGGGCGCGGGGCCGATCGCCGCCACCGTGCGCGCCATCCGCCGCCGGCAACCCGGCACGACGGTCGAGGTGCTCATCTCCGACTGCAAGGGCGACGCCGAGGCATTGGGCGCGGTCTTCGCCGCCCGCCCCGACGTGCTGAACCACAACATCGAGACGGTGGCCCGGCTGCAGCGGGCGGTCCGCCCGTCGGCGGGCTACGCCCGGAGCCTGGCAGTGCTGGCCCGGGCGGCCGAAGCCGGGCTGGTGGTCAAGTCGGGGCTGATGGTGGGGCTGGGCGAGTCGGAGGAGGAGGTGCGGGCCACGTTGGCCGACCTGGCGGCGGTCGGTGTCCGCATCGCCACGGTCGGCCAGTACGTGCGGCCGAGCCGCCGGCACCTCCCGGTGTCGAGGTGGTGGTCACCGTCGGAGTTCGAACGGCTCCGACGGGCGGGCCTGGCGCTCGGCCTGTCCCACGTGCAGGCGTCGCCACTCACCCGGTCGAGCTACCACGCCGGCGAAGCGGCCACATCGGCCGGTGCCGTTCCGCTGGACGGGCCACGGCACGAGCACGCGGTGCCGGTCCGGCTGTCCTCGGCGGACCGCCGCTGATCGTTCCGGGCGAAAGGACCGGGCGTCCGACGGACGGGTGGTTGCGGAAGCCCGCTCAGTTGCGCTGGGCGACGTGCTGGGTCCAGCGGGACCCGTCCCAGTAGCGCAGGGTGTCCGGAGCGCCGCTGGGGTCCGGGAGCCAGCCGGCGGGCACGCTCGGCGTGGCCGGCGCGGCCGGGGGTGCCGGGGGTGCCTGGACGCCACCACCGGCCAGCTGGGCGTACTCGGCGGCCGGTGCGGCAGCGTGGGCGGGGGCACCGGCGGAGGCGGTGGCGAAACCGGCGAAGGGATCGGGCTGCCCCCCCGGCGAGGCGGTGGCGAAACCGCCGGACTGCCCGTCACCCGCCGTCGGCACGTCGTAGTACGACGGCGAGGTGGCGACCTTCGGCTTCTTCTCGGCCGGGCCCTTCCGCTTGCGCTGGTTGAGCACGACCACCGCCGCCAGCAGCGCGATGATCACGACGGCCACCACAACCTCGAGAATCAAGGTCGTGTGGCTCAACGCCGCCACGACCATCCCCGTTGTCGATCCAGGCGCAAATCCCATGGGATGCACGGTACTGCCGCCGACTTCGGGAATCAACGATCCTCCCCCTTCCGGTTCGACATGGCGGAACCGGAAGGTCTCCGGGACCCCGAACGGGACGAATCGGCCGGCCGGACCGGTGCGATCAGGCCACGAAGTACTTGGCCCGGGGGTGGTGGCAGACGATGGCGTCGGTCGTCTGCTCGGGGTGCAGCTGGAAGCCCTCGCTCACCCCCACGCCGATCCGGTCGGCACCGAGGAGCTCCACCACCTTGGCGTTGTCCTCGAGGTCGGGGCAGGCCGGGTAGCCCCAGCTGTAGCGGCCGCCGCGGTACTGCTGGCGGAACAGTCCCTGAAGGGTCGGCCCGTCCTCGCCGGCGAAGCCGAGCTCCTCTCGGATGCGCCGGTGCCAGAGCTCGGCCAGGGCCTCGGCCATCTCCACGCCGAGGCCGTGCAGGAACAGGTAGTCCTGGTAGCGGTTCTCTGCGAACAGCCGGGCCGTCGCCTCCGAGACCCTCGGGCCCATGGTCACCAGCATGAAGGAGGCCCAGTCCTCTTCCCCCGAGTCGACCGGCCGGAAGAAGTCGGCGATGCAGAGCCAGGGCTCCTGGCGCTGCCGGGGGAACGTGAAGCGCATCCACTCGGCGGCGCGGTGCTCGTCCTTGAACACCACCAGGTCGTTGCCGTCGGCGTTGGCGGCGAAGTGCCCGTGGACGACCTGGGGGACCAGGAGGTCGGCCTCCTTCGCCTTGGCCAGCTCGGCGCGGAGCTCCGCCCGGACCCGCTCCTTGAACGCGGCGTCGTCCTCGCCCCCCACGGGCCGGAACCCCCACTGGTTCCGGAACAGGGCCGTCTCGGTGAGGTAGCCGGCGATGTCGTCGATGGGGATGCCCTTGGAGACCCGGGTGCCGACGAAGGGCGGCGGGAAGAGGCGGTTGTCGGTCGCCACCTCCGGCGAGCGGGCTGGTTGGCCGGGGACCGGTTCGGAGGGCGCCGCGTCGAGGCGGCTCCGGCGGGGCACCTTGCGCTCGGAGATGGTGCGGCCGAACTCGGGGTCGTCGTCACCGTTGCGGCGCAGCTCCACCAACTGGTCCATCGTGCGCAGCCCCTCGAAGGCGTCGCGTCCGTAGAAGAGACGGCCCTCGTAGACCTTGCGGAGGTCGCGCTCGACGTACGTGCGGGTGAGGGCGGCGCCGCCGAGCAGCACCGGCAGGTCGGCCAACCCTCGCTCGTTGAGCTCCTCGAGGTTCTCGCGCATGATCAGCGTCGACTTCACGAGCAGGCCGCTCATGCCAAGGGCGTCGGCGCGGTGCTCCTCGACCGCCCCGATCATCTCGGCCACCCCGACCTTGATGCCGAGGTTGACGACCCGGTAGCCGTTGTTGGTGAAGATGATGTCGACGAGGTTCTTGCCGATGTCGTGGACGTCGCCCTTCACGGTGGCGAGGACGACGGTGCCCTTGCCGCCCTGCTCGGCCTTGGGCATGTGCGGCTCGAGGTAGGCGACGGCGGCCTTCATCGTCTCGGCCGACTGGAGCACGAAGGGCAGTTGCATCTCGCCGGAGGCGAACAGGTTGCCGACGGTCTTCATCCCGGCAAGCAGGATGTCGTTCACGATCTCGAGGGCGTCGTGGCCGCCGAGGGCCTCGCCGAGGTCCTCGGCGAGCCCGTTGCGGTCGCCGTCGACGATCCGTTGCTCGAGGCGCCGCTCGACCGGCCAGTCGGTGTGGTCCTCACGGACGGTGGCGACGGCCGACGCTCCCTCGAAGAGGGTGAGCAGCTCCTGCAGCGGGTCGTAGCCGTCGGCGCGGCGGTCGTAGACGAGATCGAGGCAGACCTGGCGCACGCGTTCGTCGATCTTCGACAGTGGCAGGATCTTGGAGGCGTGGACGATGGCGGCGTCGAGGCCGGCCTCGACGCACTCGTGGAGGAAGACCGAGTTGAGCGCCTGGCGGGCCGCCGGGTTGAGGCCGAAGGAGACGTTGGACAGCCCGATGATCGTGCCGACGCCGGGGAGCTCGGCCTTGATGCGGCGGATGCCCTCGAGGGTCTCGACACCATCACGACGGCTCTCCTCCATGCCGGTGGAGAGCGGGAGGGCGAGGGGGTCGAACAAGAGGTCCTCGGGCTCGAGGCCGTAGCGGTCGACGGCGAGGTCGTGGATCGCCCGGGCGGCCCGGACCTTCCAGTCGGCGGTGCGGGCCTGACCCTCCTCGTCGATGCAGGTGCAGACGACGGCGGCGCCGTGCTCTCGGGCGAGGCGGAGGAAGGTGTCGAGGCGGGTGCCCTCGCCGTCGCCCTCCTCGAGGTTGACCGAGTTGAGGACCGGGCGACCGCCGAGCCACTCGAGAGCGGCCTCCACCACCGGACCCTCGGTCGAGTCGACCATGAGCGGGACGCTCGACTGGGTGGCCAGCCGGCTCGCCAGCTCGCCCATGTCGGCGACGCCGTCGGCCCCGGTGTAGTCGACGCAGACGTCGAGCAGGTGCGACCCTTCGCGCACCTGCTCCTTGGCCATCGTGACGCAGGTGTCCCAGTCGCCGGCGAGCATCGCCTCGCGGAAGCGCTTCGACCCGTTGGCGTTGGTGCGCTCGCCGACCACCAGGAACGAGGTCTCCTGGTGGAACGGTTCGGCCGAGTAGATCGACGCCGCCGCCGGCTCGTGCGCCGGGTGGCGGGCGGCCGGGGTGGTGCCGCCGCAGCGCTCGACGACCGCCCGGAGGTGGGCCGGTGTGGTGCCGCAGCAACCGCCGATGGCGCTCACGCCGAACTCGCCGACGAAACGCTCGAGATGGTCGGCGAGGGCCTCGGGGGTGAGGTCGTAGTGCATCCGGCCGTCGACGACCGACGGCAGCCCGGCGTTGGGGAGGGTGGAGAGCGGCACGCGGGAGTGGGCCGAGAGGTGACGGAGGGGCTCGTGCATCTCGACCGGGCCGGTGGCGCAGTTGAGCCCGACGACGTCGACCGCCATGGCGTCGAGGACGGTGAGGGCGGCGGCGATCTCGGTGCCGGGCAGCATCCGGCCGGTCAGCTCGATCGTCACCTGCACCTGCAGCGGCGCCTGGGCGCCGCGCTCAGCCATGGCGCGGCGGCAGCCGTTGATCGCCGCCTTGGCCGACAACAGGTCGAAGACGGTCTCGACGAGGAGCAGGTCGACGCCGCCCTCGAGCAGGGCCAGGGCCTGCAGCCGGTAGGCGTCGCGGAGCTCGGCGTAGGGGATCTGGCCGAGGGTGGGGAACTTGGTGCCGGGGCCGATGCTGCCGGCCACCCAGCGGGGGTGCTCGGTGGTGGCGTACTCGTCGGCCAGACGCCGTGCGAGCCGGGCGGCGGCCAGGTTGATCTCGTAGGCCTGCTCGGCGAGGCCGTACTCGCCGAGGGTCACCGGGGAGCCGCCGAAGCTGTCGGTCTCGATCACGTCGACGCCGACGTCGAGGAACGAGCGGTGGAGGCGCTCGACGGCCTCGGGCTTGGAGAGCACGAGATGCTCGTTGCAGCCCTCGAGCTCCGGGCCCCCGAAGTCTGCGGCCGTCAGCTCCATGAGCTGGAAATTGGTGCCCGTGGCACCGTCGAAGACCACCACCCGCTCGCGCAGGGCCCTCAGGTAGGGCGACTGGTCCGGATCGAGGCGGCCGTAGAGCGGTCGTTGGTCGGGCATGCGGTAGGAAAGGCTACCGGCCCCTCCGGGAGCCCCGATCGAGCGCCGATAGCATGCACCGGTGCGCATCTACACCAAGAAGGGCGACGATGGCACCACCGGGCTGCTCTTCGGGGGCAGGGTGCCCAAGTCCTCCGCCAGGATCGAGCTCAATGGCGCGGTCGACGAGGCGCAGGCGGCCCTGGGCATGGCCCGCGCCGAGGCCGGACCCGGCTCGGAGCTCGACGAGCTGCTGATCGATCTCGAACGCGATCTCTACGTCCTCATGGCCGAAGTGGCCACCGCGCCGGAGAACCGGCACAAGTTGCAGGCGGGCAAGAGCCTGGTGAGCGACGAGATGGTCACCAGGCTCGAGCGGGACATCGACGACCTCACCGAGCGGGTGGCCATGCCGGAGGAGTTCGTGATCCCCGGGCAGAACCGATGGTCGGCCGCCCTCGACCTCGCCCGGACGGTGGTGCGGCGGGCCGAGCGGCAGGTGGTCGCCGCGGCCGGCGCCGGCGAGCTGTCCGACGGTTCGCGGGTCGGTCCCTACCTCAACCGGCTCAGCGATCTGCTGTGGGTGATGGCCCGCTGGCAGGAGGGTGACGAGCACGTGCCCTCCCGCGAGCCGCAAGCCAAGAGGTCCGGTCAGGCCACCCCGGGCTTCGGCCGTCGGTCGGAGCGCTGATGCCGGCCGACCTGCAGGTGGCGGCTGCGTCGGTGCCGCCCGACGGCCTCGACGTGCTCGGGGTGCCGGTGGTGGCCGACGACGACGGGCCGCGGCTGATGCCGGGGCTCCCGGCACACCTCGGCGAGCTCGAGCTGCCGGTGACGGTCGACCGGACCCTCGCTCAGCGCCACGGCTTCAACGGCACGGCCGGCCAGTCGCTGGTGCTCAGGCCGGCCGCCGGGCTCGAGGTCGTGCTGATCGGCGTCGGCCCGGCCCCGGTGGGAGAGGCGGAGCGATGGCGAAGGGCCGGAGCGGCGCTGGTCCGGGCCGCCGGCGCCGGCGGGGAGGGGGCGGTGGTGGTCCCGGCCGACCTGGCCCCCGCCTGCGGGGACGAGCTCTCCCTCGACGCGGTGGCTGCTGCCCTGACCGAGGGCGCCATGCTGGCCGCCTACCGCTTCGACGGCTACCGCTCCTCGCCTCGGCCCGGATCCCTGGAGCGGCTGGTCGTGCTGCGCGGCGAGGCCCCACCGGGAACCTCGCTCGAACGAGGGGTGTCCCGGGGGGACGCCGTCGCCCGGGCGGTGGCGTTGGCTCGCGACTTGGCCAACACCCCGGCCAGCGACCTGACCCCACGGGCCCTGGCCGAGCGGGCCGTGCAGCAGCTCGACGGCCTCCCGCGCACCTCGGTCGAGGTGTGGGACGAGCACCGCATCGCCACCGAGCGACTGGGCGGGCTGCTCGGCGTGAGCCGGGGCTCCACCGAACCGCCCCGGCTCGTCTGGGCCCGGTACCACCCGGCCACCGGCGGGCCGGGGGAGCCTCCCGCGGCCGGCGGCGAAGGGGAGGGCGGGCCGGCACACGTGGTGCTCGTCGGCAAGGGCATCACCTTCGACTCGGGGGGGCTGTCGCTCAAGACGGCCGACGGCATGACCACGATGAAGACCGACATGACAGGGGCAGCGGTGGTGCTGGCGGTGCTGGCCGCCTGCCATGCCCTCGAGGTGCCGGTGCGGGTGACCGCCATCGCCCCGATGACGGAGAACATGCCAGGTGGGGCGGCGGTGAAGCCGGGCGACGTGCTCACCATGCGCAACGGGATGACGGTGGAGGTCCTCAACACCGACGCCGAGGGCCGGCTGGTGCTGGCCGACGCGCTCGCCCTGGCCGCCGAGCTCCGGCCGGACGCTGTGGTGGACGTGGCCACCCTGACCGGCGCCGCCCGGATCGCCCTGGGGACGTCCATCGCCCCGGTGTACGGCCGGCCACAGGAGATGGCGGACCGGCTGCAAGGGGCGGCGGCCCGCGCCGGTGAACAGCTCTGGCCGATGCCGCTCCCCGAGGAGTACGAATCCCATTTCGACTCGGACGTGGCGGACATGAAGAACATCGGAAAGGCGGGGGAGGCCGGATCGATCGTGGCCGCGCTGATTCTCGCCCGCTTCACCGCCGGCCTGCCGTGGGCGCACCTCGACATCGCCGGCACCGGGCGTTCGACCGAGTCCGCCGGCTACCGGAGCAAGGGCGCCACCGGGTTCGGGGTGCGCACCCTGCTCGAGCTCCTTCTCGACGAGCTGCCCCTGCCGCCCCCCGGTCCACTGCCGGTGCCGCCGTCGGCCGACCACTGAGCGCCGGTCAGCTCGCTGGGTGGCCGCCGGCGAGCGCCGCCTCGGCCATGCGCAGACGGGCCCAGGCGGTCGCCTCGCCGGCCAGAGCCGGGTGGATGCCCCAGCGCATCAGGCGGCGCTCCACGAGGCTGTGCTCGCCGGTGGCGTCGAGCAGGTCGAGGGCCAGGAGTCGGGCTCGCCGGCGGGCCAGTGGCAGCGTGCCGGGATCGGGCGGGAGGGCCCAGCGACCGTGCTCCTCCTGCAGACTGCCCGGCAGGCGGGTGAGGTGGCGCTGCGGCACCACTCCGACGGTCCTGCGGACTTCGAGAGCACCGCTGCCCCGAGGCCGCGCCAGGCCGAAACGGACGCACCGCTCGAGCGCCCGTCGAAGCGGGGCGTGCCGGCTCGCCGTGCCGCCCACCCCGAGCGAGCGGGCCGCTTCCTCGAGGTCGACCGCCAGGCCCCCCGGTGACCGGTCGAGCCGGTCGGCCAGGAACCGGAGTGCCAGCACGGCCGACGGCCCGAGCACCGACAGCCAGAACCGTTCGACGTAACCGGATCTCACGTCCATGCCCTGTGGGTCGACCATGGGGTCGTCCCAGACGGCCACCCGGAGCAGACCTCCGGGGGCCAGGCCCCGGCCGGCCCCCTGCCATTCGCCGCCGGCATGCTCGGCAGTGGCTCGCCGGACGTCACCCCCGTCGTCGAGTTCGACAGTGCCCTCGGCGATGGGCCGGGGCGTCACGGCGGCGGAGCCTGAAGTCAAGGTCATGGCGGCAGGATTTCCGGACGACCTTGCGCACGACCTTGCCGACGACCTCGTCGGCCGCACCGCCATCGTTCCCGAGCGCCCGATGTGATCGGGTGCGACCGGCCGTCACCACCGTCCCCGGTGCACCCGCTCGGCGATGCCCGGGGAGGGCCGGTCGAGTGACGGCGATCGGCGGTCACGCCCGTCGGGTCGGCCCAGCAGCACGGCGCCGAACAGCCGCCACTCCCCGGGGACCCCGAGCGCCGTCCGCAGCGCCTCCTCGCCCCGAAAGTTGCCGAGGAAGCAGGCACCCAGCCCGGCCGAGGCAGCGGACAGGAGGAGCGTCATGACCGAGAAGGCAGCGTCACCGAACCAGTAGGGGACCGGCCATGCCGATCGGTCGCGGCCGAGGCCGGCCCCCGCCTTGTCGACCTCGGCGTAGCGGGCCAGGTAGGCGGCGGGCGAGGCCAGCGAGAGGGCGATCACCGGCGCCCGGCGCATCCCGGGCCACCGGCGGGAGCGGGCTCTCCAGTCCTCGGTGGTCGTGTGGGCCCAGTACGTCGCCACCTCGTCGGCCCCCTCGAGCACCACCCACGAGGTCCCGCGGGTGTTGCCGGCCGACGGCGCCCTCAGCGAAAGGGCCAGGAGCTCGTCGACCACCTGGCCGGGAACGGGCTCGTCCGAGAAGCTCCGAACCATCCTGCGGGACCGGACCGCCTCCGCCAGCTCCACCGTGGCCTCCGTATGCCTCGTGAACACCTCGTGCCGAACGGGAATGTTGACCTACCTGGTAGGGTTTAGTCCAGCAACGGG
Organism: Acidimicrobiaceae bacterium; assembly: GCA_027315445.1. Taxonomy (GTDB): domain Bacteria; phylum Actinomycetota; class Acidimicrobiia; order Acidimicrobiales; family RAAP-2; genus DAHUYA01. Next base: position 1,467 of record DAHUYA010000121.1, on the reverse strand, counting down.
GGCGGGAAGGTCGTGGCCGACCGGCCTCCTCGCACCAGCCGTGCCCGGCGACCCGCCCCAGAGCGGGCCACGGGCGATGATCCGATACGAGGGTGAGGTGCAGGGTGCCCACGCCGAGAGAGCTCTTGAGCCAGGCCAAGGCGGCGATCCGCGAGGTCGATGCCGACGAGGCCCATGGACGACTGGGAGCCGTGCTCTTCCTCGACGTCCGTGAGCCCGACGAGTACGAGCAGGGGGCGATCCCCGGATCGGTCCACCTTCCCCGCGGCCACCTCGAGTTCCAGGTGGAGGGGAAGCTGCCCGACAAGGCGGCGCCGATCGTCATCTACTGCGCCGGTGGTACGAGGTCGGCCTTCGCCGCCAAGACCCTGGGCGAGCTCGGCTACACCGACGTGGTGTCGATGGCCGGCGGGTTCAACGGGTGGAAGGACGCCGGCAAGCCGTGGTCGACACCGCAGACGCTGAGCCCGGACCAGCGCAACCGCTACCAGCGGCACCTGCTGCTGCCCGAGGTGGGGGAGAAGGGCCAGCAGAAGCTGCTCGACTCCAAGGTCCTGCTGCTCGGCGCCGGGGGCCTGGGATCGCCTGCGGGCCTGTACCTGGCGGCGGCCGGGGTCGGCACGCTCGGCGTCATCGACATGGACGTGGTCGACGCGTCGAACCTCCAGCGCCAGATCCTCCACAACATGGAGCGGATCGGCGAGCGCAAGGTCGACTCGGCCAAGAAGACGCTGACGGCCATGAACCCGGACATCAACGTGGCCACCTACGACGTGCGGCTCGGCGCCGACAACATCCTCGAGATCATCCACGGCTACGACCTGATCGTGGACGGCACGGACAACTTCCCGACCCGCTACCTGGTCAACGACGCGTCGCTGCTCGAGCGGATCCCCGTCGTGCACGGCTCGATCTTCCGGTTCGAGGGCCAGGCCACCGTCTTTGCCCCCTACGAGGGGCCGTGCTACCGGTGCATGATCCCCGAGCCCCCGCCCGCCGAGCTCGCCCCGAGCTGTGCCGAGGCCGGCGTGCTCGGCGTGCTACCGGGCATCGTGGGGTCGATCCAGGGAGTGGAGGCGATCAAGTACCTCCTCGGCATCGGCCAGCCGCTGGTCGGGCGCCTGCTGGCCTACGACGCCCTCGAGCAGACCTTCCGGACCTTCAAGGTCCACCGCGACCCGGCATGCCCGGCGTGCGGGCCCGACGCCGGGGAGCTCGTCATCGCCGAGTACGACGACCTCTGCCTTCCCCACCCCGTCCAGGCTCCGGCCGGCTGATCGGACCCCGCCCTCCCGGCGGACCCTGCGGCGGGGAGAACCTAATCTGTGGCCATGGCACCCAAGGATGCGACCGGTCCGGCCGAGCGTGAGCGGCGGACCGACTCCGGCATCGAGATCCACCGCGTGTACCGGCCCGACGACCTCGAGGGGTGGGACCCCGCCGAGCGCCTCGGCGAGCCGGGTCGCT
>DAHUYA010000109.1 GCA_027315445.1 Acidimicrobiaceae bacterium | reverse complement strand
TCGAAGTAGCGGTACGCGAACCAGAAGGTGATGGCCAGACCAAGCCCGTAGGTGTGGACCACCAGGGGGCCGATATGGAAGGCGACCGGAACGGGCCTCACCGTCCCAGTATGACGGTTCGGGAGCTAGGGCCTTCCGGCGCCCGCGAATGTTCCTGTGAACCGGACCGGGTCGATCCGGACCGCTGTGCCGGGGAAGGTGGCCTCGATCATCTCGCCGCCGCCGACGTACATCGCCACGTGGGCGCTGCCGCCCGGGCCGTAGAAGAGCAGGTCACCGGGCTGGAGGTCGGCCAGCGGGACCGGCGTCGAGTCCGCCATCTGGGCCCCCGAGTAGTGCGGGAGCGAGATCCCGGCCTGCCCCCAGGCCCAGGCCACAAGACCGGAGCAGTCGAATCCCCCCGAAGGATTGCCCGGAGTGCCCCGCGGGCTCTCGGCACCCCAGACGTAGGGGACCCCGACCTGGCTCATCGCCGCCGCCACGGCCGCCGCACCGCCACCCCCGGGTGCCGGCGGGGGCGCGGCGTACACCACGGTGCTCGACCCCCCGACCTGCGAGGTGAGGGCCGCCGTCTGGGCGGCCGCGAGCCGGGCCTGGGCCGCCGTCTGGGCCGCCGCCTGGGCCGCCGCCTGCTGCTGGGCGATGAGGGTCTGGATCTGCCCCTTCACCTGTGACAGCGCCTGCTGCTGCTGGCTCTCCACGGACTGGGCCTGGGTGTATGCCTGGTTGGCGGCGCCCACCGCCTGGGCCGCCCGGGCGTCCTGGGTGCGGAGCTGCGCCTGCTGGGCCGCGAGCTCGTTCTGGGCCGTTTGCAGGTTGGCCACCGCTGTGCCGACGTCACCCTCGGCGACGGCGTTGTACTCCTGTTGGGCGGTGGTGGCCGCCTCGTTGCCGGTGAAGAGACTGCTCTGGGCGCTGGTCGCCCCGTCGGTCACGTAGGCGTTGATCGCCGCCTTCCGCAGCACCACCTGGTCGGAGACCACCCGCTGTCGGGTCTGGTCGATCCTGCTCTGGGTGACGCTGATCCGCTGGTCGATCGCCGACTTCCGGGCCTGTGCCGCCTGGTACTGCTGGTCGAGGGCGTCGATCTGCTGGCCGGTGGATTGGATCTGCTGCTCGAGCTGGGCCGCCTTGGCCTGCTCGGAGGACAGCTGGTCGGCACCGGCCCGCGCCACGGAAAGGGCACCGCACCAACACACCATGACGGCGATCACCGCTGGGATCCCCCCCCAACGGAGCAGCCGAGCGCCCCAACCTGACACCGGCGTCGAGTGGCGTTGCGGCCGCTCTACGTCAGTCACAATGCGGGCCATACTTACCCGAGCCAGCGCGGGCATGCAACCATTTCGCCCCCGCAGGCCCGCGCCTTGCCGTGGGCTGCGGCCCTCCGGTTAGCATCGCCCCATGTCCGCACGCTCCCGTGACCTGCCCCGGCGCTCCTGCCTGTCGACGCCGGGGTCGAACGAGAAGTTCCTGGCCAAGGCGCCCAAGGTGGTCGCCGACATGACCTTCCTCGACCTCGAGGACTCGGTGGCGCCGCTCGAGAAGGAAGCGGCCCGCGCCAAGGTCGTCGACGCCGTCAAGAACCTCGACTGGGACGACCGCGTGCTGTGCGTGCGGATCAACGCCTGGGACACCGAGTGGACCTACGGCGACGTCGTCGAGGTGGTGGGCAGGGCCGGGGAACGGCTCGACGAGGTCATGCTGCCCAAGGTGCAGCGGGCCTCCGACGTGGTCGCGCTCGACCTCCTCCTCACCCAGGTGGAGAAGGTGCACGGCCTGCCGACCGGCCACGTCGGCATAGAGGCGCAGATCGAGACCACCCGCGGGCTGATCAACGTGGAGGAGATCTGCGCCGCCTCCCCCCGGCTCGAGACCATCATCTTCGGCCCGGCCGACTTCGCCGCCTCGATGGAGATGCCGGTGCTGACCGGCGGGGTGCAGATCCCCGAGTACCCCGGCGACCACTTCCACTACGTGTTCTCCAAGATCCTCATGGCCGGGCGCGCCAACGGGCTGCAGGTGATCGACGGCCCATACCTGTACGTGCGGAACCTCGACGGGCTCCGTGAGTTCGCCCAGCGGAGCCGGGTGCTCGGCTACGACGGCAAGTGGGCCCTCACCCCGGACCAGGCCGGCGTGCTGAACGAGGTCTACTCACCCACCCAGGAGCAGTTCGACCGGGCCTGGGACATCCTCGACGCCTACCGCCAGGCCACCGAGCAGGAGCGGCGCGGGGCGGTGATGTTCGGCGACGAGATGATCGACGAGGCCAGCCGCAAGATGGCGATCAAGTTCGTGAGCCGAGGCGAGCGGGCCGGCCTCCGCCGGTCGGCCACCCCGGCGGGCGCCTGAGCGGCACCCCGGCCCCTCCGGGAGAAGGGGCGGCTCCCTCGGGGCCCCGCTCAGCCCGAAGTCGGCTCAGCCGTCAGCCTGCTCGAGCATGCGGCGGGCGATGACCTTGAGCGCCAGCGTCTCGTCCGCACCTTCGAAGATCGAGAGCACCCGGGCGTCGACGAAGTAGCGGCTGACCGGGAACTCCTCGGCGTAGCCCATCCCGCCGTGGATCTGCATGGCCTCGCGGGTCACCCACTCGGCCGCCCGGCACACGTAGGCCTTCACCATCGAGGCCTCGAGCCGGCCCTCTCCCTTGGCCATGAGACGGGCCACCTGGTACGAGAACTGGCGGGTGGCCTGCACGACCACCGCCATCCTGGCCAGCTTGGCCCGGGTGAGCTGGTAGTCGAGGATCGGGGCCCCGAACACCCTCCGCTCGGCGGCGTAGGCGTGGGCCGCCTCGTACGCCGCCTGCATCAAGCCGAGGGCCCGGGCCGCGGTCTGCAGCCTGCCGTTCTCGAAGCCCTGCATCTGCAGGTAGAAGCCACGCCCGAGACCCTCCTCGCCGCCGACCAGGTTGGCGGCGGGAACGAACCAGTTCTCGAAGGCCACCTCGTAGGAGTGCATCCCGCGGTAGCCGAGGGTGTCGATCGGCCGGCCCTCCATCCGGCCCGGGGGGAGCGGGCTCCCGGCCGCCCGCTCCTGGCGGTGCTCGAAGCCTCGGCCGTCGCCCTGGGGCTTCTCGACCACGAACAGGGACAGGCCCCGGTGCGCCTTCGACCGGTCGGGATCGGTCCTCGCCAGCAGCATGAGGACGTCGGCCCGGGCGGCGAAGGTGCACCAGGTCTTCACCCCGTTGACCAGCCACCCGCCCTCGACCGGCGCAGCCGAGGTGACGATCCCGGCCACGTCGGACCCGTAGTCGGGCTCGGTGACGGCCACCGCCGCCAGCACCTCGGCGCTCGCCAGCTTGGGCAGCCAATGGTGCTTCTGCTCTTCGGTCCCGCCCTTCACCAGCGCCCGGGTGAGGATCTCGGGCCGGGTGATGAGCGAGCCGCCGATGCCGAGCGATCCCCAACTCAGCTCCTCGGTCGCCACCACCATCCCGAGGTAGTCGCTCTCGCCGCCGGTGGCGAAGCCGCCGTACTCCTCGGGCACCGACAGCCCGAACCCGCCGAGCTCGGCCAGGCCCTCGATCACCTCCTCGGGGATGTCCCCGTTGGTCCGGTGGACGCGCTCGGCGTGGGGGCGCACCTTCTCGTCGGCGAAGCGGTGGAAGGTCTCCCGGACCAGCTCGAAGTCCTCGCCCAGGTGGCGTGGTCCCTGCTCGCCGCAGAGGGCCGCCAGCACCGCCGGGTCCCGGTGGGTGCTCACGAAGTCGCCGGCCGGCGCCAGCGTGGCCGCCCGGGCGCCCCACTGCCGCTCGCGGCCGATGAGCCGAGACACCAGATCGGCGACCGCGTCGGCCACGAAGGCGCAGGCGATCCTGGCCTCGAGCTCCCCCCTGGCCCCGTAGTCGAGGGTGGCCCGGGCGGTGGCCGTGGCCGCGGCCGCGTGCGCGAGGTCGTAGGCGACCACCTGGTGCTCGTCGGCCCCCCCCGAGCGCGCCAGGTGGGTGGTGGCGTTGGCCACCACCTCCTCGCACAGGGCGACCGCCTCGGCAGCCGCCCTCAGGTCCTGCGCCAGGGTGCCGGCCCCGTTGCCCGGGTGGCCGGCGGGGGGGCTTGCGGAGGGACTGGCGGGGGGCATGATCGGGACCCTACCTCGCCGACAATTTCCTCCCCAACACGGTGACCAGGGGCGGCAGCACGACCGGTTCGTCGCCCGGGTCGACGCCGGTGAGCGACTCGAGGTAGGCGGCCACCGGCCCCGGACCGGCCCCCGCAGGCGCCTCGGCCCAGGCGTCGACGAGCTCGAGCCCCGCGTCACGCACGAGGGCCGGCAGGACGGCGCCGACGTCGGGGTGGCGGGCGTCGGGCATCGAGAGCGGGGACCCCCCGACCCGGCCGGCGGAGGTGATCGGCTCCTGCGCCACCACCCAGCCGCCCTGGCGGACGGCCCGGGCCATCCGGTCGAGGACCACCGCGGGTTCGCGCACGTGGAGCAGGAGGAACCGGCAGAAGGCCAGGTCGACCGGCTCGGGCAGGACCAGGTCCTCACCCGCCTGGGTGATGGCCAGCACCTGGCTGTGGGCGGCGGCCGCCCTGGCCACCTCGTCACGGGCCTGCGGGTCGCTGTCGACCGAGTACACCCGCCCGCTGCGCCCGACCACCTCGGCGAGCGCGACCGACACGTCGCCTCCGCCGGCCCCCACGTCGACGCAGCGCCAACCGGGGCCCAGGCCGAGCCGGTCGAGGGCGGTGGCCAGGGGGCGGCGGTAGACGTCGTCGCGCAGGCCGCGCAGCTCGGTCACGGCGGGCCCTACCCGTCGGTCCCCGAGGCGGCGTCGGCCGGCCCGGGGGTGGCCGACAGCGACGGAACCGATGCCATCCCGGCCACCGGGGCGGCGAGCCCGCCGGCCAGGGACATCCCGGCAACGGACGGCGCCGGGATGTCGGGGGCGTCACGGCCGACGTCGACCAGGGGGCGCAAGGCGGCCGCGGCGACCCGCCCCGGCCAACTGAGTGCCAGCGTGGAGGCGAGCGACAGGACGATGATCGACCACCAGGCCCACATCCCGCTCAGGTGCACGTTGGAGAACCAGGTGACGAAGAGGGCCAGGGTCGCAGTGGCCCACCACCGCCACCACGGGAGGCCGGCTGCGAGCACCAGGCAGACGGCCAGCACCGGCCACGGGTAGTAGGCGTCGAGCACGGACTCGGCGACCACCCGGAGGAAGAAGGCGAGCCCGATCATCCAGAGCATCGTCGCCACGCCCGGATGGCGCCGGCAGACCACGAAACCGGCGGCCAGGGCGGCGACGGTGGCGGCTGCCCGGCCCGGGCCGGCCGGCACGGCCACGAACCGTTCGTGGAGGTGGGGCAGGAGCGAGGTCCACGGGGTCAGGTGGTTGAAGTTCGGGTAGTTCGGCTGATCGACGAGCACGTGGACCGTGGCGTGCCAACCGGCGATCAGGGGGGCGACGAGCACGGCCGCCGAGGGCAGCACCAACGGTGTCGCCATGGAGGCGAGCTGCCGCCGACCCGCCCTGGCGAACAGGGCACCGACCGCCATCACCGCCAGCGGCTGCACGGCGACGGCCGCTCCGAGCAGCCAGGCGCTCCGCCGCCAGTTGGCCCGGTCGGCTTCGAGCGCCGCGTAGAGGACCAGTCCGACGGCCAGCGCGTCCTCGGGGTGGCCCCACCCGAGGGTGACGTCGGCGAGGGCGGCGGCCCCCGCCAGGGCCAGGGCATGGCGGCGCCATCCCGTGACTCCCAGCCGCTCGGCCACGGCGTCCGCGCCGAAGAGGGCGGTGGAGGCCGTGAGCAGCTCGAACGGCCCGACCAGCACCCAGCCGGTCGGCGCCCCGAAGGCGGCGAGCTGGGGGCCGAGCTCGAGGTGGAGGGCGCTGAACACGGCGGCCGCCGGCGCCATGAGGAAGACGTACCCGGGGAAGGTCACCAGCCCGGTCGACTGCGTGTAGACGCCGCTGAAGTGCCCGTGGACGAGGTGCAGCGCCGCAAGGACCGTTCCCCACTGGTCGGAGGGGTCCGCCCACACCCCGGGTGCGTGGTGGACGAGGTCGTCCCACCAGATGCTCCAGTTCATGCCGAGGACCAGCGTGGCCGTGGTGGCGATCAGTGGCGC
>DAHUYA010000105.1 GCA_027315445.1 Acidimicrobiaceae bacterium | reverse complement strand
GACCCGAGGACCTTACCCCTGGGCACCCCGTCGAGGTCATCAGGAGTTCGCGTGTTGTCCGCGTGGAGTTCATTTTCGGGAAGGCTTGCGGTCACCCGAGCTGGCGACAGTGGTGACGCCCGGAGGACCGGGGCAACCGGTGGGCCGGATGGGCAGGAGGAACGGAGGCAGTGCACAGGTGACCCGTCAATGGCAGGTCGGCGGGCCCCCCGCCGTGTCGGTGGGCAGGCTGCTCGACGAGGCACCCCTGAGCCGCTTCCACCGCCGTATGGTGCTCGTCTCGGGCGTCGGGTTCTTCACCGACGCCTACGACCTCTTCGTCATCAGCACGGTGGCCACCCTGGTGGCCGCGCAGTGGCACCTGAGCACCCTGCAGCCGAGCTGGGTGACCGGCTCGGCCATCCTCGCCGCCTTCGTGGGGGCGATGGTCTTCGGCCGCCTGGCCGACCTGATCGGGCGCCGCCGGGTCTACGCCATCGTCGCCGTCGTCATGATCGTGGGGGCCACCGCCTCGGCGGTCGCCCCGAACTTCCTCTTCCTCGTGGTGGCCCGGTTCGTCCTCGGTCTCGGGATCGGCGGCGACTACCCGGTGTCGGCAGTGCTCATGAGCGAGTACGCCAACCGCCGAGACCGGGGCCGCCTGGTGGGGTTGGTCTTCTCGATGCAGGCGGTCGGCCTGGTCGTGGGACCGCTCATCGGCCTTGCGCTGCTCGGCTCCGGCGTCGGCCACCAGTGGGCCTGGCGCCTGCTGCTCGGGCTCGGTGCGGTACCGGCCGCCGCCGTCGTCTACCTGCGCTCGACCATGCCCGAGTCCCCGAGGTTCCGGGCCTCGGTCGTCGGCGACGAGAACGGGGCGGGGGAGGACCTGGCGCCGATGGTGCCGGTGGACCCCGAGCTCGGCGAGGCGGTGGCACAGCGGTCCCGGCAGACCACCGACGACGGGGCGACCGCCGGTGCCGGCGCCAGGCAGCCCGCGGCGGCCCGGCTGCGCGACTTCCTGACCGACCGTCGGATCCTGCTCCTGATGCTCGGCACCGCCGGGACCTGGTTCCTGTTCGACTACGCCTACTACGGCAACACGCTGTCGCTGCCGGTCATCCTGAAGGACGTCGACCCCCACGCCACGCTGGTGGCCAAGCTCGTCTGGTCGCTGGTCATGTTCGTCGCCTTCGCCGTCCCCGGGTACCTGCTGGCCGTGCTGTACATGGACCGGATCGGCCACCGCCGGCTGCAACTGCTGGGCTTCGCCGTGATGTCGGCCGCCTTCCTCGTGCTCGGGGTGGTGCCGCCGCTCACCACCGTGGTCGGGCCCTTCATCGCCGTGTTCGGGCTCTCGTACTTCTTCGTGGAGTTCGGGCCCAACACCACCACCTTCGTCCTGCCGTCGGAGGTGTTCCCGGTGCGGTTCCGGACGACCGGGCACGGCATCGCCGCCGGCATCGGCAAGCTCGGCGCGTTCGTCGGAGTCTTCCTGGTGCCCCAGCTCCAGAAGTCGGTCCACCTCCGGGGAATGCTCGTCGTCGCAGCCGCCGCCTCGTTCGCCGGCCTGCTGCTCACCCTGGTGCTGCCCGAGCCGGCGCACCGCTCGCTCGACGACGTCGACGCCGAGCACCACGGCCCCCTGCTGCAGGTCGTGGGCCCGGAACCGGCACCTGACGCCGAAGGGGACGGGGACGGGGGCAGGCCACCGGTCGCGGCGGACCTCGAAGCACGCGCCGCCGGCGCCGGCGGCTGACCGGTCGCCCGGCCGCTCGCCCGGCCGGCGGCCCGGGCCGCCGGCGCCCCGGCGCCGGCTACATCCGCTCGGGCGCCTCCATGCCCAGCAGGCCGAGACCCGTGGCCAGCACCCGGGCCGTCAGGTCGGCCAGCACGAGCCTGCTCCGGCGCCGCTCGGCATCCGGCGCCCGCAGGATCGGGCAGCTCTCGTAGAACGAGGTGAACGTGGTCGCCAGCTCGAACAGGTAGCCGGTCAGCTTCGACGGGCCGTACGACTCGAGGGCGGCCGCCACGGCCTCGGAGAAGCCGACCAGCCGGAACGCCAGTGCCCGCTCCTCCGCCGCCTCGAGGGTGGGGGGCGCCCCGCCGGCCGCCACGTCCACCTCGCCCCGGCGGAAGATGGACCGGATGCGGGCGTGGGCGTACTGCAGGTAGGGGCCGGTGTTGCCCTCGAAGGCCAGCATGCGGTCCCAGTCGAAGACGTAGTCGCGGGTCCGCTCGGTCGAGAGGTCGGCGTACTTCACTGCGCCGACCCCGAGGGCCCTCGACGCCCTGGCCAGGTCGTCGCCCCCGGTGCCGGGCTCGCGCTCGGCGATGGCCGCCCCGGCCCGCTCGACGGCCTCGTCGAGCAGGCCGACCAGCTTCACCGACTCACCGGTGCGGCTCCGGAGCTTCTTGTGGTCCGTGCCCAGGATGTGGGCGAACGACACGTGGACGGCCGACACCGTCCCAGGCAGCCAGCCCGCCAGGGCGGCCACGGCGAAGACCATCTGGAAGTGCTGGGCCTGCTCCGTCCCCACCACGTAGAGGATGCGGTCGGCGCCGAGGTTGTCGACCCGGTCGCGCACGGCCGCCAGGTCGGTGGCCGGGTAGCCGAACCCACCGTCGGACTTGCGGACGATCACCGGGAGCGGCTCGCCCTCTCGATTGGTGAAGCCGGGCGGGAAGACGCACTGGGCACCCTCGTCCTCCACCAGCAGACCCTGGGCCGCCAGGTCGTCGACCACCGCGGCCAACATGGGGTTGTAGTAGCTCTCCCCCACGACGTCGTCGTCGGTCAGCAGCACCCCCAGCTTGGCGTACACCTCGTCGAAGTAGCGCACGCTCTCGTCCACGAGCACGCGCCAGAGCCGTCGGGTCTCGGGGTCGCCCGACTGCAGCAGCACCACCCGGCGACGGCTCCTCTCCCGGAAGGCCTCGTCCGCCTCGAAAGCCACCCACGCCTGGCGGTAGAAGGCGTCGAGGTCACCCACCACCAGTTCGCGGACGGCGGTGTCCTCCCCGATGTCGACCAGATGCTCGATGAGCATCCCGAAGGGGGTCCCCCAGTCGCCGATGTGGTTCCGCCGGATCACCCGGTGCCCGGCGAACTCGAGGAGCCGGCAGAGGGCGTCACCGATGATGGTGCCCCGGAGGTGGCCGACGTGCATCTCCTTGGCCACGTTGGGCGCCGAGTAGTCCACCACCACCGTCTCGGTGCGCCCGGCCACCGGTACCCCGAGGCGGTGGTCCGCCGACATCGTGGCCACCTCTCCCGAGAGGTAGGTGTCGGAGAGGGTGAGGTTGATGAAGCCCGGGCCGCTCACCTCGACCCGCTCGCACAGGTCCGAGAGCTCGGCGGCCGCGACGACCTGCTCGGCCACCTGCCGGGGAGGCAGGCCCAGGCGCTTGGCCAGGGCGAGCGCCCCGTTCGCCTGGTAGTCGGCGCGCTCGGACGCCCGCAGCACCGGGTCCGCTCCGGGCGCCACCGAGTCGAAGGCCGACCGCAGCCTGGCCTCGAGCGCGGTGTGGGTGTCGGCCATGGCCCATCTTCGCGCTGCGGGCGACCATCGCCGGCCCCAGCGCGCGTCGTTCAGCCAGGCGCGCCCATCGCGCCGTCGTGCAGGCCGTAACGCCGGAAGGGGCCGAAGAAGCCGTGCTCGAGCAGCCCGTACCCCTGCCGGCCGCCGTAGGAGAACCGGGCGAGGTGGTCGACGATCCCGTACTGGGCGAGCCCCCGGATGTCGGCCACCTCGAGCACGAGTCCCTGCACCACCGGCGACGGCCCCTGGTACTTCCCGTGCCGCCAGTCGGCGTCCATCCCGTATCCGGTCCCCACCGACACGAAGTTGGCCAGCACCGGCTCACACGTGACCTCGATGCCGGCCTCGGGGAAGCGGACCACCGAGTGGCGGATCAGGCGGCTGCCGGGCTCGAGCCGGTGCTCGTGCTCGGGCCGGCCCAGCTGCTCGACGCCGCGGGCCGGATCGGCCCACACCCGTTCGGCCTGCACGAGGGGGCGGGAGCCATCGTCGCGCTCGTGGCAGATGTAGTGGATGGCGTGGTCGTCGAACTGCATCGGGAAGTAGTTCCACATCCCGCCCAGCACCAGCTCGCCCTGGCGGATGCCGTCGGGCTCGGGCTCGCCGACCGGGCGGACTCCCCAGCTGCGGTCGCGGTTGCCGCCCGAATGCCCCGGCTCGAGGGTGATCTCCTCGCCCTCGACCACCAGGGTCCCCGTGCACCGGCCGGTCTGCGCCAGCCGCTGGGTGTCGAAGACCACCCGGCCCTTGCTGCGGAGGAACTGACGGGGCTCCTGCACGGCCGGCGTGTCACCCTCCCAGACGACGTCCATGGCCACCGGGTGCTCGGTCGGCTCCACCACCAACCGCAGGCGGCGCAGCGGCTCGAGCACCTCCACCCGGAGCGGGCCGACCGAGGTGTCCGCCCGGTCGCCCAGGGGGGCCGAAGCTCGGACGATGTACTGCCGGTCGCCACGGCGCACGTCCACGAAGGCGTCGGTCACCCCCAGGTTCGGGTACTGACCGAGGCCGACGATGGCGAAGAGCTCGTCGCTGCGGCGGTGGAAGTTGAAGTAGTAGCGGTCGTAGAAATTGCGGTCACTCGTCGCCGGGTGGGCGATCGGCTCCGGCGCCTGGTGCACCGGGTAGTCGTCCCACGAGGTCAGTCCCATGGCGTGGCTCGATCGCCCCCGTCGCCCGCCACCCGACCGGTCGCCTCAGCCGGCGTGGCAGGCGCAGCCGCCGCCGCAGCCCCCGGTCACCGGCGCCCCGCACATCCCCCCGGCCGGCGCCTCGGCCAGACCGGTGGTGGCGAAGACCGGCAGGAGGCGCACCGCGCCCTCGTGCCCCTGCGGGCAGGTGGTCGGGGCGTCGGCCTCGGCCATCGGACGCCGCGCCTCGTAGACGGTCTGGCAGGTGGTGCAGCGATAGTCGTACAGGGGCATCGGCCAACCTCCGGGGCGGGATGTTACCGGCGCCTGCTGCCGGGCGGGCGCGCCCACCGTGCGACCACGGCACCGGGCGCGCCGACCGCCGGCCCGATCCGGCCGGGCCCGCTACGGCTGGGCGAAGGCGTAGATGGGGACGCCGTTGTACCAGGGCGAGTCCCACGGGAGGAACGGCCCGTTCAGGACCACCGCCAGGTACCCGGTGCTCCCGGGCCCGGCGTCGCCCTCGATGGTGACGATGGCGCCGTCCGGCCACACCTGGGCCACGATCCCCATGTGCACCGAGGTGGCGGTGCTCGAGGGACCGGTCCCGTAGAGCACGGCGTCCCCGGGCACCGGCGTGGCGGTGGGGGGCAGCACCGTCCCGTTGGCCGCCGCCCAGTCGTACACGTCGCCCGTGAACGCGTAGGAGGGGATCGGTGCCCCGCCCTGCTGCCAGGCCCACGTGGCGAACAGGGCGCACCACTCCTCGCACGGCCCGTAGGGGTTGCAGAAATACCCGCTGGTCGGGTCGGGCTGCACCTGCGACTCGGCGGCCGAGACGATGGCCGAGGAGCCCGGGAAGCTGCCGTCGGGGGGCGGGTTGGCGAAGCTGTAGTCGAACCCGTCGGGCTCGAGGAGCCAGTACCCCTGGCCGTCGGGGGTGGGCACCAGCTGGGTCACCGGGGTCACCGCCGGCCCGGTGGCGGCCGAGCCTTCGAAGGTGGCGTCCCCGAAGGTGAAGACCCCGCCGTCGACCCCGACCATCCAGTAACCCTTGCCGTCGGGGGTGGCGGCCATCGAGAGCACCGGGGCGTTGAGCGGCGTGCCGCCCATCGAGCCGTAGAACTGGGCGTCGCCGAAGGCGAAGATCCCCCCGTCGGAGGCCACCTCCCAGTAACCCTTGCCGTCGGGGGTGGCCGCCATGCCCACGATCGGCTGGTTGAGGTGGCTGCCGCCCATCGAGCCGTAGAACTGGGCGTCGCCGAAGGCGAAGACGCCCCCGTCGATTCCCCCGAGCCAGTACCCGCCGTCGTCGGGGGTGGCGGCCATGGTGACGACGGGCCCCTGCAACGTGATGCCGCCCGCCGAGCCGAACATCTCGGCTGCGCCGTGGGCGTACACCCCACCGTCCGCCCCGGCCAGCCAGTAGCCGTCGCCCCCGGTGGTGAGCACCATGGCCACCACCGGGGAGTTGAGGGCCGGGGTGGTGGTCGCCGAGGCCGAGAGCGCCGGGTCCTTGGTCAGGGCGTCGCCGAAGGCGTCGAGGCCTCCCCCTGGGTAGACGGCCGGCCGCTCGAGGGCCGGGCGGGAGCCGATGGGCAACGGCGGTGAGGACGATGCCGCCCCGGCGAGGGAGGCGGGCCACAACGAGGCCGCCGCCGCGATCACGACCGCCGCCACGATCACGGCCGCCGCCACGGCGGGCCCGACACGGTGACCGCGCGCCACGAGGCCATAGTGACAGAGGATCACCGCGCTGGCACGTGATGGGGGGTTGCGCTGGGACGACGCCGGAAGCCTCCCGAAGGGGCGACTCCGGTTCGTCGCTCGCCACCGCGCCGGGGGCGGGCAGAATGGCGCCATGGCTCCCTCCGCTGCTCCAGACGCCCACCCCGACAGCTTCGGCGCCCGCAGCCGGTTGGCGGTCGGCGGACGGGACGTCGAGATCTTCTCGCTCGACACCGCCGGCCTGGCCGGCCACGACGTCACCCGGCTGCCCTACAGCGTCAAGGTCCTGCTCGAGAACCTCCTGCGCCACGAGGACGGGGTGCGGGTGAGCGCGGCCGACGTCGAGGCGGTGGCCGCCTGGGGACGGCACCCCCAGGCCCACGGCGACGCCGGGGACGACGCCCGGGAGATCGCCTTCACCCCCGAGCGCGTGCTGATGCAGGATTTCACGGGCGTGCCGGCGGTGGTCGACCTGGCGGCCATGCGCGACGCCCTGGCGACCCTCGGCGGTGACCCCGGGCGGATCAACCCCCTGGTGCCGGTGGAGCTGGTCATCGACCACTCGGTGATCGCCGAGCGCTCCGGGGACCGGGGTGCCTACGACGAGAACGTGCGCATCGAGTACGAGCGCAACCTCGAGCGGTACCAGCTCCTGCGCTGGGCCCAGGGGTCGTTCGACGACTTCCGGGTGGTGCCGCCGGGCACCGGGATCTGCCACCAGGTCAACCTCGAGCACCTGGCCAGGGTGGTGTTCGCGACCGAGGACGGCCGCGCCTTCTGCGACACGCTGGTGGGCACCGACTCCCACACCACCATGGTCAACGGGCTCGGGGTGCTCGGATGGGGCGTCGGCGGGATCGAGGCGGAGGCGGCGATGCTGGGCCAGCCGCTGTCGATGCTCCTGCCGCCGGTGGTCGGGCTCCGGCTCTCGGGCGAGCTGCCGGACGGCACCACGGCCACCGACCTGGTGCTCACCATCACCGAGCTGCTCCGTCGGCACGGCGTGGTGGGCAAGTTCGTCGAGGCGTTCGGGCCGGGGGTGGCAGCGGTCCCGCTCGAGAACCGGGCCACCATCGGCAACATGTCCCCGGAGTACGGGGCGACCTGCACGATCTTCCCGATCGACGGCGCCACCCTCGCCTACCTGCGGTTCACCGGACGAGACCCCGAGCACGTGGCGCTCGTCGAGGCCTACGCGAAGGCCCAGGGGCTCTGGCACGAGCCGGGCGGCGACGAGCCGGTCTACTCCGAGACGGTGTCCCTCGACCTCTCCACCGTGGTCCCCAGCCTGGCCGGCCCGGCCCGGCCCCAGGACCGCGTCACGCTGGCCGGTGCCGGGGTCGCCTTTCGCGAGGCCCTCGGCCACCCACTGGCGCGGGCCGAGGAGGGTGAGGGCGGGCCGGGTGAGGGCGGGCCGGGTGAGGGCGGGCCGGGTGAGGGCGGGCCGGGTGAGGGTCGACCCCTGCAGGACGGCGACGTCGTGATCGCAGCCATCACCAGCTGCACCAACACCTCCAACCCCCAGGTCCTGGTGGCGGCCGGGCTGCTGGCCCAAAAGGCGGTCGAGCGGGGCCTGCGCCGCCGGCCGTGGGTGAAGACCTCGCTGGCCCCCGGCTCGAGGGTGGTCATGGACTATCTCGAGCGGGCCAGGCTGGTCGGCCCGCTCGAGGAGCTCGGCTTCTACCTGGTCGGGTTCGGCTGCACGACCTGCATCGGCAACTCGGGCCCGCTCCTGCCGGGTGTCTCCGACGCCGTGCAGGCCCACGACCTGTCGGTGGTGTCCGTCCTGTCGGGCAACCGGAACTTCGAGGGCCGCATCCACCCGGACGTGAGGATGAACTACCTCGCCTCACCGCCCCTGGTCGTCGCCTACGCCCTGGCCGGCACCATGGACATCGACCTGTCCGCCGACCCGATCGGGACCGGTGCCGACGGCCAGCCGGTGCGCCTGGCCGACATCTGGCCGAGCGAGCAGGAGGTGGCGGCGACCATCCGCGCCTCCCTGTCCTCGGAGGCCTTCCGGGCCCGCTACGCCTCGGTGTTCGACGGGGACGAGCTGTGGCGCTCGGTGCCGGTCGCCGGAGGGGAGACATTCGCCTGGGAGCGGGACTCGACCTACGTCCTGCCGCCCCCGTTCTTCGAGGAGATGGGGCTCGAGCCGTCGCCCGTGGAGGAGATCACCGGGGCCCGGGTGCTGGCCCTGCTGGGCGACAGCGTGACCACCGACCACATCTCCCCGGCCGGCTCCATCCGGCCCTCCTCCCCGGCCGGGGAGTACCTGACCGCCCACGGGGTGGGCCGGGACGACTTCAACTCCTACGGCGCCCGCCGCGGCAACCACGAGGTGATGATGCGCGGCACCTTCGCCAACGTGCGGTTGCGCAACCGGCTGGCCCCCGGGACCGAGGGCGGGGTGACCCTCCACCTGCCCGAGGGGGAGGAGACCACCATCTTCGAGGCGGCCGAGCGCTACCGGCAGGAGGCGGTGCCGCTGCTCGTGGTGGCGGGCAAGGAGTACGGCTCGGGCTCGAGCCGCGACTGGGCGGCTAAGGGGACCCTGCTGCTCGGGGTGCGCGCCGTGCTGGCCGAGAGCTTCGAGCGCATCCACCGCTCCAACCTGGTGGGCATGGGGGTGCTGCCGCTGCAGTTCGCGGCCGGCGACTCCGCCGCCTCCCTCGGCCTCGACGGCCACGAGCGCTACTCGGTCACCGGGCTCGGGGCCCTCAACCACGGGACGACCCCCAAGGAGGTGGCGGTCCGGGCCGAGGCGGAGGATGGCCGGGTGGTCGAGTTCGGTGCCCGGGTCCGGATCGACACGCCGATGGAGGCCGAGTACTACCGCCACGGCGGCATCCTGCGCTACGTGCTGCGCCAGCTGGCCCGCTGACCGCCCCCGTTCATGGGGATGGCCGCACCGCCCCGGCGCCGGCGACCCGTCACGTCGCGCCCCGGCGGCGCGACCACCGCCTCAGGCGGTGGGGAGGGACCGGAAGGCCTCGGCGAGCCGTGCCTCGGGGAGGCCGGCCGTCCTCGACTGGGCCCCGTTCCACTCCCGCAGCATCGCTTCGAGGTGGTCGCCCGCCCCGACCTGGCTCTCGTGCCGGCGCAGGGCAGCCAACTTCCTCTCGAAGTTGGGGGTGATGTCGACCGCCACGGTCGGCTCGGGGGCCGCCATCAGCCACAGCTCCCGGACGTTGTGCGGCTCGAGCCCCTCCTCGAGCAGCTCCGGATGGGCGAAGGGGTTCCGGGCATCGGGATAGACGGCGCACGCCGCCGCCTCGCCCGCCGCCAGGTGGTCAGGGTGGTCGCCGTAGACGCTGGCCCAGTTGCGCTGGGGCGACTGGGTGAGCACCCGGTCCGGCCGGAAGCGGCGGATCTCCCGGGCGATGTCGCGGCGGAGCTCGAGGGTGGGCTGGAGCCGGCCGTCGGGGTAGCCCAGGAACGTGACGTCGGTGACGCCGACCTCGGCGGCGGCGGCCCGCTGCTCGGCCTGCCGGAGGGCTGCCATCCCCTCCCTGGTGGCGGCACGGTCGTCCCCTCCGGCCTCACCGCTCGTGGCGATGCAGTAGGCGACCTCGATCCCGGCGGCCACGAAGGCGGCCACGGTCCCGGCCGAGGCGAAGTCGACGTCATCGGGATGGGCGGTCACCACCATGGCGCGCCGCAGGCCGTCGTCCGGCGACCAGCGCGCCACCGGCGGCCGGCCACCCGTCGCTTCGCTCAGAGGACGCCCTCGGCGGGGGAAGGCTCCCACGAGGCCAGGTCCGCCAGTCGCGGGTCGTTGGAGAACATCTCGACGATCGGGATCCGCAGCCCCAGGCGACGCTGGATGACCTCCGCCTCGACCACCTGGTTCCACAGCACCAGGGTGACCACCACCCCGGCCGAACCGGCCCGGGCGGTCCTCCCCGAGCGGTGGAGATAGGCCTTGTGGTCCTCGGGCGGGTCGTAGTGGACCACCACGTCGACCCCCTCGATGTGCAGGCCCCGGGCGGCGACGTCGGTGGCGACCAGCACGCCCAGCTTCCCGCCCGAGAAGTCGGCCAGTGCCCGTTCGCGGTTGGCCTGGCGGAGGTCCCCGTGGATGGCGGCCGACCGCACGCCCTCCTTGGCCAGCTGCTCGACCAGGCGGTCGGCGCCCCGCTTGGTCCGCACGAACACCAGGGACTTCTCGTGGTTGC
The DNA here is from genome assembly GCA_027315445.1 of Acidimicrobiaceae bacterium. Taxonomy (GTDB): domain Bacteria; phylum Actinomycetota; class Acidimicrobiia; order Acidimicrobiales; family RAAP-2; genus DAHUYA01. The sequence goes on along the minus strand of DAHUYA010000105.1, from coordinate 790 downwards.
GGCAGATGGCGGCCGCCACCTTGACCTTGTCCATCTGGTGGACCTGCAGGAATCGGTGCTCCATGGCGGCCACCGTCTGGGTCCGCGAGACCACCTCGTGGCTGACGGGATCCCGGAGGTACCGGTGCACCAACCGGTCGACCGCCCCGTCGAGGGTGGCCGAGAACAGCAGGGTCTGGTGCTCGCGCTCGAGGCGGCGGAGCACCCACTCGATCTGTGGCATGAAACCCATGTCGGCCATCCGGTCGGCCTCGTCGAGCACCAGGATCTCCACGCCGGCCACCGTCAGCTCGCCGCGGTCCCCCAGGTCGATCAGGCGACCGGGGGTGGCGATCACCACCTCGACCCCCTTGCGCAGCCGGCTCACCTGCCGGTCGATGTCCGCCCCGCCGTAGACGGCGGCCATCCGCAGGCCCAGCCGGCGGGCCAGCGGGTCGAGCACGTCGTGCACCTGCACCGCCAGCTCGCGGGTGGGCAGCAGCACCAGGGCGTGCGGGGTGGCCGGTCGGCCCCCGGCCGGCCGGTTGCCGGCCAGCGCCTCCGCCGTCCGCTGCAGCAGCGGCAGCCCGAAGGCCAGGGTCTTGCCGGAGCCGGTCTTCGCCTTCCCGCACACGTCCCGGCCGGCCAGGGCGTCGGCGATGGTCAGCGCCTGGATGGGGAAGGCGGTGGTGATCCCCTGGTCGGCCAGTGCCTTGTGGAGTGGCTCGTCGATCCCGAGCGAGTCGAAGGTTCGGGCCGTTTCGTAGATGTCGGCGTCGGGGCCGCCCGGTTCCCCGCCGCCCGCACCGGC
>DAHUYA010000102.1 GCA_027315445.1 Acidimicrobiaceae bacterium | reverse complement strand
ATCGCCACGATCTCGAGTCGCTGCTCCGACCGTCGGTGGCGGGCACTCTCGCCCGCCACCGGGTCGACCGTCGGGTCGGCAGCGTCGCCAACGACGGGCCCGGGCTGATCGAGCCGGTGGCCGAGCCCACGCCGGAGGGCTCACGGCAGGAGGCGCTGTTCGACGAGCACGGCGACCGGACCGGCTGAGACGTCGCGCGCCCCGAGGGTGGCCGCCTCGGATGCCGCCCCGTCAGGACCGCGGCCGCGGCACCGGGAGGCGGGACGGGGGCACGCCGGTGTCCCGCACGCCGGTGTCTCGACGGATGAGGCCGGCACGAGGTCACGGCCGTGCGGGGGGTGCAACGCCCGCAACCCCCGTGCCGGCGCGCCACTGTACCTCCGCCGATACTCCCATTACAGGGACCGTTCGCGATGAGCGGTGCGGGCAACTCCGTTGACACCACCCGGCCACCCGCACCCTAGGAAGATCCGGCCGGTGATCAGCCCGCGAGGATCTCGGAGAGGAGGACGGGGTCGATGTTGCGCCCGGTGACCAGCACGGCCGTGGTCCCCGCGCCCGGCCGGAAGCGCCCCGAGAAGACGGCGGCGGTGGCCGCCGCCCCCGCCCCTTCGGCCACCAGCCCGTGCTCCACCGCCAGGAAGCGGATGGCGCTGCGCAGCTGCTCCTCGGTCACGCTCACCAGCTCCACCCCGTGGCGGATGCAGATGGCCACCGTCACCGACCCCGGCTCGAGGTTCCCGGCCAGCCCGTCGGCGATGGTCTCGCCGACCTCGACGGGCACGGTCTCGCCCGCCGCCATGGCGGCCGACATGGTGCGGTTGACCTCCGGCTCCACGCCGACGATCCGGACGCCGGTCCCCTCCGTGGCGAGGGCGATCCCCGAGACGAGGCCGCCGCCGCCGACGGGGACCACGATGGTCGTGAGGTCGGGCAGCTGCGCCAGCAGCTCGGCAGCGACGGTGGCCTGCCCGGCGATCACGTCGGGGTCGTTGTACGGGGAGACGAAACGGCCACCCCGCTCCTCGGCGATGGCCATCGCCCGGCGCTCCGCCTCGTCGTAGCCGTCGCCGTGCCGGACGAGCTCCACGTCGTAGGCGGCGAGGGCGCGCACCTTCGCCTCGGAGGCGTGGCGTGGCACCACCACCGTGGCGTCGGCCCCGAGGCGATCGGCGGCATGGGCCACCCCGAGCCCGTGGTTCCCGGCCGAGGCGGCGACCAGCGGGGTGCCCGGCTGACGCCGCTGGGCCGCGGCCACCGCCGCCAGTCCCCCGCGCACCTTGAAGGACCCGGTCGGCTGGAAGGTCTCGAGCTTGAGCCAGACACCGGCGCCGAGGAGCGGCGAGGGGACCACCGGCGTGGGCTCGAGGGTCCGACCGACCACCTCGGCGGCGGCCTCGAGGTTCCCGGCGTCGGGAAGGGCGACGGTTCGCATCCCCGCAGTCTCGTCCACCCGCTCACGACGCCGCCGGGCGTACAGTCCCCCCCATGGGGGCCACCGCTGAGTTCACCGTGGACGACCTGGTGGTTCGGGTCTTCCCCTCGCCGGCCGAGCTGGCCCGGGCGGCGGCCGGGCAGGCGGCCGCGACCCTCATCCGGGCCGTGGCCGAGCACGGGGTCGCCCACGCCATGTTCGCCACCGGGAACTCGCAGCTGGCGTTCGTCGAGCAGCTGGTCGGCACGGAGGGCGTCCCGTGGGGCGACGTCGTCCTGTTCCACATGGACGAGTACGTCGGCGTCGGCCCCGACCACCCGGCCGGCTTCGCACGTTGGATCCGCGAGCGCCTGGTCGGGCCGACCGGCCCGAGGGCGGCCCACCTCCTCGACGGGCTGGCCGATCCCGACGCCGAGTGCGCGCGCTACGCCCGGCTGTTGGACGAGCACCCGCTCGACCTGTGCTGCCTGGGCATCGGGGAGAACGGGCACCTCGCCTTCAACGACCCGGGGGTGGCGCGCTTCGACGACCCGCGGGACGTGAAGGTGGTCGAGCTCGACGACGCCTGGCGGCGCCAGCAGGTCGGCGAGGGGCACTTCCCCACCATCGACGACGTACCGGCGCGGGCGGTGACCGTGACCGTCCCGGCACTGCTCCGGGCGGCCGTCGTCGTCGCCGTCGTCCCCGAGGCCCGCAAGGCGGCGCCGGTTCGCCGGGCGCTGGAGGGGCCCGTCAGTCCGGACTGCCCGGCGTCGGCCCTCCGGCGCGCCCCCGATGCCACTCTCTACCTCGACGCCGGCTCCTCGGCCCTGCTCGCCCGGCCGCGGGCCACCCCGTGAGGCCAGCCCGAGGCCCGGCCCGGCTCACCCCGGAGGAACCGGCCCGGTAGCGGGCCCGACGCCCAGCCAACGGTCGAGAAAGGGGAGCGCCTCGGTGCCGTCCCACCGGTGGTCGCCGTCGAACACGGCGTGGACCAGCCGGTCGGGCGCCCCGAGGGTCCGGTAGACGCGACGTAGCTGGTGCACCGACTCGGTGGCCGCCGCCAGCGGGAACAGCAGGTCCTCGCGGCCGGTCTCCACCAGCAGCGGGCGGGGGGCGACGAGGGCGCCGAGGTCGATGTGCTCGAGGTGGCCGAGCATCCCGTACAGCACCTGTGAGCCGCACATGTTCCACGGCATCTTGTGCGACTCGGCCCACGACGAGAAGTACCCGCTCACCACCGAGGCCGCCACCCGCTGGTCGACGGCGGCGAGGAAGAGGGTCATGGTGCCGCCGTAGGAGAGGCCCGCGGCCCCGATGCGCCGGGGGTCGACCAGTGGGTGCTCGACCAGGACGTCGAGGCACCGGCGCAGGTCCCAGAGGTTCTGGGCGATCGGGTTGGCCCCGTCCATCACCGCGTGGACCAGGTTGGTGTCGCAGCCGTAGTGGTCGGGCGGGTTCCAGTCCGCCCGCTCACCGAAGCAGCGCAGGTCGGGCGCCAGCACCAGGTGGCCGCGCCGCACCAGCTGCACCGCGTAGTCGCCGTCGGGTGCCTCGGTGGTGGCCAGGCCGCACACCACGGACTTGCCCGGGCCATGGCCGTGGACCGCCAGCACGGCCGACCCGGGCGCCGTCCGGCCCTCGGGGACGAGCAGGTAGGCCGGCACCGACATGACCGCCTCGACGTCGAACACCACCTTGTCCCGCCGGTAGCCGTCGCACCCGACCGACTCGACCACCTCGAGGTCGGGGGGCACCGGTGCGGGCTCCGGCCCGAGCAGCTCCGCCAGCCGCCGGCGCCGGCCCTCCCTCCAACCGGGGAGGGCAGCGTCGGGCTGCGCCGCCACCGGGTCCTCGTGGACGGTGGCGGCCAGGCGGGTCATCCACCGGAACCACGGCGAGAAGTTTCGCGTCCGGGTCCCGATGGCCCCCGGGCCGCCGGTGCTCGTGGTCATGGGCCCCTCCTCCTCCGACTCCCCCGACGCCCGAGCGGCGTCGGTGGCACAATTTCCCCGTGGCTACCACGACGGGGCTCGACGTGCGCCCGCTCTCGCCCAACATCGGGGTGGAGATCCACGGGCTCGACCTCTCCCGACCGCTCGGCACCGAGGTGGTGAGCGCCGTTCGGGAGGCCCTCAACACCCACCACGTGGTCTTCTTCCGCGACCAGTCCCTCACGCCGGTGCAGCAGGCCGCCTTCGCCGCGCAGTTCGGGGAGGTGACCGAGGCCCACCCGGTCATCCCCGCGATCGAGGAGCACCCCCAGGTCCTCGCCATCGACGGCGCGGCCGACCGGGCCAGCTGGTGGCACACCGACGTCACCTTCACCCAGACCCCGGCGCTCGGCTCGATCCTCTCCATGGTCGACTGCCCGGCGGTGGGCGGCGACACCATGTGGTCGAGCCTGCAGGACGCCTACGACGGCCTGGCGCCCGCCTTCCGCCAGATGTGCGACCAGCTGATCGCCATCCACCACGACCCGTGGTTCGCCGCCGAGGTGGACCAGCGCGGCGGCTACGAGTGGAACGGCGAGTGGCACGAGAGGCTGCTCCCGGCGCTGCACCCGGTGGTGCGGACCCACCCCGAGACGGGGCGCAACGGCCTCTTCGTCAACGGGCAGTTCACCCAGTCGATCCTCGGCTTCTCCAAGCTCGAGAGCAACGCCGTCCTCGACCTCCTCTACCACCACTGCGAGAAGCCGGAGTACACCTGCCGGTTCCGCTGGCGGCCCGGCTCGGTGGCGTTCTGGGACAACCGGGCCACCCTGCACTACGCCCTCGACGACTACGGCGACGAGAAGCGCTACGCCCACCGGGTGACCCTGCGGGGGGACAAGCCCTACGGTCCCGCCATGCCGCGGGACTGACCGCTCGACCCGGGGATAATAGAGCCATGGCCCCAAGTGACCCCGTCCCGGAAGCCGACCACCTCGAACAGGATGCCCCGCCCCGTCCCGACCCCTACCGCCGCACCCCCGAGCACCTGGCGGCCGAGGAGCCGGAGGCCGACGTGCTCGAGCAGGAGCTGGCGGTCGGCGCCGAGGAGGACGACCGTCTGCTGCCCGACGCCGAGCGGGTGGAGCCGAGCGACGCCCCCGAGGCCGACTGGCCCGAGGAGGAGACCGGCGCCTGACCCGGCTCAGGCGGCCGGCAGCGGCTGCCAGCCGTCGACCACCTGCCAACAGGTGCCCTGCGGCTTGTGGTTGGTCTTGAGCACGCAGGCGTTCTTCCCGACGTTGTCGTGCAGGCGCACCACCTGGTACTCGGTGGGCCCGGCGTACTTGCCCGGCCCGTAGCTCCAGACCGGCGAGTACCCCCCCGGGAAGTTCCTCACCTTGGCCATCGCCTCGAGGAAGGTCCGCCGGTTGAGGTCGCGACCGGCTGCCTTCGCCGCCTGGGCGAACAGCCGGATGGTCGTGCACCAGGCCTGGATCGGCCCCTGCTCCTCGATGAAGGGCACCTTCTCGGAGGCACCGGGGATGGGCCCGGGATGCACGGCGTGCCAGGTGTCGTAGCAGCTCCGGACGCCCGGGTCGTAGCCCCCCTGGCTCTCCGGGCGGTTGTCGTCGAACCCGCCGAGCGTCTCGGTCGTGACCCCCTCCTGGCCGTTGAGCGCCTTGTCGTAGGGCGCCGGGATGAGCCCCAGGGCCGACTCGATCGAGTCCTCGTAGTCCGAGAGGAGCAGCCTCGGGAAGTACTGCTGCTGGGTCTGGGCCTCCAGCAGCGGGAAGAAGACGTTGAACGGGACGAGGGGGATCAGCGAATCCACGCCGGCCGTCTTCAGCTTGGCCACGAGCAGTGGCGCCTGCGACTGGGTGGTGGCGGTCTCCGACGGGTCGGCGGCGATGGTCTCGACGGTGGGGTCGATGTGGTGCGCCCGCAGCAGCGGCAGCAGGTAGTCGTTGAGGGCCAGCTGGTCGCTCTGGCGGTCACCGACCAGCACGCCCACCTTGCGGCCCCCGCCCAGCAGGTGCGCCCGCAAGCCCCATTGGACGGTGGCCGCGAGCACCTGCGCCTGGTTCGGTCCCGTCCACCACAGGTAGGGGGCGCCGAGCTTCGTCCAGGTGGGGATCGTGCTCCAGGCGCTGATCAGTGGGGTGTGCCCCTCCTGGGTGATGCACAGCTGGCTGTCCTCGGCCCAGGCGCCGATGCCGTCGAGCACGGCGAAGGCGGCCGGGGACCCCTCGGTCCAGTCCTTGCACAGAGCCCGCATCTCGGTGGCGTTCGTCGGGTCGTAGAAACTGATGATCGGGTGGATCGTGCGCCCGTTGATCCCGCCGGCGGCGTTGACGGCATCGACGAAGATGTGGATCGCCGTCACCTGCTGGCCGTACTCGGCGTCCTCGGCGAAGCCGAGCTTGCCCGACAGGCTGTTCAGGTTGACCACCGGAAAGACCAGGTTGATGGTGGTGGCCGTGACCCCCCGGGTGCTCGGGGCGACCGCGCTCTCGGCGGTGGCGGCGGCCCTCGGTGCCGCCCCGGTCCGCGGTGCGGTGGCCAGCCAGGTCACCACCCCCGCCAGGACCGTCAGCACCAGCGTCACCGTGCGCACCCGAGTGGCCAGAGGGCGCCGGCGGAACCGCCTGACCCTCGTCCTCACCCAGCCCGTGGTTCGACCGCTCGGCGCAGCCCCCTGCCGGTCACCCCTCGACGGCATCGTCCCCTCCCTCCCCTGCCGGCTGTCGGCGGTGCGGCCCGGAGACCACCAGGGCCTCCTCGCTCGCCCCGAGGTAGGCGGCCAGCGCCCGCTGGTCGCGACGCACCACCTCGGGGCTGCCGCTCGAGACCACCCGGCCCGCCTCCATCACCACGACCGACGAGCAGAGCTCGAACACCATCGGCACGTCGTGCTCGACCAGCACCACGGTGGTGTCGAGCACCTCGTGGAGACGGCGCAGCAGGGGCACGAAGGCCTCCGCCTCGCGCTGGGCGATGCCCGCCGTGGGCTCGTCGAGCAGGAGCAGGCGCGGGCGCGACAGGACCACCGACGCCAGGTCGACCACCCGCCGGGTGCCGGTCGAGACCTCGGTGATCCGGTGGTGGCGGAACGGGGCCAGCCCGAAGGCGCCGATCACCTCCTCGACCGCCGCCTGCTTGCGGCGCTCCTCCCGGCGGGCCCAGGGCAGCCGCAGGGTCGAGGAGAGGATCCCGACCGGTCGGCGGACGTCCTCCGCCAGCAGCAGGGTGTCCTCGACCGACAGCTCGGGGAAGAGCCGGCAGTCCTGAAAGGAGCGGACCACCCCGAGCGCCTGGCGCTGCTCGGGCCGGTAATCGACCAGGTCCTCGCCGGCCACCCTGATGCTGCCGCCGGCCGGCCGGACCAGCCCGGAGACGGCGTCGAGCATCGTGGTCTTGCCCGACCCGTTCGGGCCGATCAGCCCGACGATCGAGCCGGGTGGGGCGGTGAGCGAGGCCCCGTCCACCGCCTGCACCCCGCCGAAGGACACCACCAGCGACGCCACCTCGAGCCCGGCCGGGGCGTCGCCCGGGTGGTCCGAACGGTCGGCGACGCCCGTCCCCACCGAGCGCTCGGGGCCGTCCACGTCAGCCGACCGCCTCGGTGGCGGGAACCGGCTCGTCCGCCTCGAGCGCCGGGGCGACGGCACGGCCGGTCCGGGCCCGGCGCAACCGGTCGAGGCCGGTCGATGCCAGGTCACCCACCTGCCGCAGCACGTCGGCCAGCCCGGCGGGCAGGTACAGGATGAAGGCCAGGATCCCGAAGCCGCTGGCCAGGAACTGCACGCTCGAGTTGGCGCCGAAGGCGGCCGGCAGCCCCACCAGGTAGAGGGCCCCGAGCAGGGCACCGGGGATCGAGCCGAGCCCCCCGATCACCACCATCGAGACGACCAGGAAGCCCTGCGACGGGTCGAAGGTGGCGGTGCCGAACCGCTCGCTGGCGAAGGCGAAGCACACCCCGGCGTAGCCGGCCATGAACCCGCTGAGCGCGAAGGCCAGGAGCTTGGTCCGGACGATCGGTATCCCCATGGCGGCCGCCGCCACCTCGTTGTCGCGCACCGAGACCAGCCGGCGGGCCACCCCGCGGTCACGCCAGATCCGGACCACGGCCACCGTGAGGACGAGGACGGCCAGCGAGAACCAGGCGAAGGCCCGCTCGGAGGTGAGCGACAACCCGAACAGGTCGGGCCGGGCCACCAGCGTCGACTGGGGAACCGGCAGGCCGAGGCAGACCTGGCGGTGCACCAGCGGCAGGGTGGTGCAGGGGGTGGCCAGCACGCACTCCTGCATGAAGAGGGCGAACCCGAGGGTGCTGACCGCCAGGTACAAGCCGCGCACCCGCAACGCCGGGAGGCCGACCAGCACGGCGACCAGGGCGGTCACCGCGCCGGCGAAGGGGAGCAGGAGGACGAGGGGCACGCTCCCGCCCAGGTGGGCGGCCATCGAGGCCCCGACCGCCACCAGCCCGAACTGTCCGAGCGAGACCTGCCCCGCCCAGCCGGTGAGCACGGTCAGGGAAAGGGCGACCACGGCGAAGATGCAGATCTGGGAGATGAGGAACGAGTTGCCGGGGCCCACCACCAGCGGCAGCACCGCCGCCACCCCCAGGGCGAAGACGGCGCCCGTCTGGCCCACCCGCCGGCGGAGCGCGTCGCCGGTGCGCCGCACGGTCGTGGACCCGTACAGCCACGACGAGAGCTCGAGACCGCGGGGGCCCTTCTGCAGGGCGGCCACCCGGACGAGCAGCACGGCCAGCAGCAGTGCGAAGAGGATCAGCTCGATGGAGGCGCCGCTCGAGATGTACCACTGGAGGAGCTCGTAGACGACCCCCACGCCCACGCCGGCGACGAAGGCCACCGTCAGGCTCACCATCGCCCCGACGAGCGCGGCGGTGAGCGCCAGCACCAGCAGGTCGGGGCTGAGCACCTGGGTGAGCACGGTCGACTGCCCCGGCGCCGACAGCACGGCGGTGAAGGCCGAGAGGACGCCAGCCAGCGTCCAGACGACGGTGGAGGTCCGCCGCACCCAGACCCCCGAGAGCCGGGCCGAGTCCGAGTTCTCCGACATGGCCCGCATGGCCAGGCCCCACGGCGTGAACTTCACGAAGGCGACCACCCCCAGCGCCACCAGGGGGGCCACGATCAGGGTCATCACCTCGCCCGGGGTGAAGATGAACGAGCCCAGGCTGAACGAGAGGTCGAAGGGCACCGGGAAGGGCTTGTAGAGGTTCTTGGGACGCAGGAACGGGAGCAGGGTGAGGACGTAGAGGGCCTGCGACAAGCCGATGGTGGCCACCATCACCAGCACCCGTGGCCGGTTGAACACCCGCCGCAGGAGGAGCTCGCTCAGCCCGCCCACCGCCGCGGCCAGCGCCAGCCCGAGCACCAAGGCGAACCAGTAGTTGAAACCGAAGTCGTAGTAGCACTTCACCACGAAGACGGCAGCGACCACCCCGAGCTGGCCCTGGGCGAAGTTGAGGACGCGGTTGGTGCGGTAGACGAGCACCAGGCCGACCGCCAGCAACCCGTAGCCGAGCCCGGTGATCGCCCCCTGCACCAGTACGAAGGTGGGGAACGACACCGCCGTCACCGCCACGCGCAACCGAGCTCCGAGGCGGCAGCCGCCAGGAAGACCGGCCGCAGGAGGTCGTCGCGCCCCATCAGCTCGGTGGTCGGCCCGTCGAAGCGGACACGCCCGCGTTCGAGGAACACGGAGCGGTCGGCCAAGCTGAGTGCCCGGTTCACGCTCTGCTCGACCAGCACCACCGTGGTACCGGCGGCGTTCACCTCCCGGACGGTGGCCATCAAGCGGTCGACCGTCTTCGGGGCGAGGCCGAGGGAGAGCTCGTCGATCATGAGCAGGCGAGGCCGGTTGAGCATGACCCGGGCGAGGGCCAGCATCTGCTGCTCGCCCCCGGACAGCGCCCCGGCCCGCCGGTCGAGCAGCGCCACGAGCCCGGGGAACCTTTCGAGTGCCTCGTCGAGGGCGGCCCGCCAGCGGGCACCGTCGCGCCGCAGCCGGTGGCCGCCGATCCGGAGGTTCTCCCGCACGCTCAGGCCCGGGAAGGTCATCTTCCCGCCGGCCAGCAGGGCCACCCCCTCGGCGAGCAGCTGCTCGGGCTCCAAGAAGGTGGCGTTCATGCCGAACACCCTGATGACCCCTCGGTGGGGGTGCTGCAGACCGGCCACCGTCCGCAGCAGCGTCGACTTGCCGGCGCCGTTCGTCCCGAGCAGCGCCATCATCTCCCCCTCGGGGACCTCGAGGTGGACGTCGAACAGCACCTGGTTGCTGCCGTAGTAGACGTCGAGGTTGTGCACCTGCATGGCCGGGATGGCGCCACCGGCCTGGCGGCGCTTGCCCTCGGCGTAGCGCTCGAGCACGTCCTCGATCACCAGGGTGATGTCGCCCCGCACGTGCCGCGACCCGGCGTAGAGCAGCGCGCCGCCCACCGCGCACACCGGACCGATCAGGGTGAGGGCGGTGGTGACCCCGACCGAGTCGGCGAAGGCGCCCAGCACCACCGCCCCGGCGAAGCCGCCGAACACGAGCCCGTAGACGCCGAACATGGCGAAGGTGATGGACCGCACCTCCGGCGGCGCGGTGGCGGCCAGGGTCTGGAAGATCGAGATGGAGAGCGGGGCCACCGCCACGTTGGCCAGGAACTGCAACGCCACCACCAGCCAGAGCGAGGGCATGTAGAGCGAAGCGGCGAACAGCCCGCCGTAGAGGACGATGCAGGCGGCGGCCAGCTTGAGCGGCGCCTGCGGGGCGCGCCGGAACAGACGGTCACCGGCGGCGTAGGCCACCGGGATCCCGACGAAGGCCGCCAGCCCGATGATCACGTAGATGTGGCCGCGGGCCCCGGTGCCCTGGTGCCACACCCGGTAGAAGTAGATCGACCCGAAGAGCGGCACCCCCGTCCCGGCGAAGCCGAGGATGGCCACCGCCACCAGTTCGTAGTAGAGGGAGCGGATCCGAAGTATCCGGGTGACGGCCGAGCCGAGGAGCACCTTGGGCGCCCCCTCCTGCTGCGAGTGGACGTCCATGCCCGAGGCCTTCAGGATGTGGCTCGACTCGTTGGCCCCCTTGGCCGGCTCGTACAGCGTCAGCAGCGCCAGGGCCACCGGGATGCCCACCAGCGCGACCAGCAGCGACCACCGCCAGTCGTGGGTGGTGGCGGCGATCAGGGTCATGGCCCCCACCCCCACCGTCTGGGCCAGGGGGTCGGAGATGTTGCGCCAGGCGAACACCCGGGCCCGGGCCTGGGTCGGGTAGGCGTCGGCCAGGTAGGAGTTCATCACCGTGTCGGAGGTGCCGAAGGCCACGGCCGCCACCAGGTAGAGGAAGGCGAACCACCACACGTTGGGCGAGAGCGCCATGAACGGCGCCACCACGGCGAAGACCAGCAGCGTCACCGCCGTGACCAGCTTCCGGCTGCCCCGGTCCCCGGCGACGGCCACCGGCAGCCCCCATGCGATCTGGGCGACGGCGGCCACGAAGGTGAGGGCGCCGAGCCCGGCCAGGCTGAGCCGGAAGGAGTGCTGGATGTTCGGCCCGAGCACCCCGAGGCCGTTGCTGAACATCCCGGGCACGAAGGCGGCGGCGGTCATCAGCGCCAGCGGCGCCACCCCGCCGGCCCGCAGGACCCCGGCCAACGACGGCGGCTTGCCCTCGCCGGTCCCCGGGATCAGGGCGATGTCGGCGACCGCCTTCGGGTTGCGGTGGTGGGCGACCGCTTCACGCAGGAGTTCGTCGGGGACGGTGAACTCGAATAGTCCCGCCTCGGGCACCCGGGAAGCCTATCTCTGACATCGCTGTCAGTGATCGGTCCCATCGGTCGCGTCGGGCACCGCTCCCGGGGACGGGCGCCGCGCGGCGGGCCGCGTCAGTCCCCCGCCCCGGCCGGCAGCACGACCAGCGCCCGGGCGACCAGCTCGGCGGACCCCTGCAGCCGTCGGTAGGCCTCGACCGTCTCGGGGTCGGGTTCGATCCGCTCGACCACCGGGTCGAGCAGGTCGAGATCGAGCGGATGGCCGAGGGCGGTCGCCGTCAGCAACGCCGCGCCGGCCGACGCCGCCTCGCCGGAGCGGCGCCGCAGCGCCGGGAGCCCGGTGACGGCGGTGAGCACGTGCACCCACAGGCCGATGCCGGTGCCGGCCCCGCCCAGCGTGAGCCCGGCGGGAGCGCCGCCCCGGCGGTCGCCGGCCACCAGCTGCAGGCAGCGGGCCACGTCCCAGGCCACCGACTCGACCACCGCCCGGGCCAGGTCGCCGGCGTGGTGGGCCGTACCCAGCCCAACGAAGCCGGCCCGGGCGTCGGCCTGCCACCACGGCGCCCGGGCACCGTCGAGCCAGGGCACGGCGGTCACCCCCCGGGCGCCGGGCGGGCTGCCCCCGGCCAGCGTCACGAGCTCGTCGGAGTCGCGCCCGAGCAGCCGTCCCAGCCACGCCAGGAACGACCCGGCGGCCGACAGCCCGCCCTCGAGCACCCAGCCGGTCGGCGCACCCCGGGTCAGCACCGACCCGCGCGGTGGCGGGTCGGGGCGTCGCCGCACGGGCACGGACACGTTGGCGGTGGTCCCCCAACTGACCATCGGGTGGGTGACGGCGGCGCCCGCGCCCAGCACCTCGCACTGGCGGTCCCCCGCCCCGACCACCACCGGGATGCCGGGCCGCAGCCCCAGCTCGGCGGCCGGCACCGCCCGGAGCGCCCCGGCCACCGAGGTCGGCGAGACCACCGGCGGCAGCCGCCCGGCGGCGAAGGGGGCGAGCTCCTCCACCAGGCGGCCACTCAGGTCGTAGAGGCCGCTGCGCGAGGCGAGGGTGGTATCGGTCACCACTTCCCCGGTCAGGCGCCAGATCACCAGGTCGCGGGGGGAGAGCAGCCAGTCGCTGGCCGCCAGGCGCTCGGGTTCGTGGGCCGACAGCCACGCCAGCTTGGCCGCCACCGCCCCGCCGTCGAGCGGGACGCCGGTCCGTCGCACCACCGCGTCCTGGCCGCCCAGCTGGTCGGCCAGGGCCGCCGCCTCGGGCACCGCCCGCCGGTCGGACCAGACGATGCCCCTGCCGATCGGCTCCGCCGAGGCGGTCAGCGGCACGAAGGTCTGCCGGGCCCCGGAGCAGCCGATCGCCTCCACCTTGCCGAAGGCGGTCGGCGCCTCGGCCCGGGCTTCGGCGCAGGCGACCACCACCGAGGTCCACCAGCTGAACGAGTCCTGCTCGGCCCAGCCCAGCTTGGGATGGCTGGTGGACACCTGGGCCCGGGCCAAGGCCACCAGCCCGTCCGCCCTCCCGACCGCCCCCCTCGTGACGCTGGTGCCGACGTCGATGGTGAGGATCACCGGGCGTGGACCAGCCCGGCGAGCGTCTCGGCCATCCCGGCCGGGTCGGGATCCTCGAAGACCGTCCGGCCGATGGCCATGCCGGCCCCGCCGCCGGCCATGACGTCCCGCACCTCCTCGAGGACGGGACGCCCGGTCCCGCCCGAACGGGGACCGCCCAGGAACAAGACCGGCGCCCCCACGCTGGCCACCACCCGGGCCACCGCCTCCGACCGCGGCCCGCCGGGCGGGGCGTCGGGCACCGGCACCTTCAGCACCGGCGCGCCGAGGTCGTGGGCGATGACCGCCGCCCGCACCACCGAGGCGGTGTCACGGGCCATCTGCCCGTCGCGCCAGCACATCACCTCGACCAGCGCGTCGAGCCCGGCCGACCGGGCCGACTCGAGGACCCGGCCGAGCAGCTCGAGGGCACCGGCGGTGACCGGGTCGGCGTCGTCGATCCGGGTCATGTGCTTGACCCCGGTGCAGCCGTCGGCCGCCGCCCGCTCGACGCTCGCCACCAGCCGGTCGTCGAGCTCGAAGGCGCTGCCGGCCAGGCCGGTGCGGTTGAGCGACAGGTAGGTGCGATGGCCGGGGCCGACCGCCCCCGAGCCCCGCAGGTCGGCCAGGGGCTGGGCGCTGGCCAGGACCCCGTCGCAGTGCGGGAGGGCGGCGGTCAGGGCCGCCAGGTAGTCCCGGTACCGCTCGACCGTGAGCACCCCCCGGGCGCGGTGGTCGGCCGCGAGCAGCAGGGCGGGCGTGGGCAACGCCGGGACGGTCCCCGGCGGCCGGCCTGCTGCGCTCACCCGATGCCGGCCAGGCCGAAGACCACCTTGGCGACGGCCGAGCAGTCCTCACGTCCGTAGCCGGCGGTGGCGGCGGCGGCCAGCACCTGGCGGGCGACCGCGGTGGCCGCCAGGGGCACGCCCGACTTGGCGGCGTGGGTCAGCGCCAGGTCGAGGTCCTTGGCCATCAGGTCGACCATGAAGCCGGGGCGCCAGCCGTTGGTGGCCGGGCTGTCGGGGAGCACTCCGGGCACCGGCAGTCGCGTCCGGACCGCCACGCAGTCGCCCGTGGAGTGCAGCAGCACCTCGAGCAGCTGGGCCGGGTCGACGCCCGCCTTGACCGCCATGGCGGTGGCCTCGGCCATCCCCTGCAGCTGGGCGGCATAGACGACGTTGTTGCAGAGCTTGACCACCTGGCCCATGCCCGGACCCCCGACGTGGACGATCAGGCCGGAGAACGGCTCGAGGGCGGGGCGGGCCGCTTCGAGCACCTCGGCCTCCCCCCCGACCATGACCGTCAGGGTGCCGCGTTCGGCGCCGATCGTCCCCCCCGAGATGGGGGCGTCGAGGTAGCGCCCCCCTGCCTCCTCCACCCGCCGATGGCAGCGGCGTTCCACCTCGGGATCGATGGTCGAGCAGTCGACGACGATGGTGCCCGCGCCGAGGTTCGCCACCATCGCGTCGAGCACCTCCTCCACCTGCGGGGAGCTCGGCACGCAGAGCACCACGATCTCGGCCTCGGCCGCCATGTCGGCCGGCGGCCGCTCCTGCGCCCCCAGGGCGACCGCCTTCTCGATGGGGTCCCGCCCACGCGAGGCCACGCTCACCTGGTGGCCCGCTGCCACCAGGTGGCCGGCCATGGGAAGGCCCATCGCACCCAGGCCGATGAATCCGATCCGCATTCGACTCCTCCTTGGCTGACCCGCCCGGGCTCCGGTCGGACGGGTGGGACGGTCGGTCCGTCCCCGTCAGGTGAACTGGGGCAACCAGCGGGCGGTGCCGGCCAGTAGCTCGTCCACCATCGACTCCACGTGGCGCAGGTCGCCGCGACCCGACAGGGGGTCGAGCTCGAAGGCCGCGGTCGCCAGCTGCCGGTCCCCCCCGAGGGCCGCGGCGACCGTCAGCTCCTGTACCGCCACGTGCCGGCGGAGGATCTCGGCGAAGGCCGGCGGGGCCGACGCCCGGTCGCGCCCGACGACGCCGTCGCCGTCCACCACGCAGATCGACTCGACCACCGCCCCCTCCGGCAGGTCGGCGCACTGTCCGGCGTTGGGGATGTTGACCGGGAGCTCGCGCCTCGTACCGGTCAGCAGCGAGTCGATCACCGGTGCCGGCAGCTCACCCGAGGGCCAGGTCTGCAGCTCCTTGCCCCCGGAGAGCCAGGCGTCCACGTCGGCCTCGTACCCGCGCTGGTGACCCTTTCGCTCGGCGATGGTGGTCAGCTCGATGTTGAACGACGCTCCCCACCCCGACGCCTCGGTCAACACGGAGGGGAGGAACTCGGCCACGTGACGGTCACCGGCCGCCGGCACCGCCCCCCAGCGGTCGAAGAGGGTCAGGGCCAGCAGGTGCCGGCGGACGAAGTCGGCAGTCGAGAAGGGGGGTGCCTCCTCCTCGGGCCGCGCCACCAGCGCGCGCGGTCCCCCGCGCTCGTCGATCATCCGGCGCAGCAGCTCGAAGCCGTCCTGCCCGTCGACCTCGAGGGCGGTGACGACCGGCAGGTGGTTGACCCCCTCGACCACCGGTCGCACCGACTCGGCCGGCTTTCCCAGGGCGATCGCCAGGTCGAGGCACCAGTTGCCCACCTCGTGGCAGAGGCCGACCACCCGCACCCCGGTCTCGCGCACCACCGCCCGGGTGAGGCACGTCATCGGGTTGGTGATGTTGAGCAGCCAGGCATCGGGGCACAGCTCCTCCATGTCCCGGGCGACCCCGACCAGCACGGGGACGTTCCGCAGCGCCCGGTTGATGCCGCCCGGTCCCACCGTGTCACCCACCGACTGGCGGACCCCGTAGCGGGCCGGCACGTCGAGGTCGACCGCCATGCTCTCGAAGCCGCCGGTCGAGATGGTCACGACGACGAAGTCGGCGCCGTCGAGCGCCTCCTTCTGGTCGGTGGTGGTGGCGACCTGCACCCCGCTCCCCATCGCCTCGTCGAGCCGGGCCGCCAGCGCGGCCATCTTGGGCAGGGGCTCGGGATCGACGTCCTCGAGCACCAACCGCATCCCGTGGAGCGATCGGGTGCCCAGCAGGTCGGCCAGCAGCTCGGGCGTCCACTGATAGCTGCCGCCGCCGATGATCGTCACCTGCATGGTGCTCGCCTCCCCCGTCCCCGGTCGCCGGGCGGCGGTCCAGCGGGGCGGACCCGGCCCCGGCGCGGGTCAGTGTAACGGCGGCGGCAGCGCCTTCTCCGCCCAGAAGTCGGCGTAGGGATTGTCGTTGTAGGCCGGCACCTGCCGGTAGCCCGCACCGAGGTACAGGCGCTTGGCGTGGACCTGGCGCGGCCCGGTGTCGAGGCGCAGCACCCGGTGGCCCAGGCGACTCCCTTCCTCCTCGAGGCCCGACAGCAGCGAGGCCGCCACGCCCCGGCCGCGCCACCGCGGCCGGACGAACATCCGCTTGACCTCGCCCACCCGGCGGTCGAGGCGACGGAGCCCGCCGCCGGCCACCACCTCCGCCCCGAGCCGGCCGACCAGGAAGACGCCGGTCGGTGGTCGGAGCTCGTCGAGGTCGAGCGCCGGGCGCTGCAGCCGGTCGGCTGCGCCGTAGAGGGCGTTGAGCTCGAGGGTCATCTCCTCGAGGAGGTCACTGGCGGGCGGAACCCCCGGGTCGGCCCTCGTGAGCTCGAGGTGCTCCACCGAGCGAAGACTACGGGGTGACCGGACGCCGCAGCAGGCCCGGCAGGCGAGCAGGAGCAGGCCGAGCCCCACGAGTGGCGTCCGGCGCCGGCCGGGGGCCGGCGAGACCGTTCCGTGGCAGTTCACTCGACGGGAGGAGGCCAACGGCGGTGATGACGACACTCGACGGACTCGACCAGCCCGACCGACGATCGGGCCGATCCCTGGGGGTCGCGGCCATGCACGACATCGCCGGGGGGTTCGTGGTGGTGCCGGACATCGAACGGCTCCTGCCGACGTCGGGGATCTCCGACGGGCACCGACAGGTGCTGTTGGTCGCCACGCCCACCTTCGAGGCCTGGTTGATCGAATGGCCGACCGGGGCCGAGCTTGCCTTCCACGACCATGGCTGCTCGTCGGCGGTGGTGCACGTCCGGACCGGCGCGCTGATCGAACAGCGGGGCGACGTCCGCTGGGGCTGGCGCCATCTGGGCCCGGGGGCGTCGACCACCCTGCCGCCTGGGGCGACGCACACCGTGCGCAATGCCGGTCGGGCTCCGGCCGTGAGCGTCCACGTCTACTCGCCGCCACCCGTCGTCGCCGGGACGAAGGCCGGCAGACCGGTCGAGCGAGCGAGCGAGCGGTCGAGCGAGCGGCGTCGGCTGATGGATCGAGTCGTGCCGGCTGAACGAGCGGGGGGCACCGGCTGAACAGTCGACACCCGCCGGCGGGACGGTCACCCCCGAGGGCGCGGCGGTGCAAGATCGTGGGCGATGCCTCCGGTCGACCCCTTGGATACGGCCGCCCACGCCGATGCCCACGCCCGCGCCCACTCGCGGCGGCTGGTGCGGGCCCTGGCGCTGGCCACCTTCCTGCAGTGGATCGGCGCCGGCGCCATCCTGCCGTTGTTGCCGGTCTACCTTCACGAGCACGGCGGATCCGACGCCGTGGTGGGCGCCGTCATGTCCGCTTTCTTCGCCGCCGGCCTGGTGCTCCAATACCCGGCCGGGCGGCTGGCCGACCGGGTCGGTCGACGGGCCGTGCTGATCGGCGGCCTGCTGGTCTACGCGCTCGCCAGCACCGGGTTCCTGCTCGAGCCCGCACCCCAGTTCGACATCGCGCTGCGTGCCCTGCAGGGAGCTGGCGCCGGCGCGTCCACCGTGGCGGCACTGGCGATGGTCGCCGGCGCCGTGCCCGTGACCCGGCGGGGGCGGGCCTTCGGCGCCATCTACGGGGCCCAGCTCGGCGGCCTGGCCATCGGGCCGCTGGTGGGGAGCGTGGTCGGTGTGCGGTCGATGGGGGGCCTGTTCGTGGCGGCCGGGTCAGCGGCCGTCGTGGCCTGCCTGCCGCTGCTCGTCGGGAAGTGGGGGCCGCTCGGCGGGGCGCCGCCCGAGGCGCCGGCCGGCCCGGTGCCACCGGAGGCGCAGGCGGCGGACACCTGGGCGCTGGTCCGCCTCGCCCGCCGACGGCGCTCCGCCGGAGGCGGGGGGCGGGTGCGGACCGACCGGGCGGCGCTCGGCGCGGTCCTCGTGGCGGCGGCCCTCGGGCTGACCTCGGGGGTGTACGAGGCCTGCTGGACGCTGCTCCTGCACCACCGCGGGGCCGCCGACTGGGAGATCGGGCTCAGCTGGACCCTCTTCGCCCTGCCCTTCGCCGCCATGTCGGGGCCCGGGGGGTGGCTGGCGGATCATCTCGACCGGCGATGGCTGGGCGCCGGCGCGCTCGCCTGGTCGGTGGGCTTCTGCGCCCTCTATCCCTTCCTCGGCAGCGTGGTCCTCCTGCTCACCCTGGGCTGCGTCGAGGCGCTGGGCTTCGCCGTCGCCATGCCGTCCGCCCAGTCGCTCCTGACCGAGCAGGCGCCGGCGGAGCAGCACGGGCGGGCCCAGGGACTGTTCTCGACCGCCCAGACGGGGGCGACGGCGATGGCGGCGGCCAGCGGCGGGGCGCTCTTCGGGGTGGCCGTCTGGCTCCCCTTCGTGGCCGGTGCGGCCGGTGCCTTCCTGTTGCTCGGAGCCGTCGGCCTCGCCTGGGCACCGGTGCGGGGACGGGTGCTCCACCACGGTCGCCCCGGCGGGCCCGACGGCGGCCAGGTGCTCCCGGCGACCGACTGAACGCCGCTCGCCCACGGCCGGCGGAGGGGGAATGAATTTCGTCGACCGTTCGTTTACGGGAAGTGGCGAGGGGTAAGGGCTGACCGAGCATCAGGCCCCCGTCGTGCGCGAGCGGAGCAACCGAGGGGAGGCGAGGGAGGATCACCGAGGTGCGCATCGCCGCTGTGCATCGCCCGGTCGATGCACACCCTCAACGTGTCGGCGGCTGCGGGCGCCGGCCCCGCGACCCCCCTCCGGGGGGCCGGGCCCGCAGGCGCCTAC
>DAHUYA010000167.1 GCA_027315445.1 Acidimicrobiaceae bacterium | reverse complement strand
GGCGCTCGAGACCGCCGACATGGAGCTGAAGGCGATCGGCATCCCGTTCTCCAGGGACTGCAGCCGGTTGAGCTCGTCCCCGTGCTCGGTGATCAGGTCGACCAGCCGCTGCAGCAGCCGCTTGCGGTCACGGGCGTGCATGGCGGGCCAGGGACCGTCGTCGAAGGCCCGACGGGCCGCCGCCACCGCCCGGTCGACCTCGGCCCGGCCGGCCACCGGGAACAGGGTGACGACCTCGTTGGTCGCCGGGTTCCGCTGCTCCCAGGTGACACCGTCCCGTCCGTCCATCCACTCCCCGTCGATGTAGAAGCGCCCCGGCCGCACGCCCAGGCGGTCGCGCTCGGCCAGCACCGAGATGGTCATCCGGTCCTCCCTCCGGTCGGCTCGGGGTCGCGGGGAAGCCCGAGCAGCCGCTCGGCCATGACGTTGCGCTGGACCTCGCTGGTGCCGCCGGCGATGGTCAGGCAGCGGGTCGCCAGGAAGCCCTGGCCCCACATCTGGGCCCCGCCGTCGAGCGCCGCGCCGTCGGCACCCCACAGCCGGAGCCCGAGCTCCTGCACCCGCTGCTCGTGCTCGGCGCCCAACAACTTGCGGACGCTCGCCCCGGCGCCCGGGTCGACCCCCGACAGCGAGCGCAGGGTGGCCAGGTGGCCCATCAGCCGGAGGGCCTGCGCCTCCGCCAGCAGGTGCCCCGCCTCGCGGCGCATGCCGGGGGTGGCCCTCGGGCCAAGGTCGGCGAGTCGCCGGAGCAGCGCTTCGACGCCGATCCCGAAAGCGGAGCCGCTCGACATGAACACCCGCTCGTTGGCCAGGGTCGTCCGGGCGATCGCCCAGCCCCTCCCCGGCTCCCCGACCACGCAGTCGTCGGGCACGAAGACGTCGTCGAGGAACACCTCGTTGAACATCGCAGAGCCGGTCAGCTCGCGCAGGGGCCGCACGTCGATCCCGGGCGACCGCATGTCGACCAGGAAGTAGGTGATGCCGTCGTGCTTGGGGGCATCGGGGTCGGACCGGGCGAGGCAGATCCCCCAGTCGGCCACCTGGGCCAGGGAGGTCCACACCTTCTGACCGTTGAGCCGCCATCCGCCGTCCACGCGCTCGGCCCGTGTGCGGAGCGAGGCCAGGTCCGACCCCGCACCCGGCTCGCTGAACAGCTGGCACCAGCTGACCTCACCGAGGAGGGTTGGTCGCATCAGCCGCTCCTGCTGCGCCGCCGTGCCGTGGGCGATCAACGTCGGCAGCGCCCAGGCGCCGACCGCCAGCGAGGGGCGGGGCACGCGGTGCGCCGCCAGGGCCTCCTCGATGACCAGCTGCTCGAGCGGTCCCGCGTCGCGCCCCCAGGGCGCCGGCCAGTGCGGGGCCACCAGCCCGGCGTCCACCAGGAAGCGCCGCTGGGCGTCGTTGGGGAGGTCGGCCGCCGACTCGACCAGCGGGCCGAGCGTCGCCCGGAGCTCCTCGGCCTCGGGCGGCAGCTGCAGGGAGAGCGAGCGGCGGGCGCCCGCCAGGGCCAGGTCGACGACCACCGCGGGGAGGTCCCGCAAGCCCGTCACGAGCTGCCGACCGGCCATCGCCCGGCGAAGGTAGATGTGGGCGTCGTGCTCCCAGGTGAAGCCGATCCCGCCGAGCACCTGCACGCAATCCTCGGCGCAGCGGACGAAGGCGTCGAGCGCCACCACCCCGGCCACCGCGGCGGCCAACGACTCGTCGGCCGACGGCTGACCGTCCGCCGGCGCCTGGCCGTCCGCCGGCGCCTGGGCGGCGTCCCAGGCCGTGGCCGACGCCTCCTCGGCCAGCACCAGCATGTCGGCCAGCTTGTGCTTGACCGCCTGGAACTGGCCGATCGGCCGCCCGAACTGCACCCGGGTGACCGCGTGCTGCCGGGCGGTCTCGAGGCACCACCGGGCACCGCCGGCCGCCAGGGCCGATGCCAGCGCCAGGGCCAGCATCCCGGGGCCGTCCGGGGGCGACGTCAGCCACCGCTCGGGCGCCACCGTCGCCCCCGACACCTCGACCGTGCCGATCGGCTGGGTGGGGTCGAGCGCGTCGAGCGGCGCCACTCGGACGTGGACCCCGTCGACCTCGAGCACGCACCACCCGCGCCCCTCGACCGGGGCCACGACCAGGCCGGCGGTCGGCGCCCCGAGCACCGGCCGGAGGGTGCCGCCGAGCACGGTCCCGGCCCCGGGCCCACCGGGCTCGAGCCGGCCCTCCCCGAGGTGCACGGCCGCCGGCGTGCTGCCGTCGGCCAGCCGCGCCAGCAGGGTCGCCCGGGCCCCCTCCCCGCCCCACCGGGCGATCACCGCCGACGCCAGCAGCGTCGGCAGCAACGGCCCGGGGCAGGCCGAGTAGCCGAGCTCGTCGAGCACCACGACCAGCTCCGCCAGGCCGAAGCCCTGGCCGCCGTAGGCCTCGGGCAGGTGGATCCCCAGCCACCCCTGGTCGGCCAGCTCCTTCCACACGGGGGGCAACTCCCCGGCGGGGCCCTCGAGGGCCGACCGGGGGACCGCCGGCGGACAGTGGGCGTCGAGCCAGCGGCGGGCGGACCGCCGCAGCTCCTCGTGTTCGTCGGTGACGGCGACGGGCATCCTCAGCCCTCCTTCACCAGGGGCCGCCCGTCCCGCCACAGGGAGATGGCGCCCACCGGGCAGCCCTCGACGGCCACCCACAACCGGCCCTCCTCGGTGGCCGACGGGTCGAGCGGCACCGCGTGTCCCTCGTCGGCCAGGTCGAAGCTGCCCGGTGCCCAGTAGACGCAGTTGCCCGAACCCATGCAGGCCTCCGTGTCGATGTGGATCTCGATCCCGTTGCTCACCGCGCCGCACTCCTCTCTCGGTTCTCTCGGTGGTCGCCCCCGCTGCCCTCGCCCCGGAGCAGCAGGGCGCTCGTGGGCACCCCCTCCCCCGACGTGACGAGGCAGCTGCGGGCGCCGGTCACCTGGCTGCACGAGGACCCCCGCAACTGGCGCACGCCCTCAGTGATCAGATTGAACCCGTGGACGTAGGCCTCGGACAAGCCGCCGCCCGAGGTGTTGGCCGGCAGCATGCCGCCCAGGCGGAGGTTGCCCTCGGCCACGAAGTCGGCGGCCTCCCCCCGGCCGCAGAACCCGTAGGCCTCCAGGGAGAGGAGCACCAGCGGGGTGAAGGCGTCGTAGAGCTGGACCACGTCGACGTCCGACGGCCGGAGCGCCGAGCGCGACCAGAGGCTGGCCGCGCAGGCCCAACCCGGCCCGGTGAGCGGGTCCTCGGAGAAGTAGTCGGTCATCGGCCGGTGGCCACGCGGCAACCCCTGGGCCGTGGCGTGGACGTAGACGGGCGGGTGCGGGCAGTCGGCCGCCCGCTCGGCCGGGACCACCACCACCGCCAGGGCCCCGTCGGTCTCGAGGCAGTTGTCGAAGAGGCAGAGGGGCTCGGACACCCACCGGGCCGCCAGGTACTCCTCGAGAGTGAGGGTGCGGGACGCCATGACGGCGGCCGGGTTGCGGTTGGCGTGCTGGCGGACGGCCACCGCCACCTCGCCCAGGTGCTCGCGGCCCGCCCCGAACCGGTCCATGTAGCGACGGGCCAGCATGGCGATCTCGTCGACCGGCCGGAGCAGGCCGTACGGCCGGGTCCACTGGGCGGCGGTGGTGGGGGCCGAGGGGTCCGCCGTCGCCCACGGCCGGCTCGCCCGGGCACCTCGCTTGCGGGACCGCCAGGCCACCACCACCGACGCCTGCCCAGTGGCCACCGCCACGGCCGCTTGGCCCACGACCGCGCAACCGGCGCTACGTCCGTAGCCGACCTGCGAGAAGAAGGTGACGTCCCCGGCGCCGACGGTGGCCGCCAGGGTCACCTCGTCGGTGCGCTCGAGGGTGTAGGAGCAGAGCCCGTCGACCTCGGCCGGGTCGATCCCGGCGTCGGCCAGGGCCGCGGTCACCGCCTCGGCCGCCAACTCGGTCTCGGTCCCCGGCAGCTGACGGGCGAAGGCGGTCTGGCCGATACCGACGATCGCCGCGGCGTCGGCGACGCCGACGTTGCCGCTGAGGGTGGATGGTACGGCCAGGGCGCCGACGGTAGCCCTCGCCGCCGGCGCGACGCTCCGGGTCGGTCGCCGCTCAGCGGGCCGAGAAGGCCACCGGCAACGAGATCGGGGAGCGGAAGGCCAGCCCGTGGACGTGGACGTCCTGACCGGGAGCCGGGTCGAGCCGGAGGTCGGCCAACCGGTCGAAGATCGTGTTGAGCGCCACCCGGGTCTCCATCCGGGCGAGGTGCATGCCCAGGCAGACGTGCACCCCGAAGCCGAATCCGACGTGCTGGCGCACCGCCCGGAACATGTCGAACTCGTCGGGCTTCTCGTACTTGCGCTCGTCACGGTTCGCCGCCCCGAGCAGAAGTGCCACGTCCGCCCCGGCGGGAATGGGCACGTCGGCCAAGGTCGTGTCGCGGGTGGTGCGCCGGAGGATGACGGTCACCGGCGGCTCCCAGCGCACCGATTCCTCGAAGGCCTGGGACAGCAGCGAGCGGTCCTCCTCCACCGCCCCCAGCTGGTCGGGGTTGGTCAGCAGGCCGAAGAGGAGATTGCCCGAGGCCCGGTAGGTGGTCTCCACCCCGGCCGGCAGCAGCAGACGGAGGAAGGAGAAGATCTCCTCGTCGGTCAGGTGCTGACCGTCCACCTCCACCGCCGCCAGCTCGCTGATGAGGTCGTCGTCGGGGTGCCGCCGGCGGTCGGCCAGCACCTCGGCGAAGTAGTCGCGCAGCGCCTCGGAAGCCGCCACCCCCCGGTCCCAGTTGGCGGCGACGCTGGTGATGGCGATGGCCCAGCGTTGGAACCGGGGGTAGTCGGTGCGGGGCAGACCGAGGATCCGGGCGATCACCTGAACCGGGAAGTTGAAGGTGAGCTCACGAACGAGGTCGGCGTGCCCCTGGGCGGCGAAGCGGTCGATGAGCTCGTCCACCACCGCTCGGACCAGGTCGTCCTCCCAGCGCTCGAGGATCTTGGAGCGGAAGGCCGGCGCGACCAGCGCCCGCTGGACCCGGTGCTCCGGCTCGTCCATCTGCAGGATCGTCCGGCCCATCACCCCGCCGACGACGCTCTCGTAGATGGTCGAGGAGAAGGTCTCGTTGTCCCGGAGGACCTGGACGCACTCGTCGAACCCGAACACCGTCACCGGCGGGACGTCGCCGTAGTGCTCCTCGGGACCGGTGCCCAGGTCGACCGGTCCGACGTGGACCGGGCTCTGACGGCGCAGCTCGGCCATGACCGGGTAGGGATCGCGGACGTTGCCGGCCACGGTGTCCTTGAGCTCGTTCGGGTCGAACGGCGCCATGGCAGTGTCGGTCTTGGTCGGGCCCATCTGGATCCCCCCTTCTCCGGAGACGGGTGTGACGCCGTACCCTACATCAAACGTTCGTTTGGGTCGATCCCCTCCCCAAAGCCCGTGCTCGGAGCAGGGGCGACGCGGCCCGGCTCGACGTCCGGGCGGGCGTCCCCCGACAATGGGCGGGTGAGCAGCACAACCTCCGGTGCCCCGTCGGGGGGCGGGCGATCCCAGCGGCAGCACATCCTCGACACCGCCCTCGCCCTCATGTCCCAACGCGGGGTCGACGGGACCAGCATGCGCGACCTGGCCAGCGCGGCCGGGTTGAACGTCGCCTCCCTCTACCACTACTTCCCGTCCAAACGCGAGCTGCTGGTCGCGGTGCTCGACGAACGGGGCTTCATCGCCGACCTGGCGGCCAACCGCCCGGCGACGCTCAGCCGTGACTCGGCCGACGTGCTGGCAGACCTTCTCGACGACATCCTCCGCTCGATGCTCGAGGTGGAGGACTTCATCCGTCTGATGCTCGGGGAGGTGATGCGGGGCGACGAGACCGCCCACGAGGTGGGGGTGGAGCTCTTCGAGGCGACCGAGGAGTCGCTCGAGCGCTGGATCACCGAGACCGAGCCCCGTCTCGGCGACGGGCCCGGTCCCGCAGCGACCGCCCGGCTGCTCCGGGCGATGATCGTCGGCGTGTTCTTCGAGTACGTGGCCGGGGTGCTCGACGAGGACGACCCTGCGACCGCCTTCCGCCAGCGGGCCGAGGAGGCGGCCGCCGTCCTGAGGGCCCGCCTCTGATCCTGATCCGGGCCCGGACGCCGGCCTCCGACCCGACGCCGACGGTGGCCGGGCGCCCGCGCGACCGTCAGGCCGAGCCGACCAGCATGGCGGCGAGCCGCCGGCGTTGGTGGCCGGCCCCACCGAGCAGCACTTCGTTCTGCTTGGCCCGCTTCAACAGGAAGTGGGCGACGTTGGCCCAGGTGAAGCCCACGCCGCCGTGCAGTTGGATGTCCTCCCCCGTGACCCGCACCCCGGCGCCACAGGCGTGGCCGGCGGCCATGGCGACCGCTCGCTCGCGCTCGGGCGAGTCGGCGTCGGACGCCCAGGCGGCGAACTGGACGCCCACCGGGGCCATCTCGAGGGCCTGGTACATGTCCACCATCTTGTGCTTGGCCACCTGGAAGGAGGCCACGGGCCGGCCGAACACCACCCGCCGGGTGGTGTAGTCGATCGCCATCTCGAGGGCCCGGTCGGCCGCGCCCACCGTCTCGGACGCCAGCGCCACGGCCACGTCGTCGAGCACCCGCCGCCAGACGGCCGCCTGGTTGCCCGGCGGCCCCACCGGCGCCACCGGGGTCTCGTCGAGGTCGAGCACCGCGGCCTTCCGGGTGGGGTCGAGGGTGGGCACCGCCGCCGCCGCCGGCCGCTCGAGGTGGAAGGTGCGCACCCCCTCCTCGGTGCGGGCGACCACCAGCGCCCAGTCGGCGGTGTGCCCGTCGAGCACCAGGGGCTTGTGCCCGGTCACCACCCAGCCGGCGCCCCGGCGGCGGGCCCGGGCCCGCACCGTGCCGAGCGGGTCGCCGGGGCCCAGCTCCTGGAGGGCCACGGTGCCCCGCCGCTCCCCACCGGCCAGCCCCTCGAGCAGCCCGGAGGCGCCCAGCGCCCGCGCCGCCAGGGTGGCGAGCACGGCCGAGGAGAGGAACGGCCCGGGCATGGGGACCCGGCCCATCTGCTCGAGCACGATGCACGTCTGCAGCAGGCCGGCGTCCGAGCCCCCGTGGCGCTCGGGCACCAGCATGCCCACCCAGCCCAGCTCGACCAGCCGGTTCCAGAGGTGTTCGGTGACCCCGTCGGGGTCGTCGGCCAGTTGCCGCAGCAGCGCCCCGTCCACTTCGCGCTCGAGCGCCTGGCGGGCCACGTCGCGCAGCGCGAGCTGCTCGGCATCGAAGGTGAAGTCCACCGGCCCTCCCGCGGTGCGCGGGCGCCGCCCGGCGCCGACGCAGAAGCTGACGTTCGTGTCAGTGTAACGCCCGGTCGGCTACCGTGGCCCGGTGGACTTCTCGCTGGCCCCCGAGGACGAGGCCTTCCGGGACGAGCTTCGGGCCTGGCTCGACGAGAACCTCCCCCCGTTCCTCGAGAAGGAGCAGGCCGGCGAGGACGAGGACGACCAGCGTCCCAACGAGCGGCTGCAGCGTCGGCGGCAGGCGTGGCAGAAGGTGCTCCAGACGGGCAGGTGGGCGGCGGTGCACTGGCCCGTCGAGCACGGGGGGCGGGCCGCCACCCCCATGCAACGGGTCCTCTACTCCGAGGTCATGGCCGAGTACCGGGCACCGGGGATCTTCAACACCAACGGGATCTGGCAGATCGGGCCCATGATCATCACCTGGGGCACCGACGACCAGAGGGCGCGGTGGCTGCCCAGCATCCTTCAGGCCGACGAGCACTGGTGCCAGGGCTTCTCCGAGCCCGACGCCGGCAACGACCTGGCGAACCTCCGCACGACGGCCATCCTCGACGGGGACCACTACGTCGTCGAGGGCCAGAAGATCTGGATCTCGACCGCCCATCTCGCCAAGTGGGGGCTGTTCCTCCTGCGCACCGACCCCACCGCGATCGAGCGGGGCGCCAAGCACGAGGGGATCACCGCCTTCATCCTCGACATGGACACGCCGGGCATCGAGTGCCGCCCCATCCGGGACATGACCGGCGAGGAGATGTTCAATGAGGTGTACTTCACCGACGCCCGGATCCCGGTCGGGTGCCGGCTGGGCGGAGAGGGCGAGGGTTGGATGGTGGCCATGGGCACGCTCGGTTTCGAGCGGGTCGGCATCGCCAGCCAGCTGTCCACCCTCGGGGCCGACCTGCGGGCCGTGGTGGAGGCCGCTCGCTCGGTCAACCCCGACGCCCTGCGCGACCCCATCCTGGCCGAGCGGCTGGCCGTGGCGTGGACCGAGATCGAGCTGGCCAAGCTCCTCTCCCTGCGGGCCATCAGCCGGGTGATCAAGAACGAGCGCCCGTGGCCCGAGGTCCAGTTCGCCAAACTCCAGTGGTCGTCCCTGGCCCAGGAGGTGGCCGAGCTGGCCGTCGACCTCCTCGGGCCCGCAGGGGTGCTCGGGCGCGGCGGCCCCGATGCCGTCGACCGCGGGAAGTGGGTCCGCCTCTACGCCTTCCAGCGCTACAGCAGCATCGGCGGGGGCTCCACCGAGGTGCAGAAGAACATCATCGCCGACCGGGCGATCAAGCTCCCGGGCCACGCCCGCCTCTCGTAGCGGGCGCGCGCCGCGGGCAGGCACCGGAGGGCATCGGATGAGCGACCGGGGACGTCGACCGTGCATCATCGGGGTCGCCCGCCACACCTGGCATCCCGACTCGGTCGGCCCCGAGGGGGCTCCCGAGCCACTCGACATGTGGGAGCAGATGGCCAGGGTGGCGGCGGCCGACGCCGGGGCGCCCGGGGCCTTGCTGCACCTCGACAGCCTCGACGTCGTCTACAGCCAGTCGTGGCAGTACGACGACCCGGCCGGCCGGCTGGCGGGCCGGCTCGGCGCCGACCCCGCCAGGCGCAGGTACTCGGGGATCGGGGGCACGGTCCCCCAGGTCCTGCTGGCCGAGGCTGCCACCGGCATCGCCACGGGGGGTTCGGAACTGGCACTGGTGGTCGGCGCCGAGGCCCTGGCCACGGTCCGAAGGGCCAAGAAGGAAGGGCGACCGCTCGAGTGGTCGCACCCGCCGGCCACCCGGCCGCGCTTCCCCTACGACACCCCGGTGCACCCGGCCGAGGTCGCCCACGACATCCTCCACGCCTACCTCACGTTCGCGATCTTCGACAGCGCCCGCCGGGCACACCTGGGCCGGAGCCTCGACGAGCACCGGCGACGGTCGGGCGACCTGCTCTCCCACCTCACCGAGGTGGCGGCGGCCGACCCCGACCACGCCTGGTTCCCCATCGCCCGCAGCGCCGCCGAGATCACCACACCCTCCCCGGCCAACCGGATGGTCGCCTATCCCTACACCAAGCTGATGACGTCCATCATGGACG
The DNA here is from genome assembly GCA_027315445.1 of Acidimicrobiaceae bacterium. Taxonomy (GTDB): domain Bacteria; phylum Actinomycetota; class Acidimicrobiia; order Acidimicrobiales; family RAAP-2; genus DAHUYA01. The sequence goes on along the minus strand of DAHUYA010000167.1, from coordinate 3,210 downwards.
TCGACATGGCGGCGGCCGTCCTCCTCGCCTCGGACGAGACGGCGGACCGACTCGGCGTCGACCCGGCCCGGCGGGTGTACCTGCGCGGCTGGGGCTACGCCGAGGACCCGCCCTTCGTGGCCGCCCGGCGCGACCTGTGGCGCTCGGTCGCCATGCGTGCCGCCATGGACGCCGCCCTGGGCGCCGCCGGCGTCGGCGCGGCGGACCTCGACCACCTCGACCTCTACTCGTGCTTCGCCAGCTCGATCGGGTTCGGCGCCGACGCCCTCGGGCTCGGCCACGAGCCCTTCGGTCACGGGGACCGGTCCGTGACCGTCACCGGCGGACTCCCCTACCACGGAGGACCCGGCAGCAACTACGTCACCCATTCGGTCGCCGCCATGGCCGAGCGGCTCCGCGGTGGCCCCGGGTCGTTCGGATTGGTGAGCGGGGTCGGGATGTACATGTGCAAGCACGTGGCCGCGGTCTGGTCGACCACTCCCGGCCCGGAGGCTCCCCCCGATCCGGGCGACCTCCAGCCGGCGGTCGACGCCGAGCTCGGGCAGGCGCCGATCGTCGAGACGGCCGAGGGTGAGGCGACGGTGGCGGCCTACTCGGTGGTCCACGGCCGGGACGGGGCCCCGGAGTGGGGAGCCCTCGTCTGCGACCTTCCCGGCGGCGCCCGCTGCTACGCCCGGCTCCACGACCGGGAGTCCCTGGCCGAGGCGGAGGAGGTGGAGCTGATCGGTCGCCCGGTGCGACTGCAGGACGCCGGCGCAGGGGTCAACCTGGCGGTCCCGGGCTGACGGCAGCCCACGGGGCGCCGCCGCCGGGGCGCCTACCTTGGCCGGGATGCGACTGCTCGCCGCCTGCTCGCTCGGGGGCGCCGGCCATCTCCGGCCGCTCCTGCCCTTCCTCGAGGCGGCGCGGGCACGGGGGGACGAGACCCTCGTCGTCGGGCCCCCGGCGCTCGAGCCGATGGTGGCGGAGGCCGGCTGGCCGTTCTGGGCGGGGGGCGAGCCGCCCGAGTCGGCGGTGGCGCCCGTCCGCGAGCAGCTCGCCGTGCTCCCGCCGCACGAGGCGGCGGTCCTGGCCGACCGCGAATTGTTCGGCCGGATGGCCACGGCGGCCATGCTCCCCGCCATGGCGACGCTGTTCGACCGCTGGCGCCCCGAGCTCGTGCTGCGCGAGCCGTGCGAGTACGCCTCGGCGGTGCTGGCCCGGCGCAGCGGCACCCCGATGGCACAGGTTGCCATCTCGTTGGCCGAGATCGAGGTGGGGGCGACCGCAGTGGCCGGCCCGGCGCTCGAGGCCCACCAGACCGGCCTCACCGAGGCCCTGCGCGCCACCCCCTACCTGAGCCGCCTTCCCGCCTCGCTCGATCCCTCGCCCTTCCCCCGGACGCTTCGCTACCGGGTGCCCGAGCCGCCGGTGGCGCCTCTCCCCGACTGGTGGGCGGCGTCGGGCTCGCCGCTCGTCTACGTCAGCCTCGGCACCGTCACCGGTCACCTGTCACTGGCCGGCGAGCGCTACCGGAGCATCCTCGAGGCGTTGGGGCACGTGGACGCTCGGGTGCTGCTCAGCGTGGGGACCAAGTTCGACGCCACCTCCCTCGGTGACGTCCCGCCGCAGGTCCACGTGACCTCCTGGGTGCACGAGCCCGACGTCCGGGCGCAGGCGGCCCTGGTGGTGTGCCACGGCGGCTCGGGGACGGTCTTCGGGGCGCTGGCGTCCGGGGTCCCGCTGGTAGTGCTCCCCGGCTTCGCCGACCAGTTCGAGAACGGCCGACGGGTTGCCGCGGCGGGCGCCGGCGTGACCGTCGAGGGGGGCGACGCCCCCCGGATCGCCGCCGCGATCACCACCGTCCTCTCGGATGGCCGCTTCCGGGATCGCGCCCGGCGGCTGGCCGACGAGATGGCGGCGGCGCCAGAGCCGCCGGAGCTCCTCGACCGACTCGGTCCCGCCGGGCCATAGCGTGGGGACCGTGGAGCAGACGATCACCGGCTTCCACCAGGACGAGGCGGGCGACTGGGTGGCCCATCTCTCGTGCAGTCATCGCCAGCACGTCCGTCATCGACCGCCGTTCCAGCTGCGCCCCTGGGTCGACTCGGCCGCCGGCCGCCGATCGCGTCTGGGCACACCCCTCGAGTGCCCCCTCTGCGACCGGGACCCCGGCGACGAGTCGGACGAGGGCGGGGACCAGGCGTGCTGGGCCGGGCTGCTCTGCCCCGACTGCGGGGTCGTGCTCGACGGCAGCCCCCACCGGGCCGGCTGCACCGAGGAGGCCCGGCCGCCACAGGGCTGATCCGAGGGTCGGTCGCTGCGGTTAGCGTGCCCCCGCAGTGCCCGACGTCGCAGCCGACACACCCGCCACGCCCGCCACCGGGGCCACGAGCCCGCCCACCGGGGCTCGGGCCCTCTTCGAGCAGTCGGGCGACGCCTGGCTGCCCAGCGACCTCGCTCGCGGACCCTGGTCCCCCGACGCCCTCCACGGAGGCCCGGTGGCCGCCCTGCTGGCCCGGGGATCGAGCGTTGCGAGCCGGCCCCGGGCGCCATGGTGGTCCGGTTGACGGTCGAGCTCCTCCGCCCGGTGCCGGTGGCGCCGTTGTCGCTCGAGGCGCGCCTCGCCCGGGCGGGGCGCAGCGTCCAGCATCTCGACGCCCGCCTCCGCGTGGCCGCCTCCGGACAGGAGGTGGCGAGGGCGCGGGCCGTCCGCATCCGCACCATCGCCAACCCGTCGGCCGACCTCGCCGCGCCCTCATCCGGACCGGCGCCCGGTAGCCCGGGAGCACCGGCGCCGCCCGCCGAAGGTGCGGTCGGCCACGCACTGGTGCAGGGCTACACCGCCTTCCACAACACCGGTGCCGAGCTCCGCTTCGTGGAGGGCGGTTGGGGGTCGTTGGGCCCGTCCCGGGTCTGGATCAGGCTGGCCGCCCCGGTGACGCCCGACGAGGAGCCGTCGCCCCTGCAACGGGCGGCGGCCGCCGCCGACTTCGGCAACGGCGTCAGCGCGGTGGTCGCCATGCACGAGCACCTCTTCATCAACCCCGACCTCACGGTGTACCTCGAGCGCCCGCCGGTCGGGGAGTGGGTCTGCCTCGAGGCGTCGACCCGGCTCGGCACTCCCGGGGTGGGCCTGGCGCAATCGCTCCTCTGGGACCAGCGGGGAGTGGTCGGTCGCTCCCTGCAGAGCCTCCTGATCGAGGCCAGAGGGCGCGGCTGAGGGTCGCG
>DAHUYA010000086.1 GCA_027315445.1 Acidimicrobiaceae bacterium | reverse complement strand
CCTCCTCCTCGATGGCCGAGAGGCTGACCGGGTCGACCGCGCCCGGGCCGGTCAGCCAGCGGCGGAAGCGTCCCACCGGCTCCTCGGCCCGGGCCCTGGCCACCGCCTCGCCGGCCGACCGGTACATCTCGGGGACGCTGTTGCCGTCGACCGTCTCGGCGTGCATGCCGTAGGCGGCGAAGCGGTCGGACAGTCGGACCGTCCGGGTGTAGTCGGCGAACCTGGTGTGCTCGCCGTACTGGTTGTGCTGGCAGACGAAGACGACCGGCAGCGACCACAGCGCCGCCAGGTTGGCCGCCTCGTGGGCGCCGCCGATACTGGTCGCCCCGTCGCCGAAGTTCACCACCGCCACCCGGTCGGTGCCGGCCATCCTGGCCGCCAGGCCCAGACCGGCGGCGATCGGGAGTCCGCCGCCGACCACGCCGGTGGTGACCATGAGCCCCGAAGCGGGGTCGGACAGGTGCATCGGCCCTCCCTTGCCCTTGGAGGTGCCGGTCGCCCGGCCGCACATCTCGGCCACCATCTCCTCGAGGGGCACGCCCTTGGCGATGCAGTCGTGCATGCCGCGGTAGGTCGTCACCATGTAGTCGTCGGGCCGGAGGTGGGCGCAGACGGCGGCCGGGATCGCCTCCTGCCCGGTCACCGGGTAGTAGGTCATCCGGAGCTCGCCCGAGCGCAGCCCGCGGGTGATGCGTTCCTCCATGGCCCGGATGGTCACCATCGTCCGGAAGATCGCCAGCGCCTCCTCGACCGGCAGCGACGCCTCCCCGGACGCTTCCTCGGCGCTGGACATGCTCGCTCCCTTCCACCCCTTGCACCCCACCCCGGTCCATGGCCGGGCGGGATCGTCGGGCACCGTTCCACCCACCCGATGTCGACAAGCCTGCACCTGGCCCGGGTCACTTGACAACATCTGTTTTCGCGACCAGGGTGACCGGCGGCCGGGGGGCGGTGTCGCGCATGGGCGCCGGATGCTCGAGTGGGTGCCGCCAGCCGGCGGCACGGTCGAGGAGGTCGATGACGGTGGAGGACTGGGCGGCCGGGGCCACCATCGGAGGCCGACCGGTGCCGGCCTCCCCCGATCTCGCCCGCATGCGGGTGGAGCGCCGGCAGCGGCTGCAGCAGCAGCTCGAAGCGCAGGGGATCGACGGGCTGCTGCTGCTCGGCTCGAGCGCCGTCGCCTACGCCACCGGCGCCACCGCCCCCGGTGAGGAGAGCCCCCGGGCAGGGCTCTTCCGGGCGGTCGCCGTGGTGGTGCGGGGTGACGAGACGCCCCACCTGTTCACCGCCTTCCCCGACGGGGCACCGCCGGACGTGCCGGCCGACCACCTCCATCCACCGCTCTTCCCCGAGCTCGACGACGGGATCGAGGCGATGGGGGCCGCACTGGCCGAGATGCTGCCGACCGGCTCCCGGGTGGGCGTGGACGAGCAGACCCACCCGATGCGCCGGGCCGTCGGCGGCTACGACTGGAGCGACGCCGGGGCGGTGATGGGCCCCTGCAAGGTGGCCAAGACCCCCGACGAGCTGGCCTGCATCCGCAACGCCCAACGGATCAACGAGCTGGCCATGCAGGACGCCCAGTCCGTGCTCCGGCCGGGGGTGCGCCAGAGCGACCTCAGCGCCGTCTACCTCCGCCGGATCTTCGAGCTGGGCGCCACCACCAACGGGATCGATCCCATCTGGCAGGTGATGGCGCCCACCCGGGACGCCAATCCCTGGACGCTGCACGGCGACCTGGCCTACCCGACACCGACCACCGACCGCTTCCTGCGCGAGGGCGACGTCATCTGGGTGGACGCCGGCATCTCCTTCGCCGGGTACGCCTCGGACTACGGCCGCACGTGGCTGACCGGGCACGATCCGGTGCCCACCCCCCGCCAGCAGGCCCAGTTCACCCGGTGGCGGGCGGTGATCGACGCGGTGCTCGCGATCTGCGAGCCGGGCGCCACCGCCCTCGAGCTCTGCTCGGCGGCGGTCGCCGCCAACGGGGGCGAGCGCCCCTGGATCGAGCACTTCTACCTGGCCCACGGGGTGGGCACCGACAGCGCCGAGATGCCGCTGCTCGGGACGGACCTCGGCGACTCGTTCGACGAGACCCTGGTCCTGGCACCGGGGATGGTGCTGGTGCTGGAGCCGATCGTCTGGGACGAGGGGGCGGCCGGCTACCGCGCCGAGGACATCGTGGCGGTGACCGACGACGGCTGGGTGGCGCTCAGCGGCGACCGCTACGACCCGTTCGGGGTGGCGCCATGAGCCCCGAGCGCGAGGACGGGGTCCGAACAGGGCTGATGGCGCTGGAGGACGGCGGACGGGTCGACTTCACCCGCCTGCGGGCGGAACGGCGGCGGCTGTTCGAGGGCATGGGATCGGCCGGGCTCGACGCCCTGATCCTCGGGCGGTCGGCCAACGTCCGCTACGCCGCCGGGGCGCGCCAGCTGTGGCGGGCCGGCACCTCGCCCTTCGCCCCCATGTGCGTGATGGTGGCCGCCACCGGCCGGGTCCACCTGCTGTCGGTGTGGGACGAGGGAGTGCCGCCGGAGATCAGCCGCCAGGAGCTCTACGGCCTGTTCTGGAACCCGGGGAACCTGCTGCAGGCACTGGCCGCCATCCCGGGCCTCCCCCAGGCGGAGCGGGTGGGCACCGACTCGCTGACCCCGATGTTCGCCCAGCTGCTGCCGTCGGTGGTCCGCCCGGCCGAGCTCGAGGACGCCGGACCGGTGCTCCGCGCGGCCCGGGCCCGCAAGACCGAGGACGAGATCGCCTGTCTGACCGTCGCCGCCGCCCTGGCCGAGGCCGGGCTGACCGCCCTCGAGGTGGCGCTCGAGCCGGGGGTCACCGAGCGCCAGCTGGTGGGCGTGTACCACGAGGCGATGTCCCGGCTCGGCACCCCTGCCGTCCCCAGCGACTCGGTGGCCTTCGCCACCCCCCGCCACGGACCGGTGTCGTTCCGCCACCTGGCCACCGAGCGGCCGGTGGGCATCGGCGAGATGGTCGTGCTGTCCCCCGGCGCTCTCTACGCCGGCTACGAGGCCGGGCTGGCCCGGACCAGGGTGGCCGGTGGGTCGCCGCCCGACGACGCCCAGGCGCTGGCCGGGCGGGCCGGGCGTGCGCTCGCCGCGCTGGTGGCCGCCTGCCGCCCGGGCAGCACCGGCGCCGACCTCCGGCGGGCCTGGGAGGAGACCGGCGAGCCCCTCCCCCCCGTGCCGCTGGCCCACGGGATGGGGATCGGTCCCGAGCCGCCGGTCGTCGGCTGGGGCCGGGGCGGCGACGCCGTCCTCGAGGAGGGCAACGTGCTGAGCGTCCAGGCGTGGGTCTCGGCCGAGGGTACCGGCGGCCACCTCGAGCGCGAGCTGGTGCTGGTCGGCGCCGAAGGCCCCGAGGTGCTGACCCGGAGCCGGCGGGGACTCGGGTGAGCACCGCCGACCGGCCGGTGGTCGCGGCCGACCGAGCCCGCCCGGTGTAGCGGTGGACCAGCCCCGAACCCGCGGGCTCCGGGCGGTGGTCGCCGGCACCTCCTTCGGGGCCCGGATCCACGTGCCGGCGCTGCGGGCCGCCGGTTTCGAGGTGGTGGCCCTGGTCGGCACCGATCCGGAGCGGACGGCCCGGCGCGCCGCCAAGCTCGGGGTGCCGGCGTCCTGCGGCTCGTTCGAGGAGGCGCTGGCACTCGGGCCGGACGCGGTGTCGCTGGCCACCCCCCCGGCCACCCATGGTCCGTTGACCCTGGCGGCGGTGGCCGCCGGGTGCCACGTGCTGTGCGAGAAGCCGTTCACCCTCGACGTGGCCGAGGCGGCCGACCTGGTGGCCGCGGCGGCCGAGGCGGGGTTGGTGGGGTTGGTGGGCCACGAGTTCCGCTGGTCCCCTGCGCAGGCTCTCGTCTGGTGGGCACTGCGGCGGGGGATGGTCGGAGAGCCCCGCCTGGCGCTCGACGCGTCGTTCCTCCCGATGCTGCGCAGCTTCCCGATGTCGGAGTGGTGGTACGACCCGGCCCGGGGGGGCGGGTGGCTGGGGGCCTCGGGGTCGCACCGGGTCGACCGGCTCCGGCAGTGGTTCGGCGAGGTCGAGGCGGTGAGCGCCACCGCGCCGTCGCTCACCGACCGGCCGCTCGGGGTGGACGACGGCTTCCACCTGCGATGCCGGATGGCCAGCGGCCTCGAGGCGGTGCTGCTGCAGAGCGCGGCGGCGGCCGGGCCGGCCTGGTCGGCCACCCGGGTGCTCGGCACGACCGGCACCCTGTGGACGTCCGGCGACGCCGTCCTTCGAGCCGGGGCCGAGGACGCCGAGGGCGACCCGCTCCCGGTCCCCGAGGAGCTGTCCCTCCCCCCGGCGCCGGACGGCGGCGGCCCGCTCGCCGCCATGACCCGCACCGAGCTCCCGCCCTACGTCATGCTGGCCCGGGCGTTCCGAGAGGCGATCGAGGGTGCGCCGAACGGAGGCGGGAGCGCCCCGACGGGCTCCCCGGACGGCCAGGGCCCGGTGGCGGCCACCTTCGCCGACGGCATGGCGTGCATGCAGGTGCTGGCGGCGGCCCGCCGATCCGCCGAGGCGGGCGCGCGCTGGGTGGAGGTGCCCGCTCCTCGGACCGGTTGAGCCGGACGGTCAGGCCCGGGCTCGGGCGGGTCGGCCGTCGGTGCGCCGATCGCCGCCCGCCCGATGCCGCCTCAGGCGACCTTCTTGTCGGCGTCGACACCCATCAGCCGGGACAGGTTGCCGCCCATCACCTTGGCCACCGTGTCGTGCGGCAGTCCCTCGAGCTCGTCCACGAAGGTGATCGGGTCCGACATGCCCTCGGGGTGCGGGTAGTCCGAGCCGAAGAGCACCTGCTCGGCACCCAGCAGCTCGATCAGGCCGCGGGGATCCTCCTCGTGGAACGGGTGGACGTAGATGTTCCGCTTGAACACCTCGACCGGGTTCTCGTCGAAGGCGTGCGGGTTGTGTTCCCAGGCATGGCTCATGTCGGCGACCAGCGGCCGCACCCAGTTGCTGCCGTTCTCGACCGGGGTGAACTTGATGTCGGGGAACCGGGTGCACAGCCCGTGGCCGATGAGCGAGGCCACGGTGTCGATGATCGCCCGGCCCTGGTGCTGGGTGATCACCGCGAAGCCCGACAGCCTGCCCTTGAAGGGGAGCATCTCCCCGTCACGGACGCCCTCCCACTCGTTGTAGTAGCGCTGGTACCCGCTGTCCGAGGCGTGCATCCCGACCAGCACCCCCGCCTCCTGGACCTTCTTCCAGAAGGGGTCGTACTCGGGCAGGGCCATCGAGCGCGGCCCCATGAAACCCCAGGCCGGTGCCGGGCGGACGAGGATGATCTTGGCCCCGCGCTCGACCACCCACTCGAGCTCCTCGATCGCCTTGTCGAGGATGGGAAGGGTGATCACCGGGGTGGGGAAGATCCGGTTCTCGTAGTCGAACGTCCAGTGCTCGTGCATCCACTGGTTGAGTGCGTGGACGACGGCGTGGGTCGCCGGCGGGTCGTCCCGCAGGCGCTCCTCGAGCAGGCTCGCCAGGGTGGGCCACATCAGCGCCCGGTCGATGCCGAGCTCGTCCATCAGCTTGAGCCGCGGCTCGGGGTCCCGGAAGGCCGGCAGGGCACGGATGCCGCGTCCCATGATCTCGCGGCGCGACTTGCCCTCGGGGTTGCCGTGCTTGAAGAACTCCTCCTGGGCGCCGGGCGCGGCCACCACCTCGAAGGTGGGGTTCGGGATGTAGTCGCTGATCCGGTTCTTGACCGCGATCTTGGTGCGCCCCTCCACCTCCACGTACTTGATGAGGCCTCCGTACTCCTCGGGGAGGAACTCGGTGAAGGCCTCCGTCGTCTCGTACATGTGGTTGTCGGCGTCGAAGACCGGGAAGTCGAGCACTCGAGACGGCATGGACGTGTCCTCCTTGGTGGTCGAGCCCCGCCGGGCCCCCGAGAATGGTACTACCGGCGAGTGATGCACCCGTTCTCTTTTCTCTACAGAATACCAGCGGCTGAGGGGCCGTCAATGGCCGGTGAGCCGGCGACGGCCGCCCCAGGGAGTTCAGAGAGCATGGAACGACCGGCGCAGGCCCGATCCCGGCGGTTCCGACTCAGAACGAGCCGTCGAGCATCCCGCCCACCCAGGTGGAGGATTCGAAGGCGACCGGCTGCTCAAGCCGGTGGGCGATGCGCCAACCGTCGGCCGTCCGTCGGTAACGGACCTTGTAGTGGCCGGTCACCAGCTGGTGCCGGAGCTCGGCCGGTGACCCCGGCGGGCGCATGCTCCCGCGGAAGTCGAAGTAGACCAGTGCCCGGGCCTCGTCGCCTCCGATCTCGAGCTCGTTCACGTGCAGGAAGTGCAGCCCGGTCACCCGGCCGGCGCACTGGTTGCAGAACGCCTCGAGCTCGGCCCTGCCCCGGACGACGTTGGCCGGGGCCTGGCTGCCCGCCGGAAGCGCCTGCCAGACGCCGTCGGCGGTGAAGACGGCCGCCCAACCCGCTCCGTCCCCCGAGTCCCACGTGCGGGCGTAGCGCCCCTCGAGGTTGAGGATCTCGGCCCGGTCCTCCATGGCCCGCACCCGCGCCTCGAGCGAGCCCTCCCTCACGTCGCTCTCGTCGCCGACCATGTCCCCTCCCCGCGTCCCCGTCCCCCGGCGGGCCTGTCCGTCGTGTCGGTGTCGCCGCCCCCGACAGTACAGTCGCTGCCGGGCGAGCGAGCCGGGAAGGGAGCGACGCCATGACGGCGACGTGGATCATCGACGCCGACACGCACATCACCGAACCCGCCGACGTGTGGACGGCCCGGGTGCCCGAGCGGTTCGTCGAGCTGATGCCGACCATGCGGCGGGACGGGCACGGCGTCGACGTGTGGACGCTGAACGGCCGACCGATCTACCGGACCGGCGTCACCGCCCCCGCCGGCTGGCCGGCCTGGCCGCCCGAGTTCCCGGCCACCCTCGAGCAGTGCCACCCGGCGGCCTACGACTCGTCGGCCCGGCTGCGCTACATGGACGAGAACGGGATCTGGGCCTGCGCCCTCTACCCCAACATCGCCGGCTTCGGCAGCCAGCAGTTCCTGGCCATCGCCGACGAGGAGGCCAAGCTGGCGGCCGTCCGGGCCTACAACGACTTCCTCTTCGACTGGACGGCGGTGGACCGGCGCCGCTTCGTCACCATCATGTCGCTGCCGTTCTGGGACATCGAGGCGACGGTGGCCGAGGTGCGGCGCTGCGCCGGGCTCGGGTTCCGGGGCGTGCTCTTCACGGGCGAGCCCCAGCGCTTCGGCCTGCCGTTCATGGCCGACCGGCACTGGGACCCCCTGTGGGCGACCGCCCAGGAGGCCGGCCTGCCGGTGCACTTCCACATCGGCGGCGGCGAGGGCGAGTCGACCGAGATGACCGACCGGGTGCCGGTGCAGGGACACCCGGGCGCCACCGCCCACGCCGCGGTGAACCTCTTCATGAAGAACGGGATCCAGTGCGCCGACCTGATCCTGTCGGGCGTCCTCAACCGGTTCCCGGATCTGAAGGTCGTGTCGGTGGAGAGCGGCATCGGTTGGATCCCGTTCATGCTCGAGACGGCCGACTACAGCTACCTCGGCGCCTTCCGGCCGGGCCGGACCCGCACCGACGAGCTGCTGCCGTCCGAGCTCTTCCGCCGGCAGGTCTACTGCACCTACTGGTTCGAGAAGGTGGCGCCGCGCCGACTGCTCGACGAGCTGCCGGTCGACCGGATCCTCTTCGAGACCGACTTCCCCCACACCGCCTGCCTCTTCGGCAACATCCACGAGACCATCGACGCCGGCCTGGCCGAGGCGACCGAGGAGGTCCGGCGCAAGATCCTCTGGGAGAACGCCGCCGCCCTCTACCGGATCGAAGAGCCGGCCGGCCCGCCGGGCGACGGTTCGAACCGGTGAGGATCGCCCGAGCGCTGGTCGGCGGTCGTCCCACCTACGGGGAGGTGGCCGGCGACCGGTTCCGCCCCCTGGCCGGCGACCCGTTCGCCCACCGCGACGGCGACCCCGGGCTCGGCGGCGACGAGCTGGACGTTTCCGAGCTGCCGCTCCTCAGCCCGGTCGAGCCGCGCACGATGCTGGCGGTGATGGGCGGCTTCTTGGAGCCCGGGCAGACCCGGGACGCTGAGCGTCCCCCGATGGTGCTCTGCCCGAAGATCGTCCCCGAGCCGAGCGGGCAGGGCGGCACCGTCGTCCGGCCACCGTTCGTCGACAGCCTGGTGATGGAGGCCGAGATGGCGGTGGTCGTCGGCCGCACCCTCCGACGCGCCGGCGTCGAGGAGGCGGTCGAGGGCATCTGGGGCTACACCTGCTGCAACGACGCCACCGCCACCCAGTACTTCCCGCAGTTCTACCTGGCCAAAGGATTCGA
>DAHUYA010000061.1 GCA_027315445.1 Acidimicrobiaceae bacterium | reverse complement strand
CCGCCGGCCGCGGCGGCGCCGGCTTCACCGGCTGCCGGGGCGTCGACCTCGCGCCGCCCCCCGCCGCCTCCCCCGGAGCGCTGGGAGGTCGAGCCCCTCCGGGGAGGGGACCACCACACCTGAGGAGCGGCTAACCTTGTGGGCCGCTCCGGCGCCAGGGTGCCGGCAGCGCCCAATCACCCAACCGGCCGGGGTGTCCCGGCGACCAGAGGGACCACACGTGGCCAACATCCGCAGTCAGATCAAGCGCAACCGCCAGAACGACCGGCGTCGCCTCCGGAACAAGGCCGTCCGTTCCGAGCTGCGCACCCGCACCAAGACGGCGGTCGCGGCCGCCGCCGACGGCGCCGAGGATGGTGCCAACGCCCTGCGTCTGGCGGTCAAGCGGATCGACAAGGCAGCGTCCAAGGGCGTGATCCACAAGAACCAGGCTGCCAACCGGAAGTCACGGTTGATGCGGCGGGTGGCCGAGCTCGAGGCCCAAGCCGCCGAGTAGCGTCCGGGCCGGGCGGCGGCGCGGGCTCAGCGTCGGACGGCGGCGCGGGTCCGGACCAGCCGGCTCAGCCTGGCCACCAGGATCTCGAGCACCGTCTCGGGCGGCAGGGCGCTCTGCCCCTTCACGTCGAGGTCTGCCGCCGCCAGCAGGGCGATGGCCTGTCCGATCCGCTCCGTCCCCAGCTGGCGAGCCTGGGACCACGCCTTCTTCCCCACGAAGGCACTGCGTGCTCCGAGCACCGCCGCCGCGTCCTCTCCCGAGGAGACGTCGGCTCCGTCGAGCCGCAACATGTTCGAAAAGTGACGGTGGAGGACCGCCAGGATCTCCGGGGCGCTGCGACCGCCCGCCCCGGTCAGGCGCTGGAGCACCTGGAGCGCCCGGGCGGTGGTCCCGGCGTCGATGGCGTCGGTCAGGTCCCACGGCGGGACGGCACCGGCTTCACCGAGGAACGGCTCGAGCTGGTCCCGGCTGACGGTGGCCCCGGTGCCGTAGGCCACACCCAGGGTCTGGAGGATGCCCGCCAGCCGGCCGAGGTCGTCCCCCAGGTGCTCCTCGAGGAGCGACATGCCAGCCGGCTCGAGCCGGACCGGGCCACCTCGGACCTGGTCGCCGAGCCAGCGGGTGCGCTCCCGGCCCGTCCCCACCGCCGCGTCGACGACCTGGCCCTTGGCGGCCACCGCCTTGACCAGCACCGATGGCACCGTGCCCCCGCCCGACACCAGCACCAGGACGGTGGAGGGCAGCGGATCCTCGAGGGCGGCGGCAAGCCGGGCTCCACCGGCGGCACTCAGCTTCCCCGCCTCCCGGACCACCACCACCCGCCGGTCGATCAGGAAGGGGGGCGTCGTGCAGGCGTCGACCACCGCCCCGGCGTCGAGCTCCTCGATAGAGCTCCCGCCGTGCTCCTCGACCACGAGGGCCTGGTCGCGCTCGCCCACCAGCTCCGCCAGCAGGCCCCTCACAGCCTGGGTGACGAGGGCGGAGTCGTCCCCCCGCACGAGGTACACGGGCGCCGGGGCGGACGTCGGGTCGCTTCGCCGGCCGGCGCTCACCGGGACCCCTCGGCCGACCGATCCGCCGTACCCGGAGAGCCCGTCCCACCCGCCGGGCCCGAGCGATCCGCCGTACCCGCCGACATCACGGCCGCAAGGGCGTCGCGGACCCGCCGGGTGCCGGCCACGTCGTGCACCCGGAGCAGACGGCAGCCCCTGGCAACCCCGAGGGCGGCGGCGGCCAGCGAGGCGTCGCGGCGCTCACGGAGGGGCAGGTCGAGCACCACCCCCAGGAAGGTCTTGTTGGAAGCCGACAGCAGCAGGGGGTAGCCGAGTGAGGCCAGGGCGCCGGAGGCCCGCAGGAGGGTCAGGGACTGCCCGGCCGTCTTGCCCAGGTCGAGCCCGGCGTCGAGGACCACCCGGGTGGCGGGGATCCCGGCGGCGGTCGCCCGAGCGGCTCGCTCGAGGAGGAACCGGCGGACGGTGGCCACCACGTCGTCGTAGTGCGGCTCCGGGTCGCGGACCCGGGGCGCCAACCGGATGTGGGTGGCCACCACGGAGGCCCCGTGCTGGGCGGCGGCCGCGAGGTAGTCGGGATCGGCGAAGCCGCTGATGTCGTTGCCCATCACCGCGCCGGCCCCATAGGCGGCGCGGGCGACCGAGGCCCGCCAGGTGTCGACCGACACCGGGACCTCGAAGCGGGCCGCCAGGGCCTCCACCGCCGGGACCACCCGGTCGAGCTCCTCGTCCTCGGTCACCTCGGGCCCAGGGCCGGCCTTCACCCCGCCCACGTCGAGGATGTCGGCGCCGTCGGTCACCAGGATGGCCGCCCGGTCGAGCAGTCGCGCCAGCCCGAAGGTCTCCCCCTGGTCGTAGAAGGAGTCGGGGGTGCGGTTCAGGATCCCCATCACCAGCGCCCGGGTGCCCAGGTCGTAGCGCCGGGCGCCGAGCTCGAGCACCCGGCCGGCGCGGAGGCCGGCTCCCGGTCCCGGGCGGGCCGCAACGGGCGGGCGGTCGGTGTCCACCCCGTCGGGCCCCACGGCGGTCAGCAGGCGCTCAGAAGAGGCGGGCGGCGAGCGCCTTGCGGTACCGGGCGGTGCGGGGGTCGTCGACGCCCAGCGTCTCGAGCACGTCGAGGAACTCCTGGCGCGCCCCCTCGTCGTCGCGTACCCGCTCGAGCAGGTCGTCGAGGAGCGAGCTCACGTCCTCGCCGACCGCCACCTGTTGCCCGGCCAGCCGGGCCTCGGCGGCCAGGGCCCGCAGCTCGGCCGTCTCGGGCACCCGGGCCAGCAGCTCGAGCGCGCCCTCGGGATCGCCCTTGTCGAGCAGAAGTCGGGCCAACGCCGGCAGGGCGACCGGGTGATCGGGTTGCAGCTCGAGGGCGCGCCGCAGCGACGCCTCGTCGCCGGCCGCCGCCATCAGGTCCGCCTCGGTCGGCTCCGGTGCCAGCCGAGCCACGAACGCCTCGACCTGGGCCCCTGGGACCGCGCCGATGAAGCCGTCCACCACCTTCCCGTCGCGCACTGCGAACACCGCCGGGATGGACTGCACTTGGAAGGTGGCCGCCACGCGGGGGTTCTCGTCCACGTTCACCTTGGCCAGCTCGACCGCCCCGCCGGTGGCCGCCACCGCCTGCTCGAGCATGGGGCCGAGCGTCCGGCACGGGCCGCACCACGGTGCCCACAGGTCGACCACGACCGGCACCTCGGCCGACCGGGTCATCACCGCCGCCTCGAAGGTGTCGTCGGTCACGTCGGTCATCGCCGAGGACCATAGTTGCTCACCGTCGCCGGCCGAACGGCCTCCGAGCCGGCCGACGGCCCGCCAGCAGGTAGCGTCACGTTGCGATGGTCTCCCAGGTCGACTCCGGTGCCGGCGCGGCCGCTCCTCTGGTCGGCATCGACCCCGGCCCGGTCACCGACTGGTTCGCGGCGCACGTCCCGGAGGTCGCGCCGCCGCTGTCCTTCCGCCTCATCGCCGGCGGGCGCTCCAACCTGACCTACCGGGTGGAGGACGCCGCCGGCCGCCTGTTCGCCCTCCGGCGGCCGCCGGTCAGCCACGTGCTGCCGACCGCCCACGACATGGGGCGTGAGCACCGGGTGATCCATGCCCTCGGTCCGACCCCGGTGCCCGTCCCCCGTACCTACGGCTTGTGCGACGACCCGTCGGTCACCGGGGCACCCTTCTACGTGATGGACGTCGTGGCCGGTCACATCCTGCGCGACCAGCAGACCGCAGAGGCGGCGTTCGACGAGCCGACGCGGGGCCGGATCGGCGACGAGCTCGCCTCCACCCTGGCGGTCCTCCACCAGGTGGACGTCGACCGGGTGGTTCTGGGTGACCTGGGGCGCCGCACCGGCTACATCGAGCGGCAGCTCCGCCGCTGGCGCGAGCAGTACCGGCAGATGGCGGTGCAGGGTGTCGACCACGGGACGCTGGTGGAGGACGTCGGCGAGTCCCTCGCGGCCCGGATCCCCGAGCAGCGGAGCACCACCGTCGTCCACGGCGACTACCGCCTCGACAACGTGGTGCTGGCCGACGACGGGTCGGTGGCCGCCATCCTCGACTGGGAGATCTGCACCCTGGGCGACCCCATGGCCGACGTCGGGCTCCTGATGGTCTACTGGGCCGAGCCGGGCGAGGGCGACCCGCTGCTCGGCACGGCCGCCCCGACGGTCGCCCCCGGCTTCGCCACCCGAGACGAGGTGCTGGCCCGCTATGCCGCCGCCTCGGGGCGCGACGTCGGCGACGTCGGCTACTACATGGCCTTCGGCTACTGGAAGCTCGCCTGCATCCTCCAGGGGGTCTACGCCCGCTACCTGGCCGGCGCCGGGGCCGGCGACCCGAACAGCGTCGACAGCTTCCCCGGCACCGTCGAGCGGCTGGCCGAGCTGGCGGACTCCACACTGGCCGGCCGATGAGGGCGCCCGGGCACCGGGAGCCGAAGGGAGAGCTGCGATGAGCCCCGATCCTGGCGCGCCGGTCTTCGAGGTCCACCGTGAGCCGGCCCTCGCCAGCCCGGTGCTGGTGGTGGCGCTCGAGGGCTGGGTCGACGCCGGGCTCGGGGCGGCGACCGCGGTGACAATGCTTCTCGCCGACGCCGAGGACGAGCCGCTCGTCACCTTCGACGGCGACCACTTCCTCGACCAGCGGGCCCGTCGGCCCGTGGCGCACATCGTGAACGGGATCACCACCGAGTTGACCTGGCCCCGCACCGAGATCCGTCTCGGCCGCGACGCCGTCGGCGCCGACGTGCTGTACCTGGTGGGGCCCGAGCCCGACTTCCACTGGCGCCAGTTCGTCGACGCCGTGGTCACCCTGGCCAAGGGCCATGGGGTCCGGATGGTCGTGGGTCTCGGCGCCTTCCCGGCACCGGCCCCCCACACCCGCCCGGTCAAGCTGGCGGCCACCGCCCCACCGTCCTCCGCCGACCTGGTCACCCGGATCGGGATCGTCCAGGGGGAGCTCGAGGTCCCCGCCGGGGTCCTGGCCGCGCTCGAGCTGGGCTTCGGGGAGGCCGGGATCGACGCCGTGAGCCTCTGGGCCCGGGTACCCCACTACGTGGCGGCGCTTCCCTTCCCCGAGGCCTCGGCGGCACTGGTCGACGGGCTGGCGTCGGTTGCGGGGTTGGCCCTCGACTCCTCCACCCTGCGCAGCGCCGCCGACAGCTCGCGCCGCCAGGTGGACCAGCTGATCGCCGGGAACCCCGAGCACCTGGCCATGGTGCGCAAGCTCGAGGAGAGCATCGACGCCTCAGAGGGCAACGCCCTGGGGGTGGACGAGGTGCCGTCCGGGGAGGAGATCGCGGCCGAGCTCGAGAAGTTCCTCCGCGGCGAGGAGCCCTAACGGCTCCGCCGCATTCGGCCAGGGGGCCGGCACGAGGGCGGGGGTTGCCCCTGTGTAGGGTGCGGTCATGAAGGTCGACGGAGGCATCGGGTTCGAGAAGGGCGGCATGGGCGACGCCGCCCGCCAAGCCGAGGCGCTCGGCTACGACGGGGTCTGGGCGGCCGAGACCGTCCACGACGCCTTCCTGCCCCTCGCCGTGGCCGCAGAGACCACCGAGCGCATCGAGCTCGGGACCGGCATCGCCGTGGCGTTCGCCCGCAACCCGATGAACCTCGCCGTCCTCGCCAACGACCTGCAGACCCTGTCGGGCGGTCGGTTCCTCCTCGGCCTGGGCTCGCAGATCAAGCCGCACATCACCAAGCGCTTCTCGATGCCCTGGTCGCACCCGGCGCCGCGCATGCGAGAGATGATCCAGGCGATCCGAGCCATCTGGCGCGCCTGGGAGACCGGCGACAAGCTCGACTTCCGGGGCGAGTTCTACACCCACACCCTCATGACCCCGATGTTCGACCCGGGGCCCAACCCGCACGGCAACCCCCCGATCCTGCTGGCCGGGGTGGGTGAGCTCATGACCGAGGTGGCCGGCGAGGTGGCCGACGGGCTGCTGGTCCACGGGTTCACGACCGAGCGCTACCTGCGGGAGGTCACCATGCCGGCTCTCCTCCGGGGTGCCGCCAAGGCGGGCAAGACACGGGCCGACCTGACGCTGTCGTACCCGGGGTTCGTCATCACCGGCGAGGACGACGCGGCGGTCGAGGCGGCGACCACCGCCGTCAAGCAGCAGATCGCCTTCTACGGCTCCACCCCTGCCTACCGGCCGGTGCTCGAGCTCCACGGCTGGGGCGACCTGCAGACCGAGCTCAACACCCTGTCCAAGCGGGGCGAGTGGGTGAAGATGGGCGAGCTCATCGGCGACGACGTGGTCGACGCCTTCGCCGTGGTCGCCCCGATCGACGAGGTGCCCGCCCGGGTGCTCGCCCGGTTCGGGGACCTGGTCGACCGGTTCAGCTACTACACGCCCTACAAGGTCGACCCCGAGCACTGGCGATCCCTGGTGGCCGGCTTCCACGCCTGATCGCGCCCGACCGGAGGCGCACACGGCGCCTCCCGGCGTGGCGCCGGCGGGCCGGGACACGGCCGCCAGGGTGAAGGCCGGCGTCGATGTCGACCTCTACCGGTCAGCGCACCACGTTGACCAGCCGGGGCGGCCTGGCGATCACCCGGGACGGTGAGGCACCCTCGAGCGCGGCGACCACCTTGGGCGAGGCCAGCGCCAACTCGGTCGCACGCTCGGCGTCGACCTCGGCCGGCACCTCGAGCCGGTCCCGCACCTTGCCGTCGACCTGCACCACCATGGTCACCGTCTCGTGCCGCACCAGCGAAGGGTCGAAGCCCGGCCACGGGCGGCGGTGGAGCGGGTCGCCGGGCCCGTGCCGTCGTTCCCAGAGCTCGGCCGTGACGTGCGGGGTCATCGGGGCCATCAACAAGAGAAGGGCGTCGAAGCCCTCGTCGAGGATCTCGGCATGGGGTCGTTCGGGGTCCCGCACGTAGCGCTGCAACTGGTTGGCCAGCTCCATGCAGTGGGCCACGGCGGTGTTGTACGACCACCGGTCGAGGTCACCGGTCACCTGCTCGATCGTGCGGTGGACGGCCTGGCGCACCGCCCGGTCGCCGGCCGTCTGCGGCCCGGTGCGGGCGTCCGCGCCCCCCGTGGTGACCAGCCGCCACAGCCGGTCGAGGAACTTCCCACAGCCCTCGATCACCTGGTCGGTCTGGTCGGTCCAGTCGAAGTCGTCGGCCGGCGGTCCCACGAAGAGGTGGAACAGCCGGAGGCCGTCGGCGCCCACCGTCTCGAAGTAGCGGGCCGGCGCCACCAGGTTCCCCTTGGACTTCGACATCTTGGAGCCGCCCATCCGGATCATGCCCTGGGTGAACAGCCGGCGGAAGGGCTCACGGGCGGTCTCGGGGGCCAGCCCGACGTCGATCAGTGCCCGGGTGTAGAAGCGGGCGTAGAGCAGGTGGAGGATGGCGTGCTCGATCCCGCCGATGTACTGGTCGACCGGCATCCAGTGCCCGGCCTCCGCCTGCCCGAAGGGGACGGCGGGGTCGAAGGGGTCGCAGAACCGCAGGAAGTACCAGCTCGAGTCGACGAAGGTGTCCATGGTGTCGGTCTCGCGGCGGGCCGGACCGCCGCAGACCGGGCAGACCGTCTGCAGGAAGCCGGGGTGGGACGCCAGCGGCGACCGACCGGACGGCTTGAACTCCACGTCGTCGGGGGCGAGCACGGGCAGCTGCTCCTCGGGCACCGGGACGGTGCCGTGCACCGGGCAGTAGACGATCGGGATCGGGCAGCCCCAGTACCGCTGGCGCGAGACCAGCCAGTCCCGCAGGCGGTAGTTCACCTTGGGACGGCCGACCCCTTTGTCCACCAGGAACTCGATGGCCTTCGCCTTGGCCGTGGCCACGTCGAGGCCGTCGAGGAACCCGCTGTTGATCTTCACGCCGTCGCCATGCCACGCACCGCCACCCGACGTCTCCCAGTCCTGGGGTGGCGCGACGGTCCGCACGATGGGCAGCCCATAGGCCTCGGCGAAGGCCCAGTCACGCTCGTCCTCAGCCGGCACCGCCATGATCGCCCCGGTCCCGTAGCTCATGAGCACGTAGTCGGCGACGTACACCGGCACCCGCTCCCCGTTGAACGGGTTGACGACGTGACTGCCGGTGAAGGCGCCGCGCTTGGTCAGGCTGGTCCCGCCCTCGGCCGAGGCGGTGCGCTCGATCTCGCTCTCCCCCGCCACCCGGGCCCGCAGCTCGTCCACCGCCAACCGCTGCCCGGGGGTGGTGAGCTGGTCCACCAACGGGTGCTCGGGAGCCATCACCGCGTAGGTCATCCCGAACCCGGTGTCGGGACGGGTGGTGTACACGCGCAGCGCCCGCGGCGGCTCCCCCGGCGCGCCGGCACCGTCCGCCATCACGAGGTCGATCTCGGCACCCTCGGACCGACCGATCCAGTTCCGCTGCATGGTCTTCACCCGCTCGGGCCAGTCGAGGTCCTCGATGGCCGCCAGCAGCTCCTCGGCGTAGTCGGTGATCCGGAGGAACCACTGCTCGAGGTCGCGGCGCTCCACCAGGTCGCCCGACCGCTCGCAGGTGCCGTCGGCCAGGACCTGCTCGTTGGCCAGCACGGTCTGGCAGCCCGGGCACCAGTTGACCGGGGCGTTGGCCCGGTAGGCCAGGCCCCGCTCGAAGAAGCGGAGGAAGAACAGCTGGTTCCAGCGGATGTAGGCGGGATCGTGGCTGCGGACCTGGCGCCGCCAGTCGTACACCGCCCCGAGACGGGTGATGGAGTCCTTGAGCTCGGCGATCCTGGCCTCGGTGAACTCCCGGGGGTGGGTGCCGGTCCGGATGGCCGCGTTCTCCGCGGGCAGCCCGAACGAGTCGAAGCCCATGGGCGAGAGGACTGCCTTCCCGTGCATGGTCTGGTAGCGGACGACCAGGTCACCGAACGTGTAGTTGCGGACGTGCCCCTGGTGGGCGGGACCCGAGGGGTAGGGGTACATGCACAGGGCGTAGTAGGGCGGCCGCGGGTCGTCGTTGGCCACCTCGTAGGTGCCCTCCTCGGCCCAGCGCGCCTGCCACTTCCGCTCGATCACGTCGACGTCGTAGGCCCGTGCCATCGAGCGCATGCTACGGGGTCGCCGCCCACGGCCTCGACGACCAGTGGCGGGCCTCGACCCCTCGTCCGAGTCAGCCGCCCAGGTCCAGCACCAGCTTGCCCAGGACCTGACGCGCCACCAGCAGCTCGAAGGCCCGGTTGACCTCGTCGAGCGGCAGCACCCGGTCGACCATCACCTCGAGCCGGCCCTCCCGCATCGCCTCGAGCGCCGTGCCCAGGTGCCGGGCCAGCACCTCGTCCGGCTCGATCAGTCCTCCGTAGCCGAGCACGGTGAGGGCCTTTCGGTAGAGCTGCTGGAGGGGGACCTGGCCGACCGGGTCGGCCGAGGTCCCGAAGAGGACGAGGCGGCCGCGTGGCTCGAGCAGCTCGACCGCCGCCCCCGAGAAGGAACCCCCGAGCGGGTCGAGGACCACCGTGGGGCGCAGATCGCGCGCCGCCTCCACCAGGGACCCGGCGTCGGCCACCACCGCCTCGGACGCCCCTCGCCCTCGCACCCAGTCGGCCTTGTCCGGACTGGCGGTCTGGCCCCACACGGTCGCCCCCAGGGAACGGGCCACCGACACGGCGATCGACCCGACGCCCCCGCTGGCCCCGAGCACGAGCACCCGGTCGTCGGCGGTGACCTGTGCCTTCTCAGTCACCGCTCGCCAAGCGGTCACCCCCGCCACCCCCATGCCGGCGACGGCCTCGAGAGCGACCCCGTCGGGCACGGCGACCAGCGCAGCCTCCGGGACCACCGCCCTCTCCGCCCACAGGCCGTCGCGGGCGGTGCCCAGGCCGTGGCCCCGGACCAGCACGGGGCGGCCATCGACCCGCCCCGAGGCCTCGGTGCCCAACGTACGGGGCAGGGGCCCGTCGGGGGCCACCCGGCCCAGGGCGCCGTAACGGTCCACCGGGTTCACCCCGCCGTAGGCGAGGTCGACGACCACCTCGCCGTCGGCCGGCTCGGGAAGGTCGACCTCCTCGACCACCAGCGGCCGGCCGTGTTCGATCAGGCGGGCGGCACGGACGCGCACGGTGTCGGTCTACCCGCTTGGACCGCCCTTGGTCTCGTCCGCCTCTCCGTGGGATGTCGGGAACCGAAGCCCCACGACGGCCCCGCGAGCGCTCGGGCACGTCGACCCCGGGGCGCCAGGGAGCTGTCGAGGGCGCAGATCACCCCGGGGTGGAGGCGATCGCCAGCGGTGTGCCCCTGTTCGGCAAGCCCCGAGCCGTGCGGGCCAAACGGACCGAGCTCCTGCTCGGGGTAGCGGCGAGGCGCCGACCGAGCTCTCCGGGCTGCCAGGTCCCCCGCCGGGGCGCCGACGATGTGACTTCAGTCCCTTGGCCGCGGCCCCGGGCGGCACGACGATCGACCCGTAGCTCGACCGCGATGTGGAGGTTCGATGACGAGGCTCAGGGGGATTGCCCTTCCCATCGGTGTCGTGGTGCTCGCTGCGGTGACGGCCGCCTGCGGGACCGGCGGCAACACGGCCGGGCCGGCGGGGTCGTCCTCCAGCTCCGCTCCCACGTCCACATCGACCTCGACCACCCTCGCCCCCTCGACGCCGTCGACCGGCGGAAGGGCGAACCCGCCGGTCACCGTGACCGTGAAGGTCTGGTTCCTCGATCGGGACCACGCGCTCACCGGGCAGGAGCCCCTCTTCCGGCCGGTCGATCGACAGGTCGAGCCTCCAGCCCTCGCCGCAAGGGCGCTCGACGGCCTCTTCGCCGGACCCACCGCCGCCGAGGGGGCGGACGGCCTCGGGCTCGTCACGTCCGGGGCGACGGGGTACACCGCATTGCACATCGAGAGCGGCATCGCGTCCGTCCGCCTCGAAGGCGGGTGCGCCAGCAACGGCTCGACCATGACCATCGCCGGCGAGATCATGCCCACCCTGAAGCAGTTCGCCTCCGTCCACTACGTGAAGATCTACGCGCCGGACGGCACCACCGAATCACCGACCGGGAGCACCGACTCGATCCCCGTCTGCCTCGAGCCTTGAGGGTCCGGCCGAGCCGTGACCTGCCGCGGCGCCCGCCGGGGGCGGGGCGCCCGCCGGGCTCGTGCCTCCGATCTGTAGGTGACCTCGCAGCCGACGAGGCGGAGGCACATCGTGACGAAGCGATGCTCGAGCTCGTCGAGCGACAGCCGACCGTCGGGCCGCAGCCACTCGCCGCAGTGGACGCAGAGGTCGAGGATGGAGGAGGCGGCAATGCGCGTCGACGGGCGATCGCTGTCCCCGGCGATGCAGAACACTCCGCGTGCGCTTCCCTCCTCGAGGACGTCGGCCACCCGGTCTCTGAGGCGGCGGCGGATGGCCACGATGTCCCGAAGTCGCTCCCCCGTCAGGTGCGGGTACTCCCGGTTGGCGACGCGCGCCCCCTTCCGGCCCCGGACGTGCGTCCGCACGTACACAGAGACGATCGCGGACAGCTCGGCCACCGGGTCGCCGGCGACGGCGGACTGCGCCGCCACCACGTCCACCTCGAGCCGGCGGTGGCCGGCGTGCACCAGCATGTAGAGGAGCTCTTCCTTCGAGGTGAAGTGGTTGTACAGGGCGCCCGGGCTGAGACCGCAGGCGCCGGTGATCTGGCGGACGGTGGTCGCCACGGCGCCTTGCTCGTAGAAGAGGTCGCCGGCCGCTTGCAGCAGGCGGCGGGCCGGCGGGGACAGATCGCCGTCGTCCGCGGCCGCCGTCTCCCGCCTGGCGTCGCCGGTCGTGAGGGTGCTCGTCGTCATCTCCCGCCATCCAGCCTTCTGGGGATCCCCGGCCGAGGGGGACCCACCGCGTCCCTCACCCACCGCATCCCTCCTTGACCGGTGCTATCGTCGAATGTATATAAACGCTTGTTCAGGCAATGCGGCAAGTCCGCAGCCGTGGGAGGGCAGCAGGGGGACCGAGCGTCCTAGGAATTACGGGGAGGGGCGAGGACATGGCGCAGACGACATTGGCACCGACCGGTGGGGGCGGGCAGGCGAGCCCGCACGGGCTCCTGGGTCGGACGTTGTGGTACCGGTCGATCGACCGGTACCCCGACACGGGGGCGCGCATCTTCTACCTGGGCATCGTCGTCGTCGCCACGATCATCCTCTACTACCAGCTGTACGTCGCCGGGGCGGTGGCTCCCCAGATCCTCGCCCACTACGACATGACCTTCCGCTTCTACGTGTACATCACGGTCGTGGGGAACGCCGTCGGCGCCTTCACCTCCCTGCTGGCGGGACTGGGCGACCGGTGGGGACGGGCCAACATGACCGTCTACGGCCTGCTGATCACCGGCCTGCTGGTCCTCTTCGGGATCCCCAACGCACCCAACGAGTGGGCCTTCGCCGTGATCGTGGTCGCCGTCGGCTTCGTCGAGGGCATCATCCTGGTGGCCACCCCGGCGCTGGTCCGGGACTTCTCACCCCAGCTTGGCCGGGCGTCAGCCATGGGATTCTGGACGCTGGGGCCGGTGGTCGGCAGCCTGGTGGTCGCCGAGGTGGCCAGTCACACCCTTGGCCACCTCCACGCGTGGCAGGACCAGTTCGTCATCTGCGGCATCGTCGGCCTGGTCGTGTTCGCCTTCGCCATGTTCGGCCTCCGCGAGCTGACACCGGGATTGCGCGACCAGCTGATGGTCTCCATGCGCGACCGGGCGCTGATCGAGGCCCGGGCCAAGGGCATCGACATCGAATCCACTCTCAAGCGCCCGTGGCGCCAGATGCTCCACCTCGACATCGTGCTCTCGGCGTTCGCCATCGCCGTGTTCCTGATCATCTACTACACGATGGTGGGTTTCAACGTCATCTACTTCGGGGCGATCTTCGGCTGGTCGGCCTCGCAGGCGAACGCCCTCGGCAACTGGATCTGGGCGTTCGACGCCGGCGGCCTGATCGTCATCGGCATCCTCTCGGACCGCCTTCGGGTGCGCAAGCCTTTCATGATCGTCGGCGGCCTGGGCGCGGCGGCGATGACCATCTACTACCTCCTGCAGGCGACCCACCCCCACACCGGCTACTACACGTTCGTCTGGATCGTCTCGCTGCTCGCCGTCTTCCTGGCCGTCGCCTACGCGCCGTGGATGGCGAGCTACACCGAGACCGTCGAGCGCCGGAACCCGGCCCTCACCGCCACCGGGCTGGCGGTGTGGGGCTGGATCATCCGGGCGGTGGTGGCCATCTCCATTCTGATCCTGCCTTTCGTGGTGAACTCGATGACGCCCATCGTGGACAACGGCGCCAAGCTCACGGCGCTCGAGAAGCACTACGCCGTCGACATCGCGACCGCCGGCGCCGTCGACCCGGCGACCCTGCACACGCTGACGGTCAACCCGAGCAACACCACGGCCGGCCTGAAAGCGGCGACGGAGGTCTCGGCCAAGTTCAACATTTCGGTGCCGGCCGCCATCACCCGCCTGGAGGCCCTGGGCGCCGCCTCCAAGCAGTCGGACTTCAAGTTCCTCCAGTCCGAGGGACCGAAGGTGGAGCAGGCGCTCAAGGTGTCCCCGGGACAGTGGCAGAACTGGTTCTGGGTATGCGTCGCCGGCGAGCTGATCTTCGTGCCGATGGTGCTGCTGATGGCAGGCCGGTGGAGCCCCAAGAAGGCCAAGGAGGACGCCGAGACGCACGAGCGGATGGTCAACGAGGAGTTGGCCAAGCTGGCCGCGGCGAGCTCGGAATCCTGAGCAAGCCCCACCGGTAGGACGCCGGCGGCCACGACCGGCTGACCCCTGCCCCATGCCGACCAGACCCGTCGTCGACCATGGGCGTTGCGAAGCCAAGCGCGACTGCGTGCGGGTGTGCCCGTTCGACGTCTTCGAGGTCCGCCGGATGGACGTGGCCGACTTCGATGCGCTCGGCCTGCTGGGCAAGCTCCGCACCACGGCCCACCGGCGGATGACCGCCTACCCGGTACGGGCGGACCGGTGCGAGGAGTGCGGGAAGTGCGTGACCGCCTGCCCCGAGGGCGCCATCACGCTGGTCCGACCGGTCGCCGGGTAGTCGGTCCGCCCCACATGGCACAGATCCCGCCGTCGACTCCGTAACGTCTGCGGCTGAGGACACCGGGGAGCACCGACCGGGAGGAGCCTGCTGCATCCCCGTACGCCCTCTCCAGAGCGCGACGGTTCCCACCGCGTCCGCAGCCGATCGGCCGCGCTTCTGTCCGTTCCACATCAGTCGAGCGGTGGCATCCCCAGCCGGGCCCGGAAGTCGGCCGTGGTGTTCGTCACCGGGAACGGGTCCTCCGGCACGGGGACGCCGAGCTTCTCGCAGATCGGCTCCCACCCATCGCCCGGGATCCACTCGATGAGTCGGTCCGAAGGGATGGACCGACGTACCTGCTCGTTGTGACGATCGAACGCCGCCATCATCGCATCCCGGTCCCCGCTGTTCGAGCGCGGTCTTCAAGGACTCGGTCGCCGTTCTTCCCACGGGCTACGCGCATCGGGTCCCCACCCACTTCGCCCAGCTACTTCGGGCCGCTGGCGCAGCCCGGGTGATGGACCCACACCCCGGTGATCGCGGCACCCAGGGCACCCATGCGGGGGCGATCTCGCACCACGGGAACTGCTGCTGCCCCATGACGCCACCGGGGCTCTTCGGCCAGGACCGGGGGGTTCGCAGCGCCGCCCGGCTCCTTCCGCTGGGAGCACTCCCGTCCCGAGCACGGCCCTTCGAGCCGTTGTCCGCAGGCGGTTGGGGCGCCGCCGGGACCGGTGCGCCAGCCACCCGCCGCCTCGCCGCTTCCTGCTACATCTCGCTGAGGCGGAACGGCATTCGGGCGACGTTGACGTCGCTGTGGCGGCGCAGGGCGTTGGCGAGGAGGATGCCGCGCTGGTTCTGGAGGAGCTGGTGGCGCCACTTCTTCGGCTCGACTTCGGGGATCAGGACGAGCACCTGGGGATGGCCCTGGCGCCTCAGGGCGTCCAGGTGGGCGAGCATGGGCTTGGTGACCGACCGAGTCCGCGACCGCAGGACGGTGAGCGGCACCCCGGGGTCCCAGCGGTCCCAGTCGGAGCGGAGCGACGCCGCTCGTTGGTCGTCGAACTGCACGCTGACCGCCACCACCTCGTCGGCAAGCGAGAGGGCCGTGCTGAGAGCGGCTGCGGTCATCTGCGAGACGGCGGTGACGGCGACGACGACGAGGCTCCTCTCCGCCGCGGGCGTGGGCGGTACCGTGCCGAGGCCGATCTCGGTGGCGACGTCACGGTAGTAGGCGTCGATGCGCGAGAAGAGCAGGATCAGGGCGGGGATGGCGATCACCACCACCCAGGCACCAGCGGCGAACTTGGTGACGACGAAGATGACGGTCGCCACCGCCGTCATCGCCGCCCCGAGCCCGTTGAGACCGGCCCGAGCCCACCAGCGCCGCGGCCGGTCGTGGTGCCAGTGGCGCACGAGGCCGGTCTGGGAGAGGGTGAAGCCGGTGAACACCCCGATGGCGAAGAGGGGGATGAGAGCGTTGGTGTTGGCGTCCACCGCGACGAGCAGCGCCCCGGCCAGTACCGCCAGGGCCACCACCCCGTAGCGGTAGACGGGGCGATCCCCGCGCAGGCCGAAGACGTGGGGGAGCAGGTGGTCCCGGGCGAGGAGGCTGGCGAGGACCGGCAGCCCGCCGAAGGAGGTGTTGGCGGCGATGGCCAGGACGACGGTGGTCGACAGGTCGACCACGTAGGAGATCGCCCCGCGCCCGACCGACGCCCCGGTGATCTGGCTGAGCACCGTCTGGGAGGCCTGGGGTGCGATGTGGAAACGGACCGTGAGCACCGACAGACCGAGCAGCAACGTGCCGAGGATCCCCCCCAAGAGCACCTCGGTGCGCATCGCCCGGCGCACCTTGGGCGCCCGGAAGGCGGGCACGTCGTTGGCGATGGCCTCCACCCCGGTCAGCGCGCTGCAACCGGCGGCGAACGCCTTCAAGAGGAGCAGCACCCCGACGGCAGCCGCCGCGGTGGGGACCGCCACGTGGATCCCCGCCCCGGGGACGGGGTGGGAGCGGAACAGCCCGGCCACGATGACCAGGTAGATCCCAACGATGAACACCGCGGTCGGCAACAGCAGCGCCCGGGCGCTCGTCGCCAACCCCCGCAGGTTGAGCGCGGTCAGCACAGCCAGCACCGCGAGCGAGATAGGGAGGCTGTCGGGGGCGAGGCCCGGGAAGGCCGACACCAAGGCGGCGACCCCCGCCGCGATCGACACCGCCACGGTGAGCACGTAGTCGACGACGAGCGACGCCCCCGCCAGCAGGCTGGCCCGGTGACCGAGGTTGGCCTTGGACACGGCGTAGCAGCCGCCGCCGTCGGGGTAGGCCCGGATCACCTGGCGGTAGGAGAACACCAGGATCACGAGCAGCACCACGATGGCGACCGTGATCGGCTCGATCTTGGCCAGCGCCCCCGCCCCGGCGCTCGCCAGCACCACCAGCATCGCCTCGGGCCCATAGGCCACCGAGCTGATCGCATCGAGGGAGAGGGCCGGGATGCCCTCGAGGCTGGTGATCTCTTCGGCGGGCTCGGCGTCGGCCTCGGATCCGACGTCGGCGCTTCGGGCCGACACGCTCGTGTCGCTCGTCGAGTCGGTGTGGTCCATCGGGGGGCTCCTCGCGGTCGGCAACGGCCAGGTCGGGGGTCGCCGTCGATCTTCGCAGCCACGAAGGGGTCGTCGGGGTCACGCCACCCGCCCCGATCCCGTCAACCTGGATGCGATGGGGTCGCCGCCGGTCGTCGACGCCCCCGCGGTGGCGTGGCCAAGACGGGAGCGGGCAAGACTTGGCCCCGCCGCCAGCCCACCGGGAGGACCATTCGATGGCTGCTCACTCCATCTACGACTACGTTCCCCACCACCGCACCAAAGAGAAGCTCGACCACACGTCCCGACCCGTGAAGGTGAGCGAGCAGCTGCCGCGCGGCAGCGCTCCCGCCCGGTTCAACTCGTGGTTCGCCGTGAAGGTGACCAGCGGGGTGGGCACCATGTGGTGCGCCTACGCCTTCGCCGCGCTGGCCTTGGTGAGCCTGCCCCAGGCGATCACCTCCCACAGCGCGGTCACGCTCGTCTCCTGGGTCTCCCAGACCTTCCTCCAGCTCGTCTTGCTGTCGGTCATCATCGTCGGCCAGAACGTGCTCGCCACCGCGGCCGACAAGAGGGCCGAGGCCACCTACAACGACGCCGACGCGCTCCTGCACGAAGTGGTGAAGCTCCAAGAGCACCTCGGCGCCCAAGACGACCTGCTCCGACGCCTGCTCGCCGAGCGCCCGACCTCGTGACGGCCACCCGATGGCCCTGGGAGCTGGAGGGCTCCAGCGGGATCAAGGCGTGCTCGATGCCAGAGGGGCCGACACCACGTGCCGCCCGGACGTGGGCGACGGGTGCTCTCGCGGTGTGCCCGTCCCCGTCCCCGGTGTCGACGTCATCGACGCGAACGGCCCGGGGTGAACGCTGACCCCCCGGCGGGGAGGCATCGGGCCTACGCTTGGGTCCATGGTGCTCGGCCTGCTGGTCTCCTGGGTCCTCGGCGGCCTCGTCATCGGCGCCCTCGGACGGCTCGTGGCGCCCGGCCACGCCAAGATGGGCCTCGCAGCGACGATGCTGGTCGGCATCGTGGGGTCCTTCATCGGTGGGGCAGTCGGTCTCGCCGTCGGTGCCGGGTTCTTGGTCCGGTTCGCCGTCGCCGTCGCCGGCTCCGCGGTGATCGTCACCGCGCTGCACGGGCAGCGCCACCTCTCCCGGCGGCAGCTACCCCGCTAGCGTCGTGGCGGCCGCCGCAAGCGGGCGGGGGCCGCACCAGCCCAACCTGCCGCTCGATGGAGACGCGTCGGACCTCTCCCTGCGCTCGTGGCGGTTCTGGTTGGTCGTCGTCCTCGCCGGCCTCGGGGCAGGGCTCGGTGCCGGGGTGCTCATGGCGATCCTCCACGCCGTCCAGCACCTCGCCTACGGCTACCGCCACGGCGACTTCCAGACCGGCGTCCGCCACGCGCCACCCTGGCGCCCCCTCGCAGTGCTGGCCGGCGCCGGGATCGTCCTCGGCGCGGCGTGGGTCCTGCTGCGCAAGCTCGGCGGTCCGGTGCGGGGGCTCGACGAGGCAGTCTGGGAGCACCAGGGACGGCTCCGGCCCCTCGACACCGCGGCCAACGCCCTCTTGCAGATCGTGGCGGTCGGCGCCGGGGCGACCCTGGGCCGAGAGGGCGCCCCCAAAGAGCTCGGCGCCGGGCTGGCCAGCAGCCTGTGCGATCGGGCCGGCCTGAGCACGACCGAGCGCCAGGTCCTCGTCGCCTGCGGGGCCGGGGCCGGCATGGCCGCCGTCTACAACGTCCCCTTCGGCGGCGCCCTGTTCGCCGCCGAGGTGCTGCTCGGAACCTTGGCGCTGCCGGCGGTCCTGCCCGCCCTCGCCACCGCCGGGGTGGCGACCGGCGTCTCCTGGCTGCTGCTCCCGGACCGCCCCACCTACGACGTGGGCCACCTCCCGGTCAGCGCCTCGCTCACCTTGTGGGCCGTGCTCCTCGGCCTGCTCGCCGGACTGATCGGCGCGGGCCTCATCGTGGCGGTGGGGTGGGCAAAGGACCGGGCGACCAAAGGGACGCGGACCGCTGCCACGGTCGCGGTCGCCTTTGGTGCGGTCGGCGCGGTGGCGATCGCTCTCCCCGAGGTGCTCGGCAACGGCAAGGACGTCGCCCAGCTGGCCTTCTCCGGCGCCCTCAGCCTCCCCCTCGTCGCCGTCATCGTGGTGGCTCGGCCCCTCGCCACCGCCGCCTGCCTACGAGCGGGGG
>DAHUYA010000060.1 GCA_027315445.1 Acidimicrobiaceae bacterium | reverse complement strand
GAGGCGCGCCGCGCACGCCTGCAGGCGATGCCGGCGCGCCTCGAAGGCCTGCTCGAGGGTGAGCCCCGGGACGAGGCTCTGGAGGCCGGTCGTCCCGGTCCCCACGGCCGGCAGCGGGACCAGGGTCACACCGGGTGGGGTCTCGAGCCCGTCGGGCACCTGGCCGCCGCTGCACAGCACGACGTCGCCGATCTCGTCCGATGCGGCGAGCGCGCCGGCGACGGCCAGTGACCGCACCAGGTGGCCGAGGCCCGTGGAGTGCTGGCAGTAGTGGAGGACTCGGAGGCCTCGATCGGCCGCCCGGCCGTTCGAGGGGAAGATGGGGGAGGGGGAGAGGGAGAGGGAGGGCACCAGGGGGGCCAGCCTGGCGAGGTGCCATGAAGCGACCATGAGAAGGGGATGAGACTTCTCTCACCTCCGCCCCGGGGAGGCTCGATCGTCGCAGGGCGCGCTGCCAGACTGTCCGCCGGCACCGGCCCGACGGGCACCGAGGGAAGGAGGGGGACGTGGGAGACGGTGGGGGTGAGGTGTCGGGCGCGGAGGAGATCCGCCGGCTGCGACGGGTGGCCGACCGGGACGAGATCCGCCAGCTCGCCTATCGCTACGCGTGGGGGCTGGACAGCCGGGACATCGACGCCGTCGCCGATCTTTTCGTCCCGGATGTGGACTCGGGCCAGGGGATCGGCACCGACGCCATGCGGGCCCGCTTCCACCGGTCGATGAGCGAGGTCGGCGTGACCGTCCTCTTCGTCGGCAACCACCTGATCGATTTCGACACCGACGACGAGGCGCACGGCCTCGTCTACTGCCGCGGCTACATCGAGCCGCTCGACGGGCCCCGGCCCGGCCGGTTCGTCGAGCAGGCGATCCTCTACCGCGACCGGTACCGGCGGTACGACGGTGCCTGGAAGTTCGTAGGCCGCAAGCACGAGCTCTGGTTCGGCGTCGAGACGGCCGAGCGGCCGCTCCACCAGCGGCCCGCCGAGTGGCCGCGCCACCACGACGGGGTGGGCACCGTGCCCTACTCGGAGCCGACCTGGAAGGCCTTCTGGGCGCTCCATCCGAGCGCCCGATGACCGTCGCCCTGGGGATCTTCGTCGACCTCCGCCTCGGCGGTCCCGGATCGGCGGGCCCCACGGCCGGCGGGCCTGCCTTCGCCCGCCACACCGCGCGGACCCTCGAGCTCGTGGTGGAGGCGGAGCGTCTCGGGGCCGGTGCCGCGTGGTTCACCGAGCACCACCGCTTCGCCGACGGCTACCTGCCCCAGCCGCTCGTCCTGGCCGCCGCGGCGGCCGCCCGCACCTCCCGACTCCGGCTCGGCACGGCGGTGCTCCTGGCGCCCCTGCGGCACCCGCGGCACATCGCGGAGGAGGCGGCCCTCGTGGACCTCGTCGCTGGCGGTCGGCTCGAGCTGGGGATGGGGGCGGGCTACGCGCCGGGCGAGTTCGAGGCCTTCGGCGTCGACCCCGGGGGCCGGTTCGGCGCCACCGAGTCGGCGGTGGTCGAGATCGCCCGCCTCTTGGCCACCGGCGAGGTCTCTCCGGCACCGGTCCAGGACCCGCTGCCCCTCTGGCTCGGCTACCAGGGTCCGCAGGGCGCCCGCCGGGCCGGGCGGCTCGGCACCGGCCTGCTCAGCCTCGACCGCCGGCTGCTCGAGCCCTATCGGGCGGGGCTCGCCGAGGGCGGTCACGACCCGGACGCCGACGCCCGCATGGGCGGCCTGGTCGAGGTGGTGGTGGCCGACGACCCGGAGCGGGCGGCCGCGCGCCTGCTGCCCCACTGGCTGCACCAGCAGAACACCTACCGGGCCCTCATGCGACGACCGGACGGGCGCCCGCCGTCACCGCTCGACCTCGACCGGGCTCGGGCGACCCTGCACCGGACCGGGCGGCTCGGGACCCTGGCGGTGGTGGACGTCGGCGGGGCGGTCGAGCTGGTGCAGGAGCGCCTGCAGGGGCTACCGGTGCGCCACGCCTTCGCGTGGCTGAGCGTGGGCGGGATGCCCGACGACCTGGTCGAGCGTCACCTCGCGCTGTGGGCCGGGCCGGTGCGCGAGCGGCTCATCGCCGGCCTGTCGGCGTCGCGGGAGGGATCGGCCAGCCCTCGCTGATCGGCGGTCCCGGTGCGGCCCCGCGAGCGTCCGCCCCGTCACGTCCCCGGCGGGACGGGCCCTTCGGCCGGGCCGGCGAGGGTCGCCAGGTGCGACCAGAAGGCCTCCAGCGTCGGGGAGTGGCTGCCCGGCCGGCGCAGGGCGGCCAGGGCACGGGTGAGCCTCGGGCGACCGGTCTGCAACAGGCACAGCCGCCCGGTCGCGAGGTCGTCGGCCACTGCGGCCAGGGAGATCACCGCGTAGCCGAGGCCGGCCACGGCCGCGGCCCGGACCGCGTCGACCTGGCCCAGCTCGAGGACCGGGCCCCGCCGGTAGCTCGAACCGAGCAGCTGCGCGGCCAGGGCCTCGGTGCCCGAGCCCGGCTCCCGGGCGAGGTACCGGTGCCGGGAGAGCTCCGCCAGGCGCACCCGCCCGCGGCGGGCGAGCGGATGGTCGGGCGCGGCCACGGTCACGAGCTCGTCGACCTCCACCTCGAGCTCGTCGAGCCCCTGCCGGGATTCGGGGCCCTCGACGAGCGCGCAGTCGACCGCGGCGTCCCGCACCATCGTGATGGCCTCGTGGGTGTTGACGAGGCGCACGTTGACGGCGATCCCCGGGAAGCGGGCCACGAACCCGGCGAGCCAGTCGGGCAACCGGTAGATGCCGACGGTGTTGCTGGCCGCAATGGCCAGTCGGCCCACCATCAGCCCGGTGCGGGCATGGGTGGCGTCGAGGAACGAACGCCGCGCCGCCAGGACGGCCGCGGCGGGTCCCACGAGTGCCCGGCCGTCGTCGGTGAGGCGGACACCCCGGCCGACCCGTTCGAAGAGCGCCAGGCCCAGCGCCGCCTCGAGGCAGCGCAGCTGGTGGCTGACCGAGGACTGGGCCAGCCCCAGGTCGGCGGCGGCCCGGGTGACGTGCTCGTGCTGGGCCACGGTCACGAAGGCCTCGAGCTGGTCGAGCGTGACCGTCAAGTCATTCAAGACTTCGATCGTATCCATAGAACATATTCGTTGGACCGCTGCTTCGCCAGCTCCCTAGCGTCTCGGCGTGGCCCTGGCCGAGCAGACCCGTTGGGTGAAGGTCCTCGACCAGACCAGGTGCATCGGCTGCCACGCCTGTACCACGGCCTGCAAGTCGGAGAACGCGGTGCCCCTCGGCGTGACCCGGACGTACGTGAAGTCGGTCGACGTGGGCACGTTCCCCACGGCGCGCCGGGCCTTCCAGGTCACCCGGTGCAACCAGTGCGACGACCCCCCCTGCGTCGAGGCGTGCCCGACCGCCGCCATGTACCGGCGGCCGGACGGGATCGTGGACTTCGACAAGTCCGTGTGCATCGGGTGCAAGGCCTGCATGGCGGCCTGCCCCTACGACGCCATCTTCATCAATCCCGAAGACCACTCGGCCGAGAAGTGCAACTTCTGCGCCCATCGCCTCGAGCTGGGTCTCGAGCCGGCGTGCGTCGTGGTCTGCCCCACCAAGGCGATCGTGGTCGGCGATCTGGCCGACCCGGGCTCGGCGGCGACCCGGCTCGTCGAGCGTTCGCCGGTGTCGGTGCGCCGGCCCGAGAAGGAGACGCGCCCGGGGGTCTTCTACCGCGGTGCCCACCTCTCGACGCTCGACCCCCTCGCTGCCGCCCGCCCCTCCGGCGGCATCTACGCCTGGGCCGGCCAGGGACCGAGCGGCGCGGCCCAGGTGGGCTCGGGCCACCCGGGCCGCCACAACAGCTCGGCCGCCGCGGTCGTCTCCTACGACGTGCCCCACCAGGCACCCTGGGGCTGGCGGGTGAGCCTGTACACCTGGACGAAGGGCCTCGCCGCCGGCACCTACCTGGCCGCCCTGGTGCTGGTGCTCGCCGGCCGGCTGAGCTGGCACGCCGGCACCTACCGATTCGTCGCGCCGGCGGTGGCCCTCGGCATGCTGGCGGTCACCGGGGGCCTGCTGATCTCCGACCTGAAGCATCCGCGGCGGTTCTGGATGCTCTTCACCCGCCCCCAGTGGCGGAGCTGGCTCGTCCGGGGCGGGGTGATCATCACCGCCTACGGCGCGGCGCTGGTGGCGGCCCTCGGGGCGGCGGCGTGGGGCTCGGTGACCGCCGAGGAGGTGGTCGCCGGGTTCGCCCTGCCGCTCGCCGTCCTCACCGCGGCCTACACCGCCTACCTGTTCGCCCAGGCCCGCGGTCGTGACCTCTGGCAGAGCCAGCTCCTGGCGCCGCATCTCGCGGTCCAGGCCCTCATGGTGGGGTCGGCCGCCCTGATGCTCGTCACCAGGACGAGCGGCACGGCATTGGTCGACCTGCGCGATCTGTTGGCCGGCATGGCCGCCCTCCACCTGACGATGGTGGCGGGTGAGGCGATGCCCCACCATCCGACGGCCCATGCCCGGCTGGCGATCGACGAGATGGTGCGCGGACGCTTCGCCCCCTTCTTCTGGGCGAGCCTCGCCCTGGCGGGGGCGGCGGTCGCCGCACCGTGGATCGGGACCGTGGCCGCGCCGTGCGCGCTGATCGGGGTGGCCTGCCACAAGCACGCCTACGTCCAGGCCGGCCAGGCGGTGCCGCTGGCATGAGGCTCCGGGGGGACACCGAGCGGCTCGACCGCCTCGAGGAGCAGCTTCGCCGGGCCCGTGCCGTCCGCGAGGCCGGTGGCGAGCCCTTCTACCCCGGTCCGAGCAACGCCGGCCTCGCCAGCTTCCCGCCGCCGGAGCGCTGGGACGACTGGGTGGAGCTCGACTCCCGGTCCTGGCCCGAGCGGTCCGAGCGGCATTACCTCCTCGTGCCCACCACCTGCTTCAACTGCGAGTCGGCGTGCGGGCTCCTCGCCTATGTCGACCGGGAGAGCCTCACGATCCGGAAGCTCGAGGGCAATCCCGACCATCCGGGCTCGCGGGGCCGCAATTGCGCCAAGGGACCGGCGACGATCAACCAGGTGACCGACCCCGACCGGATCCTCCATCCCCTCCGCCGGGCCGGGCCCCGGGGCGGTGGCCGCTGGGAGCAGGTCAGCTGGGACACCGCGCTCGACGACATCGCTGGGCGCATCCGCCGGGCGATCGAGGAGGACCGCCGGGACGAGATCATGGTGCACATCGGCCGCCCGGGCGAGGACGGTTTCACCGAGCGGGTGCTGGCCAGCTGGGGGGTCGACGGGCACAACTCGCACACCAACATCTGTTCGAGCGGCGGCCGGACCGGCTACCAGTTCTGGATGGGGATCGACCGCCCCAGCCCCGACCACGCCAACGCGGCGGTCGTCTACCTCATCAGCTCGCACCTCGAGGCGGGCCACTACTTCAACCCGCACGCCCAACGCATCATCGAGGCCCGGGCGAACGGCGCCAAGGTGATCGTCCTCGACACCCGCCTGTCCAACACCGCCACCCACGCCGACTACTGGCTGGCGCCCCAACCCGGCGCCGAAGCCGCCATCAATCTCGCCATCTGTCACCACCTCATCACCGGCCACCGCTACGACGCCGGCTTTGTCCGGCGTTGGTGGAACTGGGAGGAGTACCTCACCGCCTGCCGCCCGGACCTGCCGGTCACCTTCGAGTCGTTCCACCGTGCGCTCTGCGAGGCGTACCAGGGCTTCACCTTCGAGTTCGCCGCGGCGGAGTCGGGGATCCCGGCCGACACCCTCCGCGAAGTGGCCGAGGTCGTTGCCGGCGCCGGCACCCGGTTCTCTGCGCACAACTGGCGGTCGGCGGCCGCCGGCAACCTGGGCGGCTGGCAGGTGAGCAGGACGATCTTCATGATCTCCGCGCTGCTCGGCGCGGTGGCCACCCCGGGCGGGACGTTCCCGAACGCCTGGAACAAGTACGTCCCCCGCCCCATCCACGTTCCCCCGCACCCCGACATGTGGAACGAGCTCACCTGGCCGTCCGAGTACCCGCTGGCCCAGAACGAGATGTCCTTCCTCCTTCCCCACCTGCTCAAGGACGGGTGGGGCCGGGTCGAGGTGTACTTCACCAGGGTCTACAACCCGGTGTGGACCAACCCCGACGGCATGTCCTGGGCCGAGGTGCTCACCGACGAGGCGCTGGTCGGCTGCCACGTGGCGCTCACCCCCACCTGGAACGAGTCGGCCTTCCTCGCCGACTACGTGCTGCCGGTCGGGCACAGTCCCGAACGGCACGACACCCATTCCTACGAGCAGTACGACGGGCAGTGGATCGGCTTCCGCCAACCGGTCGTCCGCGAGGCACGCCGGCGGCTGGGGCAGTCGGTCGACGACACCCGAGCGTCCAACCCGGGCGAGGTCTGGGAGGAGAACGAGCTCTGGATGGAGCTCT
Source organism: Acidimicrobiaceae bacterium (assembly GCA_027315445.1). GTDB lineage: Bacteria > Actinomycetota > Acidimicrobiia > Acidimicrobiales > RAAP-2 > DAHUYA01. The sequence continues at coordinate 14,044 of DAHUYA010000060.1, read as the reverse complement.
CGTGGCGCATCGACCCCGACGGCAACCTCGGGATCCGCCGTCACCACGAGTCGAGGGCCGCCCCGGGCACGAAGCTCACGGTCGAGGAGTACTACGGCTGGATGTTCGAGCACTCCGTCCCCGGCCTGCCCGAGGCCGCAGCCGCCGAGGGGCTCTCCCCGCTCGACTACATGCGCCGCCACGGCGCCTTCGAGATACGCCACGGGGTGGGGGCGCGCCACGAGGAACCGGTGCCGGACGAGGAGCTGGCGGACGTGTCGATCGGGGCGTTCGGCCGGGTCTACAGCGCGGCGCCGGCGCCGGTGTCGCCCAACGTCGTGCCCACGGGCGCCCCGGCGGCCGACGGCGATGGTCGGCGGGCCGTGGGGGTGCTGGTCGACGGCGACCCGGCGGTGCGCCGCGGCTTCCCCACCCCCTCGGGGCGGCTCGAGTTCTACTCGTCCACCCTGGCCGCGTGGGGGTGGCCGGAGCACGCCATCCCCGGCTCCATCGAGAGCCACGTGCACCCTTCGGCGCTGGCCGACGACGAGCTCGTGCTCATCTCGACGTTCCGGCTCCCCACCCAGATCCACACCCGCTCGGCCAACGCCAAGTGGCTCGACGAGCTGGCGCACACCAACCCGCTGTGGGTGCACCCCTCCGACGCCCGACGGCTGGGCGCGGTGGGCGGCGGGTCCCCACTCGACACCGGCGACGTCGTACGGGTCGAGACGGCGATCGGCCACTTCGTCACCAAGGCGTGGGTCACCGAGGGGATCCGTCCCGGGGTGGTGGCCTGCAGCCACCACATGGGTCGCTGGAAGCCCGAGGGTGAGTCCGGGGGCCAGGGACAGGCCATGTCGACCGTGGCCCTCGGGCACGAGGGCGACTCGTGGTCGTTGACGATGCGGCACGGCCCGCGTCCGTACCGGTCCACCGACCCCGACACCGCGCGGCTGTGGTGGACCGAGGTCGGGGTCCACCAGAACCTCACCTTCCCAGTGCACCCCGATCCCATCTCGGGCATGCACTGCTGGCACCAGGCGGTCCGGGTGCGCCGGGCCCAGCCGGGCGACCGACCGGGCGACGTGGCGGTGGACACCGCCAGGTCGCGCCAGGTCTACCGGGAGTGGATGGCGATGACCCGCCCGGCGCGCGGGTTCTCCCCGGACGGGGACCGGCGACCGCCGTGGCTGATGCGACCGCTCCGGCCCTCGGCGGCCTCCTACACCATCCCCCCGGACGCACCCCACCCGGACGCACCCCCCGGGAGCTAGTCGACGTCGTGCGTGGGCAGCCCGCCCCTGTCGGGAGCACCCGCCCGGAGCTCGTCCGTGCCCTGGGCAGGGTCGCCGATCCCGCCCCCGACCCACGGCTCTGCGGGCTGCTGGGGCTGCCGGCGCCACCTCCGGCCGACGTCCACACGCAGGTGTTCGTGATCGAGTCGCACCCCTTCGCCTCGGTGCACCTCGGGTCCGAGGGGATGCTCGGCGGGGAGGCGGCGGATCGGGTGGCGGGCTTCTGGCGCACCCTCGGCCTCGACCCGCCGCCCGACGCCGATCGGCTGGGCCCGCTGCTCGACCTCTACGCCCGTCTCGGTGACGAGGAGCTCGGGGCGGTCGGCCGGCAACGCCATGCCGTCGCCAGCGCCCGGGCCGCGCTGTTCTGGGAGCATCTCGCCTCGTGGCTGCCCGCCTACCTCGGGGGTGTCACCCGGGTCGGTGACCACTTCTACCGTGCCTGGGCCGGCCTCATGGTCGAGGTGCTGGCAGCCGAGGCGGCGACCATGCCCGAGCGGGGGCATCTTCCGAGCGCCCTGGTCCTCGCCCCACCCCCCTCGGACGCGGGCACCAGGCCCCGGCTGCTCGACAGCCTGCTCGTCCCCGTGCGCAGCGGCGTGGTGGTCACCCGCGCCGACCTGGCACGGGCAGGGAGGGAGCTCGACCTGGGCGTGCGGCTGGGGGAGCGGCGCTACACCCTGAGCGCCCTCCTCGACCAGGACGCGAGGCCCGTGCTCCGCTGGCTGGGCCGGCTCGCTGCCCGGTGGGCCCGGCTCCACCAGGACCTCCATCCGGGGGGCTTGGCCCCCGTGGGGCAGTGGTGGGCCGCTCGGGCGCGCCACACCGCCGCCGTCCTCACCGCCGCCTCGGCCACCGCACCGCCCGGCGCACCGCCCGGCGCACCGCCCGGGGCACCGGCCCGGGTCCCCTGCTGACGCCGGGTGAGCCGCTTCACGCGGTCTTCAGCCCGAACCGGGCAAGATCGTCGGCGGTGGCCTCTACCCCTCCTCGCGTGCCCTGCCGTCCCCGGCGTCTGCCGGTCGCTCACGAAGGCGACCGGCTCCGGGCGCGGCCGCGACCCGGCCACGGGCTCGGATCCGGGTTCGGGCACCGATGACGACCACCGTCTTCGATCCCTCGGTCACCCCGCCCAAGCGGAAGTCGAGGCGGCAGCAGGTCGCCCGTCTCGCGGCGCCACCTCCCCACCCGATGATCGGGAGGCTGGCGGTCGTGTTCGCCTGGGCCGGGCTGGTGGCCGTCGTCGCCCTCGGCGTCACCACCGAGACGAGCAGCGAGCTGTCCCTGCCGGGCGGGGTGGCGACGTTCATCGGCAGCCTCACCGGCCTGGTGGGCATGTACCTGGCGCGGGTGATGGTCCTCATCGTGGCCCGGATCCCCCCCCTCGAGCGGATCCTCGGCCAGGACGGGATGCTCCGCTGGCACCGGCGCCTGGCGCCGTGGCCGATCAGCCTGCTCGTGGCGCACGCGGTCTTCGTCACCGTGGGCTACGCCCAGGCGGCCCGCACGGGGTTCCTCCACGAGATCGGCCTGCTCGTTCGCAACTACCCGGACATGCTCGGAGCCGTCGTCGGTCTCGGTCTCATGGTGCTGATCAGCCTGGTGTCCATCCGGGCGTTGCGCAACCGGCTGCGCCGCGAGACCTGGTGGGTCATCCATCTCTACATGTACCTCGCCCTGGCCCTGTCCTTCGCCCACGTCATCGCGCTCGGGCCCGCGTTCGTCGGCCACACGGTCACCCGCGTGGTGTGGGCGCTCGTCTGGGCGCTCACCGCCGGGACGGTCCTGATCTACCGGTTCGGCCTCCCGATCCTCCGGAGCCTGCGTCACCAGCTGCGGGTGGTGGAGGTCCACCGCGAGGCGCCCGGCGTCGTGTCGGTCATCCTCACCGGGCGCCACCTCGACCGGCTCGCCGTCTCGGGCGGGCAGTTCTTCGCCTGGCGTTTCCTGACCCGTGGCCTGTGGTGGCAGGCGCACCCGTACTCGCTGTCCGCACTTCCTCGCCCTCCCTACCTCCGCCTGACCGTGAAGCAGGTCGGCGACCACTCGGCGGCGGTCTCCCGGCTGCGGCCGGGGACGCGGGTCGGCATCGAGGGTCCCTACGGCGCGCTCGCCCCGAACTTCCGCATCCACGAGAAGGTGGTGCTGATCGCCGGGGGCATCGGCATCACCGCACTGCGGTCGCTGCTCGAAGACCTGCCCCGAACGGCGAACCCGGTGGTCGTGATGCGGGCTTCCTCCGAAGAGGAGCTCGTCCTCAAGGACGAGGTCGCCGAGCTGGTGCGTCAGCGACGCGGCAACCTCCACGTTCTGGTGGGCTCGCGCCAGGAGATCCGGCTCACCGAGGACACGCTGCGCCGTCTCGTCCCCGACGTCGCCCAGCGTGACGTGTACGTGACCGGCCCGCCCGGGCTGGTCGAGGACGTGGTCGGCGCGGCGCGCCAGCTGGGGGTCGACCGCCATGCCCTCCACTACGAGATCTTCAGCTGGTAGCGCTGATGGGGACGTCGGCGATGCCAGGGGCCCGCACCGTCGGGCGACCGTGGCCGAGAGGAGCAGGGCGGTGAAGCGGTACCCGGTCGTCATCGGCGCCACCGCGGCGGGGCTGGCGGGCGTCCTGAGCTTCCACTCGAGCAGCGCCCATCCGCTCACCAACTCGGTGAAGGTGGCCAAGGACGCCGGGAAGGGGCCAGCGACGACCACGCCGCCGACCACGACCAGCCCGAAGGTCACCCAGCCGACGTCGCCGGGATCGAAGAACGTCCCGACCACCACCACCACCACCACCACGGCGCCGTCGGCGGGTCCCTCGACGGCCACCGGGACGGCCGAGCAGTACGGGTACGGCGTGCTGTCGGTGCGGGTGACGGCCAGCGGCGCCAAGATCACCGCCGTGCAGGTGGCCAGGCTGCAGACCGCGGATTCCTACTCCCAGCAGATCGCCAACCAGGTCATCCCCTACCTGCGGCGCGAGGTGCTCTCCCTGCAGAGCGCCCGGATCAACGGCATCTCGGGCGCCACCTACACGAGCGAGGCATACGCCCTGTCGGTGCAGTCGGCGCTCGACCGCCTCCACCACAAGTGAGCGGGGGCCCCCTGGGGCCCGGCACCACCGGCACGCCTCGGCCGCCCCGCGCCGGAGGGGTGGTGGCCCACGTCGAACAGGCGATGGGCACCGTGTTCTCGTTCACCGTGTACGCCGGGGCCGTCTCTCACACCCGGGCCCGCGAGGCCGTCGGCGACGCCTGCGCGCTCCTGCACCGCCTCGACGCCGTGTTCAGCACGTGGGACCGGCAGAGCCCCATGAGCAGGGTGCGCCGGGGCGAGCTGGCTCTGGCGGACGCGCCCTCCGAGGTGGGTGACGTCCTCGGGCTCTGCACGACCGCCAAGGAGCTGTCCGGGGGGTGGTTCGACCCCTGGGCCATGCCGGGTGGCGTCGACCCCACCGGTCTGGTGAAGGGCTGGGCGATCGAGCGGGCGCTCGACGTGGTGCGGGTGTCGGGGGTGCAGGCGGCCCTGCTCAACGGCGGGGGCGACATCGCTGCCCACGGAGAGCCCGAGCCGGGCCAGCCCTGGCGCATCGGCATCCGGCACCCGTGGCGGGTCGACGCGCTGGCGTGCATCGTGGCGGTGCGCCGGTCGGTGGCCACGTCGGGCAGCTACGAGCGAGGGCCCCACCTCGTCGACCCGCACAGCGGACGCGCCATGCCGGCCGCGGCGTCGGCCACCGTCACCGGGCCCAGCCTCGCCATGGCCGACGCCCTCGCCACCGCCCTGGCGGTCGGTGGGGACGACGTCCTGGCACGGCTGACCGGCCTGAAGGACTACGACGGGTACCTGATCCGGGCCGACGGCACCGAGGCCTCCACCCCCGACATGGCCTTCGTGGACTGAGCAAGCGCCGGCCGACTGGCCGGTCAGCGCCCGCCGGGCTCCGAGAAGATCGGTGTGAGGGGCAGCTCGAGACGGAGCCTCTCCTCGTCGAGCTCCCCGCCCGTCCAAATGGGCTCGTCGGGGAAGATGTTGAGACGCCGCCCGGTGGCGTCCATCCAGGCGATGACGGCCTCTTGCCAGTTCTCGCCGCGCAGCGCCGAGCGGATGCGTTCGAGGTCGTCGTCTCCCAACTGCTCAGGGCGGAGTCGGGCGACGAGCTGCAGGACGAGGACTCGGGTGAGCACCTCGGAGTCCACCGCGACATGGGCGATCTCCTCCTCACCGGGGACCAGCGCGTACGCCACCCGGCGGGGCTCGGGCAGCACGGGATCGTGGATGGTCACCGTCGGGTGCGACGGCGTCCCTGCCCGTAGGCACGCAACCGGTCGAGGTCCTCGGGCAGCCGCAGGCTGATGACGTCGTGGACCGGCGATCTCGCGTCGGTGCCCGTGACGGCGCCCAGGGCCTGGCCCCCGGCGCTGCTCGGGGAGGGCTTGTCGGTCGTCACGAGCACGTAGCGGGCGCCGGCTCGGGTGTGGTGCACGACCGTCGCCTTGCCCAGGGCCTTCCAGAGCATGTCCATCCGCTGCAGGCCGGTTCGGGTGGAGGTGAAGGCTCCCGAGACGTCGAAGAGCCACTCGCGGCCGGTTCGGTCCTCGGCCACGAAGTTGACCTCGACGCCGGCCTCGAGCCGCCGGTCCTCCCCGAGGATCGTGAAGCCGGCGTCGACCAACGCCCACTTGGCCAGCTCTCTGGCGCGCCGCCCCTCGCGCACCCCCCGGGCCTGGAAGCCCTCGGCCGGGTCGGGCGGCTCGGGGACGGCGGGAAGGACGGGGCGCCCGAGGTGGCCCTGCTGCCTGGCCTCCCGCGCCAGCCGCCGACGCTCGGCGTCGACCCGGTCGAGGGCGCCGGCCACGTACTCGGGGTCGGTGTCGAAGCCGACGAAGTGCCGCTCCGTCCGGATCGCCGCCACGGCGGTGGTCCCCGAACCCATGAACGGGTCGAGCACGAGATCGCCGCGGTACGTGTAGAGGTCGATCAGGCGTTGGGGGAGCTCGACGGGGAAGGGCGCGGGGTGGCCGACCCGGGTGGCGCTCTCAGGCGGCAGCTCCCAGACGTCCACCGTGGCCTCGAGGAACTCGTCCCGGAAGATGGTCGCCTCCGAGGGGAAGCCCTCGGCAGCCCGTCGGGCGGGCGGGATCGCCCGGTCGAAACGGCCCTTGGAGGCGACGACGACCCGCTCGGTGAGGTCGCGCAACACCGGGTCCCCGGGCTTCTGGTACGTGCCCCAGGCGCAGTTGCCGGCGGCCCCTCTCGCCTTCTGCCAGATGAGCTCCCCGCGAAGCAGGAGGCCGAGGTCTTCTTCGAGGATCCGGATCACGTCGGCCGACAGGCTCCGGTACGGCTTGCGCCCCAGGTTGGCGACGTTCACCGCCATGCGCCCGCCCGGCTCGAGCGCATCGGCGCAGGCGGCGAGGACGCCGGTCAGCATGGCGAGGTACTCGGTGTAGCTGGCCGGCACGTGCCCCTCACCGACGGCGGTCTCGTACTCCTTGCCCGAGTAGTAGGGGGGTGACGTGACGACGAGGGCCACGGACCGGGGAGCGACGGTGCCGAGCCGGTCGCGGATGTCACCGAGGAAGATCTGGTCGGTGCCCGTGCGTTCCGAGGGGGGGCAGACGTCGTCGTCGTCGCTGATCGTGGGTGCGGTGAACCGCCGGTAGAAGTCGCTGGCATCGTGGCTCTCGCGCCGGCCGACGCCGAAGGGAGAGGTCGTCGTGGCGCGGCGGACACGGCGACGCGGGACTTGAGAGGCGCTCAACGTGAGCACCCGGGGAGCTGGGCGACGAACCGGGCCGGACGGGAATGGCCCGGCACGTCGTGGCGAGGGGCTTCATTGGTGCTCACGCGGGCTTCCTTTCGAACATGAGCTCGACGGGAAAGTTACTCGCCACCTGTGACAGTCCCCGGAGGGGCAGGTGGGCCACCCCCGGGGCACGCACCCGACGCCGATGCGGTCTGGCACCGGCGTCGGGTGCGTGACCACGTCGAACGAGGCTGCCACCGGGTGGCGGCTCACGGGTGGATGGTGGGGGGCGGGATCGATGTGACGATCGGCTCTGGACCGGGGCCGGATCGAGGAGTCCGATGACGGCGACGAGCACGACGAGCACGAGCAGCACGAGCGCATGGAGTGGGCCATGGACACCGAACCGCTGCCACCCTCGACCGCGTCACGATCGGCCCTGGCCAAGGCGCTCCTCGGCAGCGGTGTCGGGTATGCGCTCCTCTACGTCGTCGAGAACGACGTCGTCGCAGCCAGGCGATGCTCCGGGTACCGCCGCATCTCCCAGGCGGTCAGCGAGCTGTCCGCCAAGGGGTCTCCCGCGAGACCGCTCCTGGTGGCGACCGTGCCCTTCACGTCCGCGCTGATGGTTGCGTTCGGGATCGGCGTGTGGAGGGCGGCCGACGGCGAGCGCGCCCTCAGGATGACCGGAGGGCTTCTCGTCGGACAGGGAGTGACGGGGGTCATGTGGCTTCCCTTCCCGATGACCCCCCGGGAGGACATCGCCAAGGGCCCCGCGGCGGTCAACGACGTCGGGCACCTGATCCTCAGCGCCGTCACCGTGGCTCTCGTTCTTGCCCAGATGGGGACGGGCGTCATGGCATTCGGAAGGAGGTTCCGGGCCTACACGGTCCTCAGCGCCGCGACCTTCCTAGGGTTCGCGGCCCTCACCGGCGTCGAATCGCAGAAGCTCCCACGGGGGCAGCCGACACCGCTGTTGGGGCTCTTCGAGCGGATCATGCTCGGCGCGTGGCTCCTGTGGTTGGGGGTTCTGGCCACCCTCCTCCTGCGGACCCCGTCGTCGGGCCGTCGAGGAGGAGCCAGGTCGGTTCGTGGCGGAGCCTCGTGCGGGTGAGACGGTCGGTGGGCCTTTGGACCCTTCGGCCCCGGTGCCACCGGGGCTCAGGCTGAAGCCGTGGGTCGGGGAGACGTCGTGGCCATGGCCGGGGCGGGCCCCGTGCGGAGACCGGGCGTCGACACCGGCCAGGGTTGGGACTTTCGGCCCTATCGGGAGGGCGGTCCCCGGCATTCCATGAGGGCAGGTCTACGAGATGGAAGAGGGAGCCGAAAGGCTGAGAGGCTGAGAGACCTCAGCGACCCCTAGTACCTGATCCGGACAATGCCGGCGAAGGGAGACCATCCCGTGGGCCTTTTCGCGCCCCCCGCCCCGCCGGGTGCCTCCCGGCGCCGAACGCCGGGAACCGGGTCGTTCACGGGGTGACGGAAGTCCCTGGCGGGTCGAGCCCCGTGGGCGCACCATCGGATCGTGCTCCATCGCTCCGTGGCCCGGGCCGTGGCCGATTGGCCGCACGGCCTGGCTACCACCACCCTCTACCTCGACGCCGAAGGGTCGCAGTACCCCCGGCGCTCTGACCTCGACCCACGGGTCGGCCACCTGTTCAGGCTCGCCCGGCAGCGCGCCGAGGAGCTCGGCGGCGACGTACCGGCACAGGTGGCGCGCGACCTCACCCGCATCGCCGGCTGGCTCGGGGAGGACTTCGAGCGTGGAGCCGTCCGGGGCCTGGCATTCTTCTCCCGCGCCGGCGAGGGTCTCTTCGAACCGGTGACGCTGCCGTTGCCTGTCTACGACCAGGTCGTCGTCGAGCCCGAGCCCGACGTCGCACAGCTGTGCGCCGTCCTCGCCGCTTGCCGGCCGGTCGTGGTGGCAGCGGTCGACGGGCGACACGGTCGGCTGCTCCGGCTCGACGCGGGCGATGTCGAGGAGCTCGACCTCGAGGAGGACGGGCCGCCACGACAGGTGGACACCGATCTGGAGCTCGGGAGTTTCGACCGACACGAAGAGGAGCTCGGACGCGAGCACTACCGAGCGGTCGCCCAGGTGCTCGTCCACGAGCTGGAGCGACGGCCGGTCACCCACCTCGTTCTCGACGGGCCCCCCGAAGCCGTCGTCGAGCTCGAGCAGTTCCTGCCCCCGCTGATCCGCTCCCAGGTGGTGGGCCGGATGGCCCTGCCGATGCGGAGCGGCTCGACCGAGCTGGCGGCGGCGGCGTCGGAGGCGGTCGGTGGGACCGAGCGGGCGCGGCGGGCCAGCCTGCTCCACGATTTTCGCGAGCGGGCCCACACCCGCACCGGGGTGGCGGTCGGGCTGGAGGCCACGCTCGATGCGCTTGCCGAGAAGCAGGCAGGCATGCTGGTCGTGGAGCGGGGTTTCGAGGCCGCCGGAGGGCGCTGCACCCGGTGCGGGCGGTTGGTGCCCGGTGGCGGGCCGTGCCCGAATTGCGGCGCGGCGACCGGCACGCTCGACAACGTGGTCGGCTCGGCCGTGGCGGACGCGGTACGGCACGACCTCCCGTTGGAGTTCGTCGTGGCCGGCGACCTCGAGGACCTCGGGCGCATCGGTGCGTTCGTGCCACGTCGGGGAGCCACCGCGAGCTGGAGGAGTGATCATGCCTGACGGAATGGTCCGCTGGTACGACCCGGCCACCGGTGGGGCGGAGATCGTCCGGGGCGGTCGCCGGTACCCGGTGGCCGCCGGGCAGATCGGAGCGGTGGCCGGCCACGCCGGTGCTCGGGTGCACTTCGACATCGAGCGGGTCGACGGGCTCGAGCAGGCGGTCGACGTGCGGTTGCGGGAGGGGACGCGCTCGTCGCGCCACCACCATCGTTTCGGGACGATGACCGGCGCACGGACCGCCGACACGAAGGGCGTCGCCCGGTTCCCCCAGGTCCATCCGGAGCTGCGCCGCCGCGGCACCCACCCGCTGGCGGTCGCCCGTGCCTGGGCGACCAGCGTGGCCCGCGGCGATCTCGACGGCGCGCTCGCCCTGTACTCGCCGGACGCGGTGGTCCACGTCGCCGAGCAGACCGTGCAGGGTCGCTCGGCGCTCCACGCCTGGCTGTCCAACAGCCCGGTGCTGGGCACGGCGCGCCATGCGCGGGTGCGCGGGCTCGACGGCGCGGCCGAGGTCGGCTGGGAGCCCGAGGTCGAAGGCCCGAGGCTCACTGTCCGCTGCCGGGTGGCGCGCGGTGAGATCGCCGAGCAGTGGACGAGCGAGCTCGCGCCGTCCGAGACCGTGCCCTCGCTGGGAGGGGCGCCGTCGGTGGCCCTGCAGGCCGCGGGTCGGGTTGGCGAGGGTGCCAAGGCCCGAGCGCTGAAGGTGGTCGGCCGTGTGGTGGACAGGGTCGAGGAACCGGTGCTGTTCGCACGGGTCAAGCTGGCCGTCGAACCCGATCCGGCGAGAGCGCGCCCGGCCCGAGCCGAGGCGACCCTCGACGTCGACGGCGACCTGGTCCGCGCCCACGTGGCCTCGCGCAGCCTGACCGAGGCGATCGACTTGCTCGAGCACCGTCTGCGGGACCAGCTCGAACATCGAGCCCGTCGGCGGGAGCACCTCCACCGTGCCGACGGCCTTGCTCATGACGGAGAGTGGCTTCACGGGGACGTCGCCCCGTCGCGGCCGCCGTACTTCGATCGACCGGTGGAGGACCGGCAACTGGTTCGCCACAAGACCTTCGCCGTCGGAGAGCTCACCTGTGACGAGGCGATCTTCGACATGAACCTGCTCGACTACGACTTCTACCTCTTCGTCGACCTGCCCAGCGGCACGGACAGCGTCGTCGAGCGCCTCGGGGACGGCACCTACCAGGTAACCCGCGTCGAGCTTTCCGACGTCGACCTCGGTCCGACGGCCGAACCGGTCACGTTGTCACCGGCGCCGGCTCCTTTGCTCGGGCTCGACGAGGCGATCGAACGCCTCGGTGCGGGTGACGAACGCCACCTGTTCTTCGTCGGCCGCGACACGGGGCGGGGACAGGTCCTCTACCACCGCTACGACGGCCACTACGGCCTGATCACACCCGAGTGACCCTCGGTGCCGTCGGGCCGGGGCGGTCGGAGGCCGGAGGTGTCGAAGTCGGCGTTTGACACGCGGGTCGCCGGGCTCGATGAACCCGGGAGCCGTCGAGGGGGGTCCGCTACCCGAGAGGCCGAGTTCCCACGCGCCATGAACGCGCTATGGCGCTGACGCAAGGGTGGGCATCGGATGCCGTCCACCTGAGGCGAGCTCGTCATGTGCAGCGCCCTTCTGGCGGATAGGAACCTGCAGGGACGCAAGGTACCGGACCTGCTTGTCGCCGCCGCTGCGGAGGACCAGGGACTCGTTGTGCTCCACTATGACGCGGACTTCGACTTCATCGCCGAGGTGACGGGCCAGGCGACGCAGTGGGTGACGGCTGCCGGCACCATCGACTGAACGTCGGGACCGGACGCTGGGACCGGACGCTGGGAGAGGACCAGACGAGAGCGGGCGACGGGAATCGAACCAGCGTTCTCAGCTTGGGAAGCCCTCGGAACGAGCCGTCGAAGATCCAGGCAGTGGGCATCTCCGCAGGTCAAGTGGCGTGCATGGGTGTCCATACGAGACCGCTGGCGACCGGGATTGCGCCCTATTGCGTTCCCGTTCGCGCACGGATCGCTCACGGTGTGGGCGACTCTCACGCTGGTGCCGCCCCGGTCTGCGGCCGCACCACAATGATAACATTGGGGAGTGTCCCTCCCGCCGTTCGACCCGGCAACTGGTCGCCTCCCACCAGGTGAGCATGAAGCGGAGTGGGACGAGGTTGCCGAGCGCTTCGGCTGGAACCGTCGTCGTCGTCAGCTCCTCGACGGGCTGGCCGATGCGCTCGTCCTGCTCGCAACGGCAGGGTGTGCGCGGGTGTGGCTCAACGGCAGCTTCGTTACGTCAAAGGAGGAGCCGGTGGACTTCGACGTGGCGTGGGACTCGGCGGATGTCGATCTCGATCGGCTGGATCCCATCTTCTTCGAGTTCGCTGAGGGCCGTCGAGCGCAGAAGCGGCGCTTCGGTGGAGAGCTCCTTCCCAATGTCGTGGAATCCGGGAGCGGTCTGGTGCTCACCGAGTTCTTTCAGAACGAGCGCGATACCGGGCGCAAAGGCATCGTCGTGATCGACCCGAGGAGGATTGAGCAATGATCACCAACGAAGTGCAGTATCGGGCGACCAAGGGGCACCTTGCTCGGTTCGAGCAGGCCATCGCCAACCTCGAGGCCCGGGGGGACGTGACTGCGACTGACCGGCGCCGGCTCGAGATGGAGCTCGGAGCGCTCCGTTCGCAGACCGCCGACCTGCAGGCCGAGGTTGAAGAGTACGAGCTGCTCCGCTCCGGGGCGCTCAGGACCTTCGAAGCTGCGACCTTGCCGGAGATCGCCGGGGCACTCGTGAAGGCCCGCATCGCCAGGGGCTGGACCCAACGCCGGCTGGCGGACGAGCTCGGGGTGGCCGAGCAGCAGGTCCAGCGCTACGAAGCCACTGGCTATGCCTCAGCCAGCCTGGCCCGACTGTGTGACGTCGTGGCTGCACTCGGGGCTGAGGTGCGCGAGGTCGTCACTCTCGGGACTGACGCAGCGTGAGCGCCGTCTGCGGACACACCGCGCCAGTGTGAAGGTCGATGGCCACCTCCATGGGCAAGGGCGGCTTCGAGGTGTCAACGGCCAGATCCTCAAGGTCAATCGGGAGGGGACGCAGAATGGGTGCGGGACGGTCGTCGTCGCCGTCCCAAATTCGGTCCTGGAGCTCGCCGGGGTTGGGACGGGTCAGCTCGCGAGCCTCCCTCAAACCTTGGGCCAGCGCGAGGAGGAGACCCTCACCAGCGAGCTGCAGCACGTCGCCCTATAGATCGGCCGACAGCGCCGCGGCTACGCCCGGCGCGTCTGCGCTGAAGATGGCGCTCCGAAGTGCCACTCGCTGATCGTCGGCCTTGCCCACCAGGTTCAGCTTGGCATCTCTCTCGGCCGGTGTTCTGCCGGCAGGTCCCCGGTCCGGACGATCCTGAGCTGGCGGCGACGAACACCCGACCACACGTGGGCTTGGAGGTCGTGACCGCCCGAGGTCAAACGCGCCAACAGCAGGATGGGATGCTTGGCGTCCCGCGACGCGAGTCGGCGCATCGTCCGGACTTCGGTCAGGCTGGGGCCAGTGTCGACGGGGTGAGCGTGCCATTCCCCGAGGTAGCCGAGCCGACGGTCAACACGACGAACACAGGCGATCAAAGGATGCGTGAGTCCGGCGGGAAAGACGTAATGTACCGGGCTCGGTCGGACAGCCGCCCGGACCGTGCAGTGGAATGTCCTCTCGCCATCGATCTCATGAAGGTGCCCGCGGCCCAAATCGAGGGTCGGCCCCTGTGAAGACACCCGACTCGCCCATAGGACCGCTCCCGGCACCACCCCCGGGCGGCGCGACACCTGCGCAGTCGGAGGAGTTCGCTCGAACCAACAACCGCCTGACAGTCCGTAACTACTTGCCACGAACATCCCATGACGGCTCCGCTGCTGCAGGCAAGTGCGAGTGGAGTTCACACGTCGCCGTCAGTCTCACCCCCGCGGAGACCGGCGCACTCGCCTGGGTGCTGATCGACACGATCATGAGAGCCCGCTTCGGCCCCGCCACCCAACTGCACGACATGTGGCGGCAGCACACTCTCGCGGGCACCAAGATCCCGTCGCCAACCGACCGCACCATCGCGTCGTTCGTCGAGCCGGTGTTCGGACTGCCCGACGCCGAGAAGAGTGAACACCACCTGCACGGGCATGTCGGTGAGTGGCTCTGGCACCTGCTCACGAAGGACAACCCGGCAGTCCGGGTCCAGCCCGACCCGAAGGGCGACGTCACCGACGCCGGCGGCGACGGCTTCTCCATCTATGAGACAGGCATGGGCGCGCTGCGGTTCGTGGACAGAGCGCGCCGAACGCACGCTCTGAACGGTCAGTCAGGCGGGCGGGCAGCGGGGC
>DAHUYA010000059.1 GCA_027315445.1 Acidimicrobiaceae bacterium | reverse complement strand
GATCCCGTACGGCTCCGACCGGGGCGGCCTCGGCGCTGGCGCGGTCCTCCTCCACCCTCGCGGCGGTGGCCCGGGGCCACCAGACCTCCATGCGGGCGCCTCCGGGCGGGGCCTCCCCGACGACCCACGTCCCCCGGGTGGCGCGGACCACCGAGTCGGCGACGGCCAGCCCGAGGCCCGTGCCCTCCGCCGAGTCGTCGACCCGATGGAAACGGTCGAAGATGAACGGTTGTTGCTCCGGGGCGATCCCCGGTCCGGTGTCGTCCACCTGCAAAGCCACTCTGTTCCCCGCGGCGCGAACCCAGACGTCGACCCTCCCGCCCTCTCCGGCGAACTTGCAGGCGTTGTCCACCAGCACGCCGGTCAACCGGTCGAGGAGCTCGGGCTCGGCGTGGACCGGCAGCCGCTGCCCGGGCTCGGGGTGGAACGCGAGCGTGACCCCCCGGGTCTCCGCCACGCTCTCGAACCGTTCGGTGCAGGCCCCGACCACCGGTGTGAGGTCGGTCGCGCCGCCGGGCGGTGCTGCGGCCGGCTCGCGATCCGCCCTGGCCAGCCAGAGCAGGTCGTCGACGATCCGGCGCAGGCGGTGGCCCTCGCCGGCAACCCGCCGGAGCACGCCGACGTACTCCTCGGGGTCCTGCGGTCCGCTCAACGCCAGCTCCACCTCGGCCTCGATCACGCTGAGCGGCGTCCGCAGCTCGTGCGAGGCGTCGGCGGTGAATTCCGCCTGCCGGCGCCTGATCTCCTCGAGCGGAGCCGAGGCCCGCAGCCCGACCACCAGCGAGCCGACGAAAGCGGCCGCCGCCAGCACGACCCCGAAGGCGAGCACGGGCAGCCACAGCGCGGCCTGCACCCGCTGCACCTCGGCGATGCTCTGGCCGACCACCAGCCACCCCGAGCCGCCTGGGGCGGCGTCGAAGCGGAACCGGGTGGCACCCAGCTGCAGGGTGGTCGGCCCGGTCGTCCAGGGGTGGCGGGGCAGCCGCGGGGAACCGGCGGTCAGCGGGGTGGCCGCCCCGTTCGACCCGACCCGCCAGATGAACGACGGCGCATCCTCGAGGCCCGTCCCCTGGGTGACTGTGGACACCGACCCGGTGCTCGACTGCAGCGCGGACCCCTGGGTCGACTGGGTCGACTGGGTCGACTGGGTCGCCGCCAGCACGGCCGCCAGGCGGGCGTCGACCTCGTGGGTGAGCCGCCGCACCACGAGGGCGTCGAGGCCCACCACGGCGACCGCGTAGCACCCCACGACGATGGCTGCCGCCACCGCCGCCACCCGGGCCGCATGGCCGCGGTTGGGACGCCGCGGCATCACCGCCGCAGCGACTTTCCCCTGGACATGGCCACCACGGTACGAGTCGAACGCTGACGCTCCCATGACGCCGCGCCCCCCCGTGTCGCCCGGCAGGGGGCGGTTGCCCACCAGACAAGAACGTGTTCTACTTCGGCCGATGGAATTCAACCTGGCGGACATGTTCGAGGCGGCGGTCGACGCCTACCCCGACCGCGAGTACCTCGTGGCCGAGCGCGAGCGCCGCACCTACGCCCAGATGGAGGCACGTGCCAACCGGCTCGCCCACCACCTGGCCGCCGAGGGGATCGGTCCCGGCGACCATGTCGGCATCTACGCCTACAACTGCGTGGAGTGGGTGGAGACCGCCTGGGCCGTCTTCAAGCTCCGGGCTGTCTGGATCAACATCAACTACCGCTACGTCGAGGACGAGCTCCGCTATCTGTTCTCCAACGCCGACCTGAAGGCCCTGGTCCATCAGCGGCGATTCACCTCGCAGGTGGCCGCCCTGCTGCCCGAGCTGCCGACCATCGAGCACGTGCTGGTGGTGGAGGACGGCTCGGCGCCCGGCGAGTCCGCACCCGCCGACCCGGTGCACGACCGGGGCGTGCCCTACGAGGAGGCGCTGGCCTCCGGTTCGGCCGCCCGCGACTTCGAGCCGCGCTCGGGTGAGGACCTCTACATCCTCTACACGGGAGGGACCACCGGGCTCCCGAAGGGGGTCGTCTGGCAGCACCGCGACGTCTTCTACGCCCTGGGGGGTGGCGTGGACGCCATGACCAACGTCAGGGTCCAGCGCCCCGAGGAGATGATCGAGAAGGGGCGCGCCGGCCAGGTCACCCTGCTGCCCATCGCCCCGCTCATGCACGGCGCGACCCAGTGGTCGGTGATGGGACAGAGCTTCTGCGGCAACAAGACGGTGCTCATGGCCCGCTTCGACCCCCACGACGTGTGGCGGCTGGTCGAGGAGGAGCGGGTCAACTCGGTCATGGTCACCGGCGACGCCATGGCGAAGCCGCTGATCGAGGCGCTCGACGAGCCGGGGGCCGACTACGACACGTCGTCGTTGCTGGCCGTCGTCTCCTCGGCCGCCCTGTTCTCCTCGCCGGTGAAGGACCAGTTCTTCGACCGGTTCCCCAACATCCTGATCACCGATGCCGTCGGTTCGTCGGAGGGCGGCAACAACGGCCTGACGGTGGTGTCGAAGGGCCAGACGGCCATGAAGAGCGGCCCGACCGTCCACGCCCTCGGCGAGACGGTGGTGTTCGACGAGCAGCTGCGGCCCGTGGTGCCGGGCTCGGGGACGGTGGGCAAGATCGCCCGGTCCGGCGACATCCCGCTCGGCTACTACAAGGACCCGAAGAAGACCGCCCAGGTGTTCATCACGGTCGACGGCACCCGGTTCGTGATGCCGGGCGACTTCGCCACGGTGGAGGCCGACGGGTCGATCACCCTGCTCGGGCGGGGCTCGGTGGTGATCAACTCGGGCGGCGAGAAGATCTTCCCCGAGGAGGTCGAGTCGGCCGTCCGCTCACACCCCGACGTCATGGACGCCATCGTGGTCGGCGCCCCCGACGAGCGTTGGGGCCAGACGGTGGCCGCCATCGTGCAGCCCCGGCCGGGGCGGGTGCCCGGCCTGCTGTCCATCCAGGAGCACTGCCGGGCCACCATCGCCGGCTACAAACTGCCCAGGCGCCTCTACACCGTCGACCTCGTGCAGCGCTCCCCCAGCGGGAAGCCCGACTACCCCTGGGCCAACCGGGTGGTCACGACCGAGGACGCAGAGGTGGCGCCGGTCGGCGCCACCGAGAGCTGAGGGCTCACAACCGGCTGCGGGCCGGCAGGCCCACGGCCCCCGAGCCCCCCGGCCTCGAGTCGTCGGCAGCCCTCAGAGCAGGCTCGCCACCACGTTGATGGCCAGCGCCACGATCACCGCTCCGAAGACATAGGACAGGAGGGCGTGGCGCAATGCCGCGTGGCGGATCGCCTTGGAGGTGATGTTGGTGTCGGACACCTGAAAGGTCATCCCGATCGTGAAGGCCAGGTAGGCGAAGTCCATGTAGGTGGGACGCTCGTTCTCGTTGAACTCGACACCGCCCTCCGGACCGTCGTAGTAGAGGCGGGCGTAGCGCAGGGTGAAGACGGTGTGCACGACCGCCCAGGTCAGCGCCACGCTGAGCACGCCCACCCCGATGAGGTAGGCCTTGGTCCCCCCACCGGCGTGGCCGGCCCGCAGGAGCGCCAGGCCGACGGCCGCCAGCAGCGCCACCCCGGACGCGAGGACCAGCAGGTCGGCCACCGGGACGCTGGTGTCCTCGAGCACCGCCACCCGGCCGGTCGCCTCCGGGTCGAGGCGGGCCACCGCGAACCAGACCCACGCCAGGAACACGACTGCCGCCCCGTCCCATCCGAGCAGGGCGGCCGCCTGCGGCAGAGTGAAGACGGCGGCCACCACGCCGGCCACGACGCCCACCGAGGCGGCCAGGAGCACCCGCATACCCGCGCTCACCCGGTGCATCCGACCACGAACACCCTGTGCCCCCGCCAGCATGGCGAACGAGCGTACCGGCGGGGGTAAGGGGTAGGTTGCCAACGTCGCCGGCACCGGTCGGTGCCCGACGACGGACCGGTCCGCCGTCAGCCCACCTGGAGGTCCCATGCCCGATCGGCCGAAGCCGCCCTCCCCCTACGAATTCCTGCCCCCGGTGCCCTCGTTCACGGTCACGAGCGGCGAGATCGCCGACGGTCAGACCTTGGGCAACGCCCAGCTGTTCCACGGCATGGGCCTGACCGGCGAGAACCGCTCGCCGGGGCTCCGCTGGGAGGGTTTCCCGCCGGAGACCAAGGGCTTCGCCGTCACCGTCTACGATCCCGACGCCCCCACCGGGAGCGGCTTCTGGCACTGGATCCTGTTCAACCTGCCGGCCTCGGTCACCGAGCTCCCGCCCGGAGCCGGGGCTGCCGACGGCAGCGGGCTGCCGACCGGAGCCCTGCAGGCCCGCAACGACATGGGCCTGACCGGCTTCGTCGGCGCCGCCCCCCCGCCCGGGCACGGCCCCCACCGGTACATCTTCGCCGTCCACGCCCTCGACACCGAGTCGATCGACGCCGACGCCGACGCGACGCCGGCCTACATCGGTTTCAACCTGGTCCCGCACACCATCGCCCGGGCACTGCTCACACCCGTCTTCGGTCGTTAGCAGCCCCGTCGCGCCCGGCACCGACCCGAAGGCCTCGGCGCCGGGCAGGGGGCGCCGGGCAGGGGGCGCCGGGCAGGGGGGTGGCGGTCGGCGCGGTGCCGCGCCCGGTCACCCTTTGACGGCCTGCCCGAGACGCTGGCGGGTGGTCGAGTGCACCGGGTCCTTGTCGAACTGCGGCAGCACGTGCTCGCCGAAGGTGGCGACCGCCTCCTCGCACACCTCGATGGGCATCGAGGAGGAGAGCATCCCGAACGCCAGCTGGTCGGCACCGGTCTCGACGTACAGCTCGACCGCCCGCGTCACCTCCTCGGGGTCGCCGATGGCCACGGTGCCGCCGGCGATCATGGCGTCGACCGCCTCGGGGGTGGCCGCCGGGATGAGCTCGGGCCACTGGGGGATCCCCTGCGGCTTGGGGAAGGTGTCGAGGTACCGGAACACCAGGCTCACGTGGTAGTTGGAGTCGGCGTTGAGGAAGGCCTGCCGGGCCCGCGCCCCGTCCTCGAGGCAGAGCATCTGGGTGGTGATCATCACGTTGTTGTTGACGAAGCCGCCGACCGGCTCGGCGTCCTCGATCATCTCCTTGTACTTGGCGATGAGCGGGGTGAGCACCTGGGGAGGGGCGAAGGCGAAGCAGAGCACCCCGACCCCGAGCTTGGCCGCCAGCTCGAAGGTGCCGGGGCTGCCGGCGGCCATCCAGATCGGCGGGTGCGGCTGGGAGAAGGGCTTCGGCAGGACGTTGCGCTCGGGCATCGAGAAGAACTTGCCGTCGTAGGCGTAGGGCTGGTCCCGCCACATCCGCACGATCTGGGGAAGGCTCTCGGCCACCATCTCGCGGGTCAGCTCGGGGTCCTCGATCCCGAAGCCGCGCTGCTCGGTGGTCGACGAGCCCCGGCCGGTGCCGAACTCGAACCGGCCCTCGCTCAGATGGTCGAGCATGGCGACCCGCTCGGCGATCCGGGCCGGGTGGTTGGCCGGCGGGGTGATGTTGAAGATGCCGGACCCCAGGTGGATGTTCGACGTCCGGGCAGCGCAGAAGGCGAGGAAGGACTCGCTGTCCGACAGGTGCGAGTAGTCGGTGAGGAAGTGGTGCTCGGAAGCCCACGCGTACTTGAACCCGGCCCGGTCGGCCGCCGTGACGAAAGCGATCTCGTCCATCAGGCGATCGTGCTCGGCGGACGACCCGTGGGCGTCGCGGTAGCGGGGCAGCAGGCTGATGGCGTTGAAGATCCCGAACTCCATGACGCGGCACCTCCGGCTCGCACCGGCCGCGGCAGCCGGTCCGGGGCGACGGTAACACCTGAAGCTGCAAAAATGCAACGTGTTTCAGAAATATCGCGTCATCGCAGGTCATAGCGACCCGACAGGTACCGACACCCGACGACACCGGGACCTCAGGCGCCGGTCCACCGCCCCCCGGTCACGTCGGCCACCGCGGCGGCCGTGCCCTCCACGCAGCGGTCCATCTGCGCCCCGGTCACCACCAACGGCGGGCAGAAGGCGAGGGCCGTGTTGCCGATCGGCCGGGCGATGACCCCTTGGGCCAGCAGCGCGTCCCGCAGCGCCGGTGCCTCGAGGTGGGGCGCCAGGCCCAGCGCCCAGATGCCCTGGGTGCCGCGACACTCGAGGACGTGCTCGCCGTCGACCAGGCCGGCCAGCCCGGTGCCGAGCCGCTCGGCGATGCCGGGCGCCGCGCTGAGCAGTCCCTCCTCCTCCATCAGGTCGAGGTTGGCCAGCGCGGCGGCTGCGGTGGTCGGGTGCCCGCTGTAGGTGTAGCCGTGGCGGAGCACCGTGGCCGGGTCCGCCTCGAGCGGCCGCCGGGCCTCCGGTCCCACGAGCACCCCGCCCAGCGGGAGGTAGCCGGAGGTGACGCCCTTGGCGAAGGTCACCAGGTCCGGCCGGACGTCGAAGTGGACGGCCCCCCACCACGCCCCCAACCGCCCGAAGCCACAGATCACCTCGTCGAGGATCAGGTAGGCCCCCCAGCGGTCGCACCGCTCGCGGAGCCCGGCGAGATAGCCGGGCCGGGGCGGGAGGACGCCGCCGGCCCCGATCACCGGCTCGGCGATCACCGCCGCCACCCGCCCCTGCACCCCTTCGGCGAGCTGGTCGAGCGCCTCGAGGTCGTCGTGGGGGACCTGCACGATGTCGGGGAGCAGCGGGCCGAAGCCCTGCTGGTTCGCCGGCAGGCCGGTGGCGGTCATGGCACCGTAGGTCACCCCGTGGTACGAGGGCCGACGGCTGACGATGACCGTCCGCTCGGGGTGCCCCCCGAGATCCTGGGCCATCCGCGCCAGTTTGATCGCCGTCTCGACCGACTCCGAACCGCCCGAGGTGAGAAAGACCCTCACCCCCTCCATGGGCGCCAGCGCGCAGAGCCGCTCGGCCAGGGCCTCGGCCGTCGGGTTGGTGAACCGGTCGAAGGTGTGGAACACCTCGAGCCGGCGCATCTGCGCGAGCACCGCCTCGCCGATCTCGAGCCGGCCGTGCCCGACGTTGCAGTACCAGAGCCCGCCGAGCGCGTCGACGTAACGGCGCCCGGCGGCGTCGACCACCTCGGCACCCTCCCCGGCCACTATCTCGACGAAGCTGCCGCGGGGCGCGGCCGGCCGGGCGAAGGGGTGCAGCAGCGCGGGCAGGGCCGAACCGGCGGGGATGGAGGTCATGGCACCATCCTCGCACCGGCCGCCATCGGCGAGCGCGGCAGCCGGTCGAGCACGATCGCGCCTGGGGGTGGGGCCCCCGCCCTGCTCGTCGACCTCGTCGCCTCGTCGCCTCGGCGCCCCTGTCGCGGTCAAGGTTCGGCACCGCTGGGCACCGCTCGGCACCGCTGGGCACCGCCGGGCACCGCTCGGCACCGCTGAGCGCCGGGCGTCGCGTGTGGCCGGTCCGATGACGGACGGGTCGGTGCTACGAGACCGCCACCTCGCCGAGCAGCTTCTGGAGGACCTCGTCTTGGGCCAAGAGGTGCTCTTGGAGCTTCACGACCTCGTGGAGCACGGCGTCGGCATCGTTGAACGTCGCTTCGGCCCTCTTGTCCGCGGCGGTGGCGAGCACGTTCTGGCCGACGATGATCACCGACAAGAG
>DAHUYA010000047.1 GCA_027315445.1 Acidimicrobiaceae bacterium | reverse complement strand
GCCGCCGCCCCGTTCGATCATCTGGGGCAGCACGAGCTTGTCGATCACGAGCGGCGCCATCAGGTTCGCCTCGAGCTGCCGTTCGAGGAGCTCGATCGGGGTGTCGAGGAAGCGGTCCATGTGCCCCGGTCCGATGTAGCGGCCGTTGTGGACCACCACGTCGATGCGGCCCCACCGCTCGAGGGTGGTGGCCACCGCCACCCCCAGCGACGCCCGGTCGAGCAGATCGGCCGGGAGCGCGAGGGCGCGGCGGCCATGGGCCTGGACCTGGGCGACGGCGGCGTTCAGGCTGCCCGGCAGGGGGGAGTCGTCGTTCGACCGGAGCGTCGAGGAGTGCTCGCGGCGCTCGCCCTCGACCACCGTGCGGGCGGTGACCGCCACGTCGTAGCCGATGGCCGCCAGCTCCACCGCGCAGGCCCGGCCGATGCCCCTGCTGGCCCCCGTCACGAACGCCACCGGCTCGCTCACCCTGTCCCCTTCCCGACCGACCCGGGGTCGGTCTCGGCCCTCCATCTGCAATCCTTGCAAAGATACATGGTCAGCCGGTGATCGATCCGTGGCCGGTGGGCCGCGCCAGTCGCGCCTCGGCCAGGGCGGCCCGGTGTGCGGCCGGGTCCCCGAGCGCCGGCGCCAGGGCGTGGACCCGGCGGAACCACCGGTGGAGCGGCGACTCGGCGTAGATCCCGGTCCCGCCCACCACCTGGTGGGCGGCGGCCACCACGGCGCCGCAGCAACCGGCCACCAGGGCGCCGCAGTCGTGGATCGCCCGGTCGGCCCCCTCGTCGCCGGTGTCGAGCCGTCCCGCGGCGTCGGCCACCGCGTCGTCGGCCACGCTGAGCGACACCATGGCGTCGGCCAGGCGGTGGGCGACCGCCTGGAAGCTGCCGACGGGTTGGCCGAACTGGTGGCGCCGGACGGCGTGTTCGCTGGCGTGGCCGAGGGCGGCGGCGGCCGAGCCCACCATCTCGGCGGCGGCGGCCACCGCCCTCGCGGCGGCCACCCACTGCCGGGCGTCGTCGCCGAGCTCGCCCACCTCGGCCCGGTCGTCGAGGGTCACCGACCGGAGGGCGAGATCTGCCCGCCGGTCGTCGCCGACGCTCCGGGTGGGGGTGAGCGTCACCCCCGGGGTGTCGGCCGGCACCGCCAGGAGTCGCCGGGTTCCGCGGCGGCGGCCGGTGGGCTCGGCGATCACCAGGAGGAGGTCGAGGCCGATGGCGAACGGCACCATCGGCGCGTCGCCATGGAGCACCCATCCGCCGGCCCGGCGGGACGCGGTGACCCCCCCCTCGGCCAGGGCGGCCCGGGTGGCGCCGCCGGCCACCCCGTCGACCAGGTCACCGGGTCCCTCGCAGCGCGAAAGGGCGAGCATGGGTCCGACCAACCACGACTGGTAGGGGCGCGGGTCGGGGTGCCGGCCGAGCTCGGCGGCGATCGCCGCCACCTCGGCCATCGACCCGGGCGCCCCGGGCCGGGGCAGGCCGGCCGCCAGGCCCCCGTCGACCGCCAGCGTCTGCCACGAGGCCCCGGGGCGGCCGAGGACCATGCGGGCCCGGGCCGCGGCGGGGGCGGGTTCTGCGACGGGCACGGTCAGCGCCGTCCCGGCCTCGGCAGGCCGAGGCCCTGCAGCGCGACCAGGGTGCGCTTCGTCTCGTTGGTGCCCCCGCCGATGGTGCCGTGCACCCGCTCGAGGAGCTCGTAGCCGAGGCGGGCTGCCTCCGGGCGGGCCGGTGGGAGCGGGCCGGCCGGCCCCGGCGGGCTGGAGCCGCCCGTGCCGGCCGGTGGGAACAGCGGGGCCCAGCGGCCGGCCTCTCCGCCGGTGTGGGCGGACGCCTCGGCGGCCATCTCCTGGAGCAGTTCGCTGGTGTAGATCCTGGACACGGCGGCCGCCACCGCAGCCCCTCCGCCCTCCGGAGGAGCGGTGGCCGCCCGGAGCCCGAGGCGGAGCGCGGCGTCGAGGCGCGCCTCGAGAGTGCCGAGCCGGTCGAGCACCACCGGGTCGCGGTGGCGCTCCAGCACCCGGAGCTCGGCGGTGAGGGTGTCGAGCAGCCGCTCGGCGAAGCCCACGTGGAAGAGGGAGGCGGCCTCGTCGGCCATCGCCGCCGTCAGCTGGCCCCAGCCACCGTGGCGCTCGCCGAGCAGCCCGCCGGCCGGGACCGCGACCCCGTCGAAGGTCACGTCGCAGAGTGTCCAACCGTTCATGGTCGGGCGGCGGAGCACCGTGATCCCCGGCGACGCCATGTCCACCGCCAGCATGCTGAGACCCTGGCGGGCGGGGACGTCGGGGCGGGTGCGGGCGATCGTCAGGCACCAGTCGGCCTTGTGGGCGCCGGTCACCAGCACCTTGGTGCCGTGGAGCTCGAAGCCCCCGTCGGGGGTGGGCGTCGCCTCCGTGGCGACGGCCGCCAGGTCGCTGCCGGCCTGAGCCTCCGAGTAGGCGATGCAGGCGGTGACCTCGCCCGCCACCATGCGGCGGAGGAGGCCGGCGTGCTGCTCGGGCGACCCGAACCGCCCCAGCGGGGCCGAGGCCAGGGTGACCGCGGTGTCGATCAGCGGGGCGTCGTGGAAGGCCACCTCGAGCTCGAAGGCCGCCCGGAGCTCGGGCGACCGCCCCCCGCCGCCGATCGCCACCGGGAGGCTGACCCCGAGGTAGCCGCGGGCGCCGGCCTCCCCCAGCAGCTCACGCTCGAAGCCCTCGTCGAGCCCGGTGAGGTCGGAGGGGTCCCCGCGGCCGGGAGCCCCGGCCATGGCGGCGGCGAGGAAGTCGCAGACCTCGCGGCGAAAGGCCAGCGCCTCGTCGCCGAACCGGACCGCCCCTCGGCCGCCGTGGGCGGATGCCGTCAGGACCGGCCCTGGTCGGTGCGGTTGCGCACCAGTTCGGCCACCACGTCCCGGGCCTCGTCGAGCTCCATGGTGAACGTCTGGGTGGCCTCGAGGTGGCTTCGGGCCAGGGCGACCGCCGCCGCCTCGTCGCCCGCCTCGACGGCGTCGACGAGCTTCTCGTGCGCCCGCAGGGCCGCCCGGCGGACCGCCATGGTCGGCTCGGGTCCCACCTCGTAGACGTGGTGCTCGTGGCTCGACCACACCGTCTCGAGGGCGCCGACCACCACGCCCAGGGTGTCGCTGCCGCAGTGCGACACCAGGGCCTCGTGGAAGCGTCGGCTCGCCTGGTTGAAGGCGATGGTGTCGTCGATCTGGCGGGTCTGCTCCTCGACGATCTCGCGCAGCACCGGCACCACGGTCTCGTATCGGTCCTTCCGGCGGGCGCACAGGGCGGTGCAGACCGGCTCCATCTCGCGCAGTGCTCCCCCGACGTCGGTCAGGGAGGTCCGCCACGACTGCAGGACCAGGCTCACCATGTAGGCGACCCCTTCGGCGCTGGGGGCCCGGACGACGGCGCCGCCGATGTTGCCCCGTCGGACCCGGATCAGGCCTTCGGTCTCGAGGATGCGAAGCGCCTCGCGCACCGCCGGGGGGCTCACCCGGAAGTTCTCGAGCAGGTCCTCCTGCCGGGGGAGCGTGTCGCCTTCGGCCAGGTTCCCGGAGAGGATCTCGTTGCGCAGCGCCCCGGCGACCAGTTCGGCCAGCCGGGGCTGGCGGAGCTGGTCGCCCCGGCGCAGCCGGTCACCGTCCCGGTCGTGGCCGAACACCTTGGTCGTGCTCGGCTCGTCCCCGGCTGCTCTTCCAGTGGTCGCCACCGTCGCTCCTCGCCCTCGACGCCCCCGGTGCCCCTCCGTGCCCGCCGTAGGCACGGCTCCGTCGTCATTGCAATCTCTTATGGTAAACGTCCGACCCCCGGCTGCGTGACATACGGCCCTTCGAGCCGGGCCAGGGCTGTCCGCAGCGCCCGCTTGTCGACCTTGCCGGCTGCGTTGGAGGGGAGGTCGGCCGTCTCCACGAAGCGGCGCGGCACTTTGAACGGCGCCAGCCGCGCCCCGCAGTGCTCCTGCAGCAGCTCGGGATCGAGCGGCCCGCCGCCCGCCGGGACCACGAAGGCCACCGGCACCTCCCCCATCCGCTCGTGGGCGCCGCCCACCACGGCAGCCCGGGCGACCGCCGGGTGCTCCTCGAGCACCCGCTCCACCTCGGCCGGGTAGACGTTGAGGCCGCCCACCACCAGCATGTCCTTCAGGCGGTCGACGATCGCCAGGTTCCCGGCCCGGTCGAGGGTGCCCACGTCACCGGTGCGCAGCCAGCCGTCGGCCAGGGCCTCCTCGGTGGCCGCCGGGTCGTCGAGGTACCCGGCCATGAGGTTGTCCCCGCGCACCTCCACCTCGCCGGGCTCTCCGGTGGCCAGCGGGCGACGGGCCCCGTCGACCACCCGGACCTCCACGCCGGCGATGGGTCGGCCGCAGCTGCCGGCCACCAGCGCCGCCGGGTCGCCCCGCCTGGTCATGGTGCAGACGCCGGTCGACTCCGTGAGGCCGTAGGCCGTGACGACGTGCTCGACACCGAGCACCCGCTGGAGGCGGTGGACCAGCCCGGGGGGAATCACGGCCGCGCCGGTGACCACCACCCGGACGGCGGAGGTGTCCACCCGGCCTTCCTCGACCCGGTCGAGCAGCGGCTGCAGCATCGCCGGTGGGCCCTGCAGGATCGACACCGCCCCCCGATCGACCAGCCCGGCCAGCAGGTCGAGGTCGAGCGAGGGGAGCGGCCGGAGCGCGGCGCCTGCCAGCAGGCAGGCGAGGATGCCGGTCTTGTGCCCCCCGAGGTGGGAGAACGGCGCCACCACCGGGTACCGGTCACCCTGGCCCAGGCCCACGACCGACACCCAGCGACGGGTGGTCTCCACCATGGCGCGGTGCCGCAGCACGGCCCCCTTGGGCCGGCCGGTGGTCCCGGAGGTGAACTGCACGTGGCTCACGTCGTCGGGGCCCACTTCGCGGCGGCCGTCCGCCGGGGTGCGGGTCACGGCGGCCCGCAGGTCGGCCCAGGCAGGGGTCGGCCCGGGGGTGTCGCCGGTCAGGCGGACCACCCGGCGGCCGGGCAGGGTCGACGCCAGCTCGGCCGGCGAGCCGTCGGCCGGCGAGCCGTCGGCCGTCCCGTCGGCTGTCCCGTCGGCTGTCCCGTCGGCCGTCCCGTCGGCCAGCACGAGGCGACAGCCGGCCCGCTCGACCATGTCGGCCGCCTCGGCCAGCCGATAGCGGTGGTTGAGCGGGACCACGGTCCCGCCGGCCCACAGGACCGCCAGGTCGGCGATCACCCACTCGGCGGAGTTGGCGCCCCACAGCGCCACCCGGTCGCCCGGGCCGAGGCCGAGGTCGAGGAGCACCGAAGCCCCTCGGGCCGCCTCGAGGCACAGGGCGGCGAAGGAGAGCGGCCCGCCGGCTCCCTCGATCGCCGGGAGCTCGCCGAAGCGCTCGGCCGCCGCCCGCAGCGTGTCGGGGATCGTCGGCGCCGACGGTTCGCGCTGCGCGTTCAGCGGACCGGCTTGGTCACCGACACCGTGCCTCCGTGGAAGTAGAGGCTGCGGCCGGCGACCGCACCCACCACGAACACCTGGAAGCACTCGGGGCTCGGGTACAGCGAGACCGGGGTGTCGGGTTGGTCGAGGAGGAAGGACAGCTCGGGGTGGGCGGCCTTGAACAGGGGGAGGGGCTTGTTCAGCATCGCCTGGTGGAACGGGAGCCGGCTGCGGGCGTGGAGCGCCTGCTTGATGTCCTCGATCGACCACCCGGCCTTGGCGAAGGTGGCGGCGTGCTCCGGGCACAGCATGATCAGGTTGTGGTACACGCCGTTGAACGGGTAGCCGGCCGAGGGGTCGGCCGGGGTCTTGATCAGCCAGACCCCGGGGTTGGGGGAGCCGGCCACGTTGCGGGTGACGGTGGCGAACGACTCGATCAGGCCTTCGGGGTCGTGGCTCTCGAAGTCGAACAGCTCGCAGACCCCGTAGGGGACGTTGACCGTCACCGTCGAGTCGTGCCGGCCGTAGCCTTGGGTGACCCGGAAGGGCTCCCAGGGGTTGGCCGCCTCGTTCTCGGCCACGCAGGCGCTGAACTTCATGGCGCTGCCGATGGTGTCCATGTCGCTGATCCCGGGGTAGGAGTGGCCGACGTTCATCATCAGCAGCCGGAGCGCCCGCCCGATCGAGGCGTTCACCCACGACACCGAGCCCGGGCCGAGGGCGCACACCCCGCTGTTCATCCCGATCCGTTCGGCGATGGGGCCGCTGACCATGACCACCGGTGCCTGGGGGCCGGTCGACATGGCAAAGGTGCGCAACCCGATGCTCGGGTCGAGGATGCAGTCGGCCATGGCCAGGACGACCGGCATGGCCTCCGGCGGGGCGCCGGCCATCACCGTGTTGGCCGCGATCTTCTCCACGGTGCCGATGCCCGAGCCGGGGGCGAAGACACCGACCACCTCGTCGGCCGGACGGCCGCTGGCCCGCACCATCTCGTCCACCTTCGACCGGGTGGGCGGCACCAGGGGCAGGCCGTCGCTGAAGCCGCCGGCGATGAAGGCGGCGTTCATGGTGGCGGCGCACTCGAGCAGGTCGGCGCCGCCGAAGGTGAGCTCGGGGTCGGCTGGCAGCACCAGATCCTCGAAGACGGAGGGCTGGTGCTCGCCGGCCACGGTGGTGGACAGGGCGCCGATCACCGCCGGGATGGCGTCGTCCACCATCTGGGCGATGGCCAGGGGGTCGTGGTTGGTGAAGGGTTCGGGCACCTCGGCCAGGGCCAGGTCGACGCACCCGAACACCTCGGCGCTCCACCGGGCGTCCTTCACGAAGCCGGTCGCCACCCAGGCGACGGTCGGCACCCCGCGGCGCTCGAGGGCCGCCATGTCCCGCACCAGCCACGAGGTGCAGCTCCCGCAGTCGGCGGTCGTCCCCACCACCACGTCGCACTCGGCCACGATCCGGTCCTGCAGGTCGGGGGAGGCGTAGCGGGTGAGGCCGCCCTTGTCGCCGAGGTACTCGACGAAGCGCAGGTCCTCGAAGAGCTTCCCGAGCGCCTCTCGGGTGCGGGTGATGGCCACGTCGCCGTGGTTCTTCCCGTTCCAGAAGAGGCCCACGGTCAGTCCGGCCAGCGAGGCCGGCCGTGGCGCCAGCGGGAACCGGTCCGCCGCCGGGGTGGTCGGCTCGGCGGCGGCCACCGGGTTGACCACCGTCAGCTGCTCCATCTCGCCTCCGACGCTCGACCGACGCTAACCTGAATATCTTATACATTGCAGGGCACCGGGTACGCCCGGTCGGAGGCCGGCAGCCCGCCGGCGGTCGGAGGAGGCATGGGGGCACGGCTCGACACCATCCCTGCGGTGCTGCACCGGGCGGCCGACCGGTACGGCGAGCTCGAGGCGGTGGTCGACCCGCCGGAGCGTCCGACCTTCGCCCAGGTCGAGGAGGAGGTCCTCCGGCGGGCCCGGGCGCTGGTGGCGGCCGGGGTCGCGGCCGGCGACCGGGTGGCGATCTGGGCGCCCAACGGGCTCGAGTGGATCCGCTGGTCGTTCGCCGTCTACTCGGCGGGGGCGGTGCTCGTGCCGATCAACACCCGGTTCAAGGGCGAGGAGGCGGCGCACATCCTGCGGACCGCCCGGGTCCGGCTGCTGGTGGCGGTCACCGACTTCCTCGACACCGACTACGTGGCCATGCTGCGTGCGGTGCCCGGTCTGGAGCTGCCCGAGACGGTGGTGGTCTCCGGCCCGGTACCCGAGGGCGCCGTCGGCGCCGGGGAGCTCCTCGCCCGTTCGGCCGAGGTCGGGGCCGACGAGGTGGCGGCCCGGGAGGGCTCGCTCGGCCCGGAGCGCCCGAGCGACATCGTCTTCACCTCCGGCACCACCGGGCGGCCGAAGGGTGTGGTGCTCACCCACGGCGCCAGCATCGAGACCTACCTTCAGTGGTCGTCCCGAGTCGGCCTCCGCCAGGGCGACCGCGAGCTGCTCGTCTATCCGTTCTTCCACACCGCCGGGCTCAAGTCGGGGGTGCTGGCCGCCTTCCTGCGGGGCGTTACCCTGGTGCCGCACGCCGTGTTCGACGTCGTCCCGGTCATGGAACGGGTGGCGGCAGAGCGCATCACCTTCCTGCCGGGGCCGCCTTCGGTGTTCCAGTCGATCCTGAGCCACCCCGAGCTCGACCGCTTCGACGTCTCGTCGTTGCGGTTGTCGGTGACCGGGGCGGCCACGGTCCCCGTGGAGCTGATCGAGCGGATGCGACGCGATCTGGGGCTCGAGTCGGTGGTGACCGCCTACGGGCTCACCGAGACCCACGGCACGGTGACCGCCTGCCTGGGGACCGATGCGGCCGAGACCATCGCCACCACGGTGGGCCGGCCGCTCGACGGGCTCGAGTTGCGGGTGGTCGACGACGAGGGACGCGACGTCGCCGAGGGCGGCACCGGCGAGGTCTGGGTGCGCGGCTTCAACGTCACCGAGGGCTACTTCTCCGACCCCGAGGCGACCGCCGAGGCGCTCACCGACGGCTGGCTCCACACCGGCGACGTGGGGTTCGTGGGTCCCGACGGTTACCTCCGGCTGGTGGACCGCAAGAAGGACCTCGTGATCGTGGGGGGGTTCAACGTGGCCCCGGCCGAGGTGGAGCGGGTCCTCCTCCAGCGCGAGGACGTCGCCCAGGTGGCGGTGGTGGCCGCCCCCGACGAGCGACTGGGCGAGGTGTGCGCCGCCTTCGTGGTGGCTCGCCCCGGCTCCGTCCCGGACCCCGACGAGCTGCGGGACTGGTGCGCCGAGCGCGTGGCCAATTACAAGGTGCCCCGCCACGTGGTCCTGGTGGGCTCCCTGCCGGTGAACGCCAGCGGCAAGGTGCAGAAGGTCCTGCTGCGCGAGGAGGCCCGCCGCTTCGCCTGACCGGTCGCCGAACCCGGGGCAGGGGCCGGCGGGTGGGTCATCAGGCGGGGCGGAACACCGGCACCAGCCCCCGGCGGTCTTCGCCGGCCGGGGCGAAGTCGACCACGACGGGCATGTCGACGCGCACGTCCCCGGGGTCGACGCCGACCACGTTGGTCATCACCCGCGGGCCCTCCTCGAGCTCGACGATCGCCGCCACGTAGGGCAGGCGGTGGCGGAAGGTCGGGAGGTCGTTGCGATGGACCACCGAGTAGGTGTACACGACCCCCCGCCCGCAGGCCTCCTCCCAGTGCACGTCGTGGCTCCAGCAGTACGGGCAGAAGGGCCGGGGGTAGAAGTGGGCACGCCCGCAGTCGCCGCAGCGCTTCACCACGAAGCGCCGCTCGGCGGCCGCTCGCCAGAACGGCGCGCTGTCGGCGTCGGGCACCGGGAGCTGGTACGGCGTCTCTTCGGCGGGGTGGGGCACGGGCCTCCTCGGGGGCCGCTCGCCCCGGGGGAACTGGGGTCGGACCTCTCATATACTTTATCTTTTCGACCGGTCGGGGCACCCGGCCCCCCGGTGCCCGGTCCCGGGGCGGTCGCGTAGGAGGTCGCCGCACGATGCCAGCAAGGGGTGGGTCCCGGCGGGTGGCCATCGTCGGCGCCGCATTGTCCGACTGCGGGCGGGTGGACGACCGGACGGTCTACGAGCTGCACCAGCAGGCCACCGCCCGAGCGCTCGACGACGCCGGGGTCGACCTCTCGGAGGTGGACGGCTTCATGTCGACCGGCACCGGGCTGTTGGCGCCGATCGAGGTGGCCGACTACCTGCACCTGCGGCCGCGCTGGGTGGACGGCACCAACGTCGGGGGCAGCGCCTGGGAGTTCATGGTCGAGCACGCCACCGCGGCCATCACCGCCGGGATGGTCGACGTGGTGGTCATCACCTACGGCTCGACCACCCGGGCCGATCTCAAGCGCGGGCTCCGCCGAGCCGACCTGACCTTCGGCGGGCGCGGCGCCGAGCAGTACGAGCTTCCCTACGGCCACACCCTGATCGCCCGCTACGCCATGGCGGCCCGGCGCCACATGCACCAGTACGGCACCACCGTCGAGCAGCTGGCCGAGATCGCCGTATCGGCCCGCTTCAACGCGTCGCTCAACCCCGACGCCTACTACCGGGACCCCATCACCGTCGACGACGTGCAGGCCTCGCCGATGATGGCCGACCCGCTGACCAAGCTGCACTGCTGTATCCGCTCGGACGGCGGGGGCTCGGTGGTGCGGGTGGGCGAGGACCGGGTGCCCGACTGCCGGCGCCCCCCGGTCTGGGTGCTCGGGACCGGCGAGGCCGTCTCCCACACGACCATGAGCGAGTGGGAGGACTTCACCGAGTCCCCGTGCGTCCGGTCCGGCGCCCTGGCCTTCGAGCGGGCCGGGGTCGGGCCAGAGGACGTCGACGTCTGCCAGCTCTACGACTCCTTCACCCCGACGGTGCTGCTCACCTTGGAGGGGCTCGGCTTCTGTCCGAAGGGTGAGGGCGGGCCCTTCGTGGCCGACGGCAGGCTCCGGGTGGGCGGGGCGCTGCCCACCAACACCGACGGCGGCGGCCTCTCGTGCTGCCACCCGGGCATGCGTGGCATCTTCCTGCTGGTCGAGGCGGTGCGCCAGCTGCGGGGGGAGTGCGGGGATCGCCAGGTCCCGGGGGCCGAGCTGGCGTGCGTCAACGGCACCGGTGGCTGGTTCTCCTCGGCCGGCACGGTCATCCTGGGCTCGGCCTGAGCGCCGGGCCGATGGCGTGGCCGGCGGGCCGATCCGCCCGCAGCCGCGCCGCCGACGCCCGCGGTCCACCGGTGCCGCCGATCGTGGACCTGCCGCCGCCGATTGACGGCTCCGGCTTCGAATATATAGATTATCAGTTTACCGACCGGCGGCCGGGCTCCCGGCCCGCGCAGGCCGCGCCTTCCCCGGTCGCGACCCGACCGGCGCGGCAACCGCCCGGCCGCCGAGCGCTCGCGCGGCCCTGAACCTGGGAGCGAACCCTTGGCTGGACTGCTGGAAGGCAAGGTGGCGATCGTCACCGGCGCGGGGCACGGGATCGGCCGGGGGCACGCCCTCGAGCTGGCCAGGCACGGGGCGTCGGTGGTGGTCAACGACCTCGGGACGTCGGTGGAGGGCACCGGCTCGGGCAGGGACGCCGACGAGACGGTCCGCATCATCGCGGAGCGGGGCGGGACGGCGTTGGCCGACTACGGGGACGTCGGGGACGAGGGCGACACCAAGGCGATGGTCGAGCAGGCGCTCGAGTCGTTCGGCCGGCTCGACATCGTGGTGAACAACGCCGGCATCGTCCGGGACCGGGTGATCTGGAACATGAGCCCCGAGGACTTCGACCTGGTGCTCCGGGTCCACCTGCGGGGCTCGTGGCTCATGAGCCACCACGCGGCGGTCCACTGGCGTGCCCGGGCCAAGGCGGGGGAGACGCCGGTGCGGGGCCGGATCATCAACACCACCTCCGGAGCCGGGCTGGTCGGCAACTTCGGCCAGAGCAACTACGCCACGGCCAAGGCGGCGATCGCCGGCCTGACCCTCACCACCAGCCTCGAGCTCTACAGCACGGGGGTGACCGTCAACGCCGTCGGCCCGGGAGGCCTCACCCGGCTGTCGGCCACCATCCCCGGCTTCGACGGCCCGATCGAGCCCGACCAGCTGGGACCCGACGAGTACCACCCGATGGACCCGGCCGGCAGCTCCCCGGTCGTGGCCTGGCTGGCCAGCGACGAGGCCCAGCACGTGACCGGGCAGGTGATCCGGGTCATCCACGACAAGATCTACCTGATGCGCGGGTGGACCGAGGAGGCGGTCGTGGCGAGCGGCGAGAAGCGCTGGGACGCCACCAAGCTGGGCACCGTCTTCGCCACGGACGTCTTCGGCACCAGGGCTCCGGGGCTGCGGGCGTGAGCGGCGACACCGAGCTGCTGGGCGGGGAGTTGCTGCACCGGGTGGAGGACGGCATCTGCTGGATCCGCCTCAACCGACCCGACGTCGCCAACGCCCTGAGGCCCGAGCAGCGCAACACGATCATCGACCTTCTCCGGCAGGCGGACGAAGACCCCCGGATCCGGGTGGTGGTGCTCGGCGCGGTGGGGCGCCACTTCTGCGGCGGCGCCGATCTCCGGGTGGACCGGGCCGAGCCTGAGGGGGATGACGGGAAACCGCCTCCCGGCATGGTCATGAAGATGCTCGGGTACGGCGTGCACCGCCTGGTGGCGGCGATCATGGACTGCCAGAAGCCGGTGCTGGCATCGGTGAACGGGACGGCGGCCGGGATCGGCGTGCAGATCGCCCTGGCCAGCGACCTGGTGCTGATGGCCGAGGAGGCCAGCTTCATCGAGGTGTTCGTCTCCCGCGGCATCGTGGCCGACGGGGGCGCCTCCTACCTGCTGGCACGGGTGGCCGGCCTGCAACGGGCGAAGGAGATCATGATGCTCGGTGACCGGATCGGGGCCCAGAAGGCCAGGGACTACGGCCTCGCCACCGTGGTCGTCCCCCGGTCCGAGCTCGAGGCGGCGACCCTCGAGATGGCGACCCGGCTGGCCAACGGGCCGACCGTCGCCCTCGGGCTGATGAAGAGGCTGCTCAACCGCTCCCTCGACGTCGACCGGACCGCGGCGTTCTTCGAGGAGTCGGCCGCCCAGGAGGTGACGATGACGAGCCGCGACGCCCAGGAGGGCGTGGCCGCCTTCGTCGAGGGGAGGACGACCCGGTTCGAGGGCCGCTGACACCGATGCCCGGGCCGGGCGACAGGGACCGGACGACCCCGGTCCCGGGAGTGGACGACCGGGGCGGGGCCCCGCTCTCGGGCGTCCTCGTGGTGGACCTCGGCCGGATCGTGGCCGGTCCGTTCTGCTCCTTCCTGCTGGCCTCGCTGGGCGCCACCGTGCTGCGGGTGGAGCGGCCCGGCGGCGACGTCAGTTGGCGCACCCCGCCCTTCGTCGGCCCCGGTGGCCGGGTGTCGGCCGCCGGCCGGGCACCGGAGGAGATCTCCCTCCCGCACCTCAAACGGGATCGCGGCAAGCGGAGCGTGGTGATCGACTACGAGACCGAGGAAGGGCGGGCGCTGCTGCTGGGGCTCGTGGACCGGGCCGACGTCCTGGTGGAGAACTTCCGGCCGAGCACCCTCGAGCCGCTCGGCATCGACTACGAGACCCTGTCGGCCCGGAACCCCCGCCTCGTCTACTGCGCCATCAGCGGCTACGGGCTGTCCGGCCCCCGCCGGGACTGGCCGGCGATGGACATCGCCGTCCAGTCCACCTCCGGGTTGATGGCCCGCACCGGCTTCGCCGACGGCCCGCCGGTCAAGACCGGCGCCACCATCGGTGACCAGGTCCCGGCGGTGTACGCGGCCCTGGGCGTCGTGGCCGCCCTCCGCCAGCGGGAACGCACCGGCCGCGGCCAGTTGGTGGATGTGGCGATGCACGACGTCCTCACCTCACTGGTCTGGGACGAGCCCATCGACTGGTACGGGCAGCAGGGATTGCCCGAACGGTGGGGGAACGCCGACCTCCGCGGCGGTCCGCTCAACACCTACCGGGCGGCCGATGGCTGGGTGTCGCTGACCGTGGCCCACGACGGCCACTGGGCCTCCCTGTGCGAGGTGATGGGGCGCCCGGACCTGCGGGCCGAGGTGCGCACGCTCGACGAGCGCCGCCGCCAGCTCCCGCGCCTCGATCGCGAGGTGGCCGCCTGGTGCGTCGGCCGCCCGGCCGCCGAGCTGGCAGGACGACTGCGGGAGGTCGGGATCCCGGCGGCCGAGGTGGCCTCCCCGCTGGCCGCGCCGACCGATCCCCAGAACCTGCACCGCCGGACGCTGCGCCCGCTCCACCACCCGGCCACCAGGGCGACCGACAGCGGCTTCCTGGGCACCGCGCTGCCGGTCCGGCTCGGCGACCACGAGCCCCCGCTCACGCCGGCCGAGGTCCTGGGCTCGAGCACCCGAGCGGTGCTCGGCGCCCTGCTCGGTCTCGATGAGGACTCGCTCGACCGTCTGGCGGCTGAGGGGGTGGTCGGCTGAGGTGACCGCCCCGGGACCGACCCCGTGGCCGCCGACGCGCCGTTCGAGGGTCCTCGGGGGAAGTTCGCTCCGTCCCTGCCGGCGAGGGTGCTCATAGGGCGAACGTGTACCCCCCGTTGACCGGGATCGTCTGGCCGGTGACCCACGAGGCCCTCGGGCTCACCACTGCGAGGATCATCCACGCGGGGTCCTCGGGCTGGCCGGGTCGACGGATGAGGTAGTCGGCCAGCAGCGCGTTCCGCTGCTCCTCGCTGGCCGGGTCCGTCCAGAACGCCTCACTCACCGGGGTGCGCATCGTGGCCAGCGAGATGACGTTCACCGTCACGTTGTGACGGGCAACCTCACGGGCGATCCCGCGGCAGAACCCGGCGGCGCCGGCTTTCGCGCCGCAGTACGACGCCATCTTCGCCTCGCCGTGGCGAGCCGCCTCCGAGATGATGGTGACGATGCGTCCCCACCCCCCGGCGATCATCGACGGCAGGGCGGCGTGGACGCAGTTCATGACGCCGTAGAGGTTGACCCGCAGGTGCTTGTCCCAGTCCTGCGGCGTCGTGTCGACGAAATTGGAGAGGGTGCTCCACCCTTCGGTGCCTGCGTTCCCTGCGTTGTTGACGAGGATGTCGACGGTCCCGATCTGCGACACGGCGCCGCGCACCATCTCGTAGTCGGTGACGTCGAAGGGCGCGGCCAGCGCCTTGCCCCCCTCGGCCCTGATCTCCCCGGCCACCGACTCGGCACGGTCGGCGTAGTAGTCGTTGACCACGACCTCCACACCCGCCGCACCGAGGGTGCGCCCGATGGCGCGGCCGACACCCTGTCCCGCCCCGGTGATCAGCGCCCGCTTGCCGTCGAGGCCGAAATCGATCTCCATCCTGTGAATTTCCCTTTCGTCGTGTCGTGTCGTGTCGTGTCGTGTCGTGTCGTGTCGTGCGGGCGGTGACGGGCCGTTCAGCCCAGGACCTGGTCGGCTCGCAGGCCGGCGATCTCCTCGGGGCTGAAGCCGGCTGCCTCGAGCGCCTCGTCGGTGTGGGCGCCGAGCTCGGGGGGGTCGGTGAGCCCGTGCGACGCCTCGTCGCCCGTGGCCCGATCGAACCGGATGGGGCTCGCCAGGACCCTGGTGCCCGAGTCCGGGAGGGGGACCAGGCTGCGCCGTCCGAGGACCTGGGGATCGTCGAGCAGGTCGGCGACCTGGTTGACGGGGCCGACCCCGCCGGCCAGGCCGGGGTCCGAGAGCCAGTCGGCGGCCGGCTTGGTGGCGAACACCTGGGCGAGGAGGGCCATGACCGGTTGATCGTCGTCGACACCGAGGCGGTGCCCGGCGAGCTCCGGTGTGCCGAGCGCCTCGCACAACCTCGTCCACGTGCGCGGCTCGGTCGACGCCACGGTGACCTCACGCCCGTCGGCGCAGGAGTACACGTTGCGAGCCGCGAACGTGCCCCAGCCGGGCCCCGGCGCCGTGGCGGCGCGGGCGATGTCCTCCGAGAGGACCCACATCGACGTGTCGACCATGTTGGCGTCGAGCCGGCGTCCCGTCCCCGTGAAGGTGACCTCCGTCAAGGCGGCGGCGACCCCGGCGGCGGCGGCCATCCCGGTGACGGCGAGGGACAAGGGGGCGGCCGGCGGGGTGGTCGGCCCCCCGGCCAACGCCGCCAGCAGTCCGCCGTAGCCGAGGAACGTGATGTCGTGGCCCGGGTGGTCGGCGTTGGGGCCGAAGTCACCGAAGCCGGTGATCGAGCACCACACGATCCTCGGGTTCACGGGGCGCATCGCCTCGTAGCCCAGGCCGAGCTGGTCGAGCTGCCCGGGCTTGTGCGATTCGATCACCACGTCGGCGCCCCTCACCAACCGCGACAGGACACCGGGAGCACCGGGATTGCGAAGGTCGAGCACGATCGACCGCTTTCCCCGGTTGAGCGCGACGTGGGCCGCGTTGAACTGGCCGGGCGGGACCATCGTCCGGATGCCGTCTCCTGAGCCGGGGGCCTCGATCTTCAGCACGTCCGCCCCGAGATCGGCCAGCAGCAGCGTGCAGAAGGCACCGGGGAGGAGCCGTGAGAGGTCGAGCACCTTGACGTGACCGAGCGGGCCCCGGTCGTTGCCGATCGGCGTCACGCCCCACGCTCGACGAGGATCGCCGACGGCGCTGGCCACCGCCCGGTCGACCTCCTCGGGTCCGCCCGTCGGCACGTCGACCCGGCCTTCGCCGGTGGCCGCGTTGACGTGGCGATGGAGGGGCGGTCCGACGGGCCGAGGCGCTCCTCCCCGATGAGCAGGAAGGTGTCGCCCAGCGCCTCGAGAGCGAGGCGCTGGTGGCGCTCGAGGTCGACCGGCACCGGCCCGCCTCTAGAAGGGGGAGGGGAGTCGGTCCATCGGCACGGCGACGACGGTGGATGTGCCGGCGTCGATCGCCTCGGCGATGGCCCGGGGGAGCTGCTCGACGTCGGACAGCGTCACCCCGCGGGCGCCGAAGGCGGCGGCGAGTGCGCCCCAGTCCGGGTTCTGGAGCAGGGTGCCGAGCTCGCGACCGCCGTACTTCTCGCGCTGGTCGCGATTGGAGTTGCCGTAGGCCCCGTCGTCGAAGACCACCGTCACGGTGTCGATGCCGTGCTGCATGGCGGTGGCCAGCTCGGTGGCCGCGTACAGGAAGCCGCCGTCGCCCACGACCGTCACCACCGGCCGGTCGGGCCGGGCCACCTTCACCCCGAGGGCCGCCGGGTAGGCGAAGCCGAGGGTCCCCATGTAGGAGGTGGAGAAATAGGTGCGAGGCTCGTACACCGGGTAGTACATGTGGCACATGTAGGCGACGGTCGTGGTGTCGCACACCAGGATGCCGTCCTCGGGGACGCCCTGGCGCAGCAGCTCCACCATCCTCGCCTGGGGCCCCACCGCCCGCAGCCCGTCCTCGAACGTGGTCCGCCAGGCGGTGACCTGCTCGGCCCGCGACGGCCGGTCGCCCACCCCGTCGGCCGCCAGGGCGGCGTCGAGCTGCTCGAGCGAGAGGCGCCCGTCGCCCACCACCGCCACCTCGGCCGGGTGGTTCCGGCCGATCTCGGCCGGGTCCACGTCGAGGTGGACCAGCCGCTGGTGGGGACCGAGCCGGAAGCCCTGGAAGCGGGTGCCCACCGCCAGCACCACGTCGGCCTGGGCGACGACCGGCCCCAGCCGTTGGCTGGCCCAGAGGGTGCCGACCGAGAGCGGGTGGCGGTGGTCGATCGCCCCCTTGCCCTCACGGGTGGTGATCACCGGTGCCTGCAGCCGCTCGGCCACCGCCCGCAGGGCCTCGCCGGCGCCGCCCAGGACCACCCCGCCGCCGGCCACCACGAGCGGGGATGCCGCCCCGGCCAGCAGCGCCGCCGCCTTGGCGATCTCGGCCTCGTCCGCCGGCGCCGGCGGAATCGCCACCGGGTCGATGAGGGGGGTGTCGGTTGCCTCGAGCAGCGCCTCGGGAGGGAACTCCACCTCGGTGGGCCGGGCCCGCCCGGTGGCCATCTCGACGAAGGCCCGGTGGACGGCGCCCGGGATGTCCGAGCCCTCGAGGGCCCGGCCGGCCCACTTGGTGACCGGACGCACCACTTCGAGCTGGTCGTGCACGTCGTGGAGCAACCCCAGGTCCTTGCCGATCCCGTGCCGGTTGACCTGCCCGGCGAGCAGCAGCACCGGGGAGGAGCAGGCGTGGGCGGTGGCCAGGCCGCTGCAGGCGTTGTAGACGCCGACGCCCGGCACGACCAGGGCCACCCCGGGTCGCCCGCCGGCCCGGGCGTAGCCGTCGGCCATGTAGGTGGTGGCCTGCTCGTGGCGGGTCACGACGAAGCGGATCTCGGGCACGTCGACCAGGGCGTCGAGGGCGGCCATCAGCTGGTCGCCGGGGAGCCCGAAGATCACCTCGACCCCCTCCGCCCGCAGCTGGGCGGCCAGGGCTGCGCCGCCGGTCCGCGTCCCCCCGGCGCTCACGTGCGGTCGAGGCCCAGCATGCGGATGGCGTTGCCACGGGCGATCTTGTACACCTGTTCCTCGGTCAGCCCGGCGAACATCTTCTCGGCCACCGCCTTGGTCTCGGGCCAGGTGGAGTCGGTGTGGGGGTAGTCGGTCTCGAACGTGACGTTGTCGACGCCGATCTCCTCCAGCGAGGTCAGCCCGTGTCGGTCGCGGAAGAAGCAGCCGTAGACCTGGCGGTGGAAGTAGTGGGAGGGTGGCTCCGGGACGATGTCCCTGACCCCGCCCCAGGCGCGGTGCTCGAGCCAGACGTCGTCGGCCCGCTCGAGCACGTAGGGAAGCCAGCCGATCTGCCCCTCCGAGTAGGCGAGCCGCAGTCCGGGGTGCCGGACCAGCACCCCCGAGAACAGGAAGTCGGCCAGCGAGGCCATGGCGTTGCCGAAGCTGAGGGTGGCCGCCACCGCCACCGGGGCGTCGGCCGAGGTGGCCGGCATCTTCGACGAGGAGCCGATGTGCATGCAGACCACGGTGCCGGTCTCCTCGCAGGCGGCGAAGAAGGGCTCCCAGTGGTCGCCGTGGATGCTGGGCAGGCCGAGGTGGGGCGGGATCTCGCTGAAGCAGACGGCCCGAACGCCCCGGGCGGCGTTCCGGCGCACCTCGGCCGCCGCCAGCTGGGGATCCCACAGCGGGATCAGGCAGAGGGGGAGGAGGCGGCCGCGGCTGTCCGCGCACCATTCGTCCACCATCCAGTCGTTGTAGGCGTAGACGCACGCCTCGGCCAGCTCGCGGTCCCTGGCCTCCAAGAAGGTCTGCCCGCAGAACCGGGGGAAGGTGGGGAAGGCCAGGCTGGCCTCGACCCAGTTGAGGTCCATGTCCGCCAGTCGGGCGACCGGGTCGTAGCAGCCCGGGCGCATCTCGTCGTAGGTGATCGGGGTCATGGTCATCTCGTCGCGCTCGAAGCCGACCGCCGCCACGTGACGCTTGTTGATGTACACCAGGTCCTCGTAGACCCAGCAGTCGGCCTGGGGTCCATCGGGATCGAAGGTCTGCTCGTAGTGGCCGCCGCCGACGTGCTTCATCGAACCGATGCCCCGGCGCTCGATCCGCGGTCCCCGGTCGCGGTACTTCTCGGGCAGCCAGGTCTGCCACAGGTGTGCCGGCTCCACCACGTGGTCGTCCACGCTGATGAATCGGGGGATGGGGATCTCGGTCGTGCCCACGTCGGCTCCAGGATTCGGCCCGGCCGGCCAGCCGGCTCGGGGACTGATGACCTTTCATATACTCTATATGTGTTGTGAGCGAGCCGTCCGGCTGGCGGCGGTCCGGGAAGGGGGCGCGGTGATCGGGCCGTTGGCCGGTGTCAGGGTGGTCGAGGTGGCCTCGTGGACCTTCGTGCCGGCTGCTGGTGCGGTGCTCGCCGAATGGGGTGCCGACGTGGTGAAGGTCGAACGACTCGAGGGCGGCGACCCCCAACGTGGCCTGATCGCCACCGGAGTGGTGCCGGAGGCGGAGAGCGGCGTCGACTACCTGATCGAGCAGCCCAACCACAACAAGCGCTCCCTCGCCCTCGACCTCAAGCACCCCGAGGGACGGCGGGTCCTGCTGGACCTGTGCGCCCGGTCCGACGTCTTCCTCACCAACTGGCTGCCCGGTCCCCGGAGACGGGCGGGCATCGACGTGGCGGACGTCCGGGCCGCCAACCCCGACATCATCTACGTCCGCGGCACCGGCCAGGGCGTCCGGGGGCCCGACGCCGAGCGGGGCGGCTACGACGGCTCCGCCTT
>DAHUYA010000046.1 GCA_027315445.1 Acidimicrobiaceae bacterium | reverse complement strand
GGCCGGCATCGGGCGGGCGGTGGCCTCCCGGCTGGCGGCGGCCGGCGCCCGACTGGTGGTGGCGGCCCGGCGCAGGGAGGCCCTCGAGGAGCTGGCCGAGCAGACCGGGGCCACCGTGGCGGTAGCCGACGTCTGCCGCAGCGACGACTGCCAGCGCCTGGCCGAGACGGCGACCGACGTCCTCGGGCAGGTCGACCTGGCCGTCTCGACCGTCGGCTACGCCCCGCTGCAGCGTCTGCGCGACGCCGACGAGGGCCAGTGGCACGAGATCCTCTCGGCCAACCTGGTCGGCGCCAACCAGCTGATCCGTTCGCTCCTGCCGGTGATGGCGGCAGGGGGGATGATCACCCTCCTCTCCTCGGAGTCGGTGGGCAATCCCCGGGCCGGGCTGGGCCCCTACGCCGCGGCCAAGGCGGGGCTCGAGGAGTCGCTGCGGGCCTGGCGGCGCGAGGAGCCCCAGGTGCGCTTCTGCTGCGCCGCCGTCGGCGCCACCCTTCCGACCGAGTTCGGCAACCACTACCACCCTGACCTGCTCGAGTCGATGCTGGTCGAGTGGTCTCGCTGGGGGATGATCCAGCAGTTCTCGATGGACACCGAGGACCTGGCGGCCGCCCTGGTGGGCGCCCTGGCCGGGGTGCTCCCCTACCCGGCGGTGGGCCTCGAGACCCTGGTGCTGCGCTCGCCGGCGCCGGTGATCACCCCGACCAGTGACGTGGCCGAGATCGTCACCTGGGCGGTCACCACGAGCCGGACCGACTGAGGGACCGTTCGGTCTCCGAGGTGCCGAGGGCAGGCGGGAAGTCGGGCGACGAGGGGGCCCTCTCACCGCGTCGCCTCCTGTCGGGCGGGGTGACGTTCGGCTTCGTCACCGGCGGGACCGCCGAAGCCCGCCTGCTCGAGCAGCTCGGGGCCGAAGCGCTGTGGGTGGGCGGCCACGTCGCCTCGCCCAACCCCTCCCCCGAGGCGATGGTGGCGCTGGCCCAGCTGGCCGCGGTCACCCAGCGCGCCGTGGTCGGCACGTCGATCCTGCTGCTCCCCCTCTACCACCCGGTGCTCGTGGCCAAGCAGGTGGCCGACCTCGATCGGGCCAGCGACGGCCGGGTCGCCCTCGGGATCGGGGTGGGCGGCGAGTACCCGGCGGAGTTCGACGCCATGGGGGTGCCCCTGGCCGACCGGGGCGCCCGCACCGACGAGTCGCTGGCGCTGCTGCGGAGGCTCTGGACGGCCGAGGAGGTGACCCACCGGGGAACGCACTTCGACGTTCCCCCGGTCCGGGTCCACCCCGCCCCGGCCCAGCCGGGCGGCCCGCCGGTGGTGGTGGCGGGGCGCCAGGAGCCGGCCATGCGCCGGGCCGGTCGGCTGGGCGACGGCTGGATGCCGTACCTCTACTCCCCGAACCGCTACCGCCGGTCGGTGGAGCGGGTGCGGGACCACGCCGAGGCGGCCGGCCGCTCCCTCGACGGGTTCGGCTGGTGCCTGTTCCTGCCGTTCTGCATCGCCTCCGACGGCCGGGACGCCCGACGGGCGGCCGCCGAGTTCCTGGGCGGCACCTACCGGCAGGACTTCACCGAGCTGGTGCCCCGGGTCACCGCCGCCGGCACGGTCGACGAGGTGGCGGACCGGGTCACCGAGTACGTGGCGGCCGGCGCCCGGCACGTGGTCCTCCTCTCCTGCGACCGCGCGGCCGGGCTGGCCCAGGCGACGCTGGCGCTCGGCGAGGTGCTGCCCGAGGTGCGCCGGCGGGTCGGCCCCCTACCGGGCGGTGGATGAGCCTCCGCCGGCCAGACGGTCCCAGGCGTCTGCGGGGAGGCCGGCCGCACGCAGCTTGAACTTCTGGACCCGCAGCGACGTCTCGTTCCGCGGCAAGCCGTCCACCCTCTGCACGTAGCGCGGGACCATGTGGCGGGGCAGGCGCTCGGCCACCCAGGCGACCAGCTCCTCGGGATCGAAGGCCACCGGGTCGGCGGCCTCGACCACCACCAGCACCTCCTCCTCGCCGAACTCGGCCGGCACCCCCACCGCCGCGCAGTCCGTCACCCCCG
This sequence comes from Acidimicrobiaceae bacterium, assembly GCA_027315445.1. Taxonomy (GTDB): domain Bacteria; phylum Actinomycetota; class Acidimicrobiia; order Acidimicrobiales; family RAAP-2; genus DAHUYA01. The sequence goes on along the minus strand of DAHUYA010000046.1, from coordinate 3,056 downwards.
GGTGGTCGCGCACGATCTGCTCGATCTCGAAGCTCGAGATGTTCTCGCCCCGGCGGCGGATGGCGTCGGTGAGCCGGTCCACGAGGTAGAACCAGCCATCCTCGTCGTAGCGGAAGGCGTCACCGGTGTGGAACCAGCCGTTGCGCCACGCCTCCGCCGTCTTCGCCGGGTGCCCGTGATAGCCGTCGTTGAGGGCCCAGGGCTCGGCCGTCCGCACCACCAGCTCCCCCACCTCACCCGGGCCGAGCGGCTCGTCCCGCTCGTTGACCACCCGGACCTCGGGCCAGGGGTAGTCGAGGCGCTGCCGCCCGCACGTGGCGGCCGGTCCGTGGTCCCACCCGGTGGCGAGGATGGCGCCGGTCTCCGTCGAGCCGTAGCAGGTGCACACCCGCACCCCGAAGCGGCGCTCGAGCGCCTCGATCTCGGGGATCATCGGCCCGACCGCCATCGCCCGCAGAGGCGTGTCGGCGTCGTCGGGCTGCTCGGGCAGGCTGTAGAGGTAGGCGAGCATCGGGCCGACGATGGCGGCGCAGACGCAGTCTGCGCGCCGCACGTCGTTGAGGAACTCGGCGGCGCTGAAACGGTCCCGCCACACGAACCGTGCTCCGCGCGCCATCGCCTGGTTCAGCGAGGACTTGCCGGAGTTGTGGAACATCGTGAAGGCGCAGTAGAGGCCCTCGCCCTCCCCGAAGGCGTCGGCCGGCGCCCAGGACCAGAAGTGGTAGACGTTGGCCCAGGGCACCCGGACGCCCTTGGAGCGTCCCGTGGTGCCCGAGGTGTACAGCAGGACGCCGATGTCGCAGTACTCGGGCCCCTCGAGGTCGGTCGCCGGCTCCGGCGACAGGAACGCCTCGCCGTCGACCAGCTCGAGTCCGGCCGGGACCGAGCGGTCGGTGGGAGCGCCCTCCCCGATCACCACCAGCCGCCGCAGGCTCGGCACCGACGGCGCCACCGCCAGCACCTCACCGGCCATCGCCGCTCCCACCACCATCGACGACGCGCCGCAGTCCTCGAGGAGCTCGGCCAGCAGCCGGCCCTTCAGCGCCGGGTTGAGCGGGACCTCGATCGCCCGGAGCCAGCCCAGGCCGATCCAGGCGCAGTAGGCGTCCGGGCCGTTGGGCAACATGGTCGCCACGTGCTCGCCCGCACCCACCCCGAGCCGGCGGTAGGCAGCCGCCCACCGCCGGCACCGCTCGTCGAGCTCGCGGTAGGTCACCGCGTCACCGGCCACGTGGAGCAGCGCCACCCTGTCGGGTGCCTCGGAAGCCCATCGGGCCACGGCGTGGGGCGCCAGCACCTCCCGGGGCACGCCGACCGCCGGTCGGTCCTCGCTGCGGGGGTCGGTGGCGGCTGCCTCGCTCATCCCTCCGTATATATATGATTTGCTATCTTTGTGCCTGCGGCCCGCCAGGACCGCCGGCGTCACCCGGGAAAGGAGCGCGCCGGTGCCTGCCGTGCCTTCGGAGCCGCTGGTCTCCCTTCAGGAGAAGGTCGTCCTCATCACCGGTGCCGCCCGCGGGCAGGGTGCCGCCGAGGCGCGCCTGGCAGCCCGCCTCGGTGCCCGCGTGGTGCTCGGTGACGTGCTCGACCAGGAAGGTCGCGCGGTGGCCGACGAGCTGGGCGGAGCGGCCCGCTACGTGCACCTCGACGTCTCGACCCCGCAAGGGTGGGGGGACGCCGTCGAGACGGCCCGCCGCGACTTCGGGGGCCTCGACGGCCTGGTCAACAACGCCGCGGTGTGGTGGACCCGGCCTCTCCTCGACGAGCCGCTCGAGGAGTTCGATCGCCTGCTGAAGATCAACCTCTACGGGACCTTCCTCGGCATGAAGGCGGCGGCGCCGCTTCTGGCGGAACGGGGCGGCGGCGCCATCGTCAACGTGTCCTCCATCGCCGGCATGCTCGGCTTCCCCGGGCACAGCTCCTATGCCGCCGCCAAGTGGGGGGTCCGGGGGATGACCAAGGTGGCGGCGGCCGAGCTCGGGCCGCTCGGGATCAGGGTGAACGCCATCCTCCCGGGGATCATCGACACGCCGATGATCCACCTCGACCCGGCGGCCAAGGCCACCTACGCCGGCAACCCCCTGCGCCGGGTGGGCGAGGCGGAGGAGGTGGCGTCCCTCTGCGCCTACCTGCTGTCGGACGCCGGGTCGTTCGTCAGCGGCGCCGACCTGGTGATCGATGGCGGCAGCTCGGCCGTCGGGCCGGTCAGGTCCAGGTGACCGGTAGCCGCTGAGACGGCGCCGGTCCGGAGCCAGCACCATCAAAGTTATATAGTATTACCCCCATGGTCGAGCGAGGAGACGGCGTTGCCGCGCCGCCGGGCGACACCGGGGTTGAGGCCGCCACCACTCCCCCCAGCGGTCCGGCGACCCGTGGGGGGACCCTCGCCGGCGTGCTCCTCGACCACCCGATGCCCGACGACCAGGGCCTCCTCTTCACCCTCGACCGCCAGGTGAGCGCCGGCGAGGCCCGCCGGCTGGCCCGGGAGACCGCCGCCTCGCTCGCCGCAGCCGGGGTGCTGCCCGGGCAGGTGGTGGGGGTCAGCCTGCCCAACGGACCGGAGGCGGTCACCACCATGGTGGGGATCTGGCTGGCCGGCGCGGTCTTCGTCCCGCTCAACGTGCGGGCAGCCGAGCCCGAGCGCCGCCACATGCTCGAGACCACCGGGGCCACCACCGTCATCGGGCCCGACGGGCTGGAGCGGTTGGCCGGCGCCCGGCGATACCCCGACGACACCGCCTTCATCCTGTGGACCTCGGGGACCACCGGCCCCCCCAAGCCGATCGTCCACACCCACCACGCCTACCTGGAGCTGATCGATCGGGTGCTCAGCTCACTGCGGTCGGAGGACCGGCGGCGCTCCGGCCGGCCGCCGACCCCCAACCTGATCCCCACCCCGCTCGCCCTCAACTCGGGCATCTACAACGCCCTCTTCGGCCTGCGGGCCGGGGCCGCCCTGGTGATCATGTCCTCGTTCGACCCGCTGGTCTTCGCCGAGCTCGTCCACCGCTTCGAGATCCGCTCGACCGTCCTGCCGCCGGCCGCCATGGTGTCGC
>DAHUYA010000043.1 GCA_027315445.1 Acidimicrobiaceae bacterium | reverse complement strand
GGCGACGGTGAAGGTCTCGGCGACCACATCCGCCGCCTCGTCCCGGCTGGCGGCCCGGCGCAGGGCGTAGGCGGCAATGCGGCCGCTCGTCGACTGGTAGAGGGCGTCGAAGCGCCGCTCCCGCTCGGTTGCCATCGCCCTCCCCGCTTCGCCGGCAACGGTTCGTGTCCCGAGCGGCCCGTTCGTTTCAGGATTCACACCCGGCTCACAGGCCGACCACCGCCGGCTGCCAGGGGGCGGGCGCAGGATGGAGACATCGAGGGCGACGGGCACCACGAGGTGCCCCAGAGAGAGCCCCAGAGAGAAAGGAAAGGTCCGGCAGGCCGACGTCCCGCCGAGCGAACGATGATCCTCCTGATTGCCGCCATCCCCCTCATGGTCCTGGCGGTGGCCATCGCCACCGTCCCCCTCCTCGTGGTCACCGGGCGCCAGCACGCCGGGCACCGGGCGGCCACCGTGCCGCGACACACCGCCCGGCCGGCCGACCCGGACGTGCCGGTCGCCGCCTGAGGGTCCCCCCGCCCGGACCGCCGGCCCGTCGTCAGCGCGACGGGTCGGCGGTCCGCTGGCGTCCGGCGTCGCCTGCGTCCTCGGCCACCAGGGCGGCGCGGGCCTCGGCCAGCTCGGCCGCCTGGGCCGGGGTCACCTCTGGGTAGCGGAGGTCGAGCTGGTCGACGGCGTGGACCACGATCCCGCCGACCAGCGCCCACATCGCCGGCTTGTGGTCGGCCGGCACCACGTACCAGGGCGCCCACTCGGTGGAGGTGGCGGTGAGCGCCTCCTCGTAGGCGCTCTGGTACTCGTCGAAGTGGGCCCGCTCGGCCACGTCGGCGGCCGAGAACTTCCAGCGCTTGTCGGGCCGGTCGATCCGGTCGAGGAACCGGCGCCGTTGCTCCTCCCTCGAGACGTGGAGGAAGAACTTGAGCACCCGGGTGCCGCTGCGCACGAGGTGGCGCTCGAAGGCGTTGATGTCCTCGTAGCGCTGCCCCCACCGCTCGTGCCCCCCGGCCGCGCCGGTCGGGAGGTGCTGGGCCGCCAGCAGCTCGGGGTGCACCCGGACGACGAGGACCTCCTCGTAGTAGGAGCGGTTGAAGATGCCGATGCGCCCGCGGTCGGGCAGCGCCCGGACGCAGCGCCACAGGAAGTCGTGCCGCAGCTCCTCGGCCGAGGGTTGCTTGAACGATGAGACCTGGCAGCCCTGGGGGTTGACTCCGGACATGACGTGCTTGATCGTCCCGTCCTTGCCGGCGGCGTCGAGCGCCTGGAAGATCACCAGCACCGACCAGCTGTCGCTGGCGTAGAGCAACTGCTGGACGACGGACAGCTCCCGCTTGAACTCCTCGAGGTCGCGGACGGCCACCTCCTTGGGGTGGGCGCGGCCCAGTGGCCCGGTCCACGGGGTGACGGTGGCGGCAGTGCTCCGCCCGGCCAGGCCGGCCGGGCTCCCCGGGTGCACCGTCAGCTCATGGACCACCTCATGGGGAAGCTTCACCGGGGCACCTCCTGTGCGGGCTGCCGTGCCAGCATGCCCCGCCGGGCGGTGCCCAGCGGGCCCTCAGTAGTTGTACCCCCCGCCGTAGCCACCACCCGAGGAGTGGGTGGTGGTCGTCGTCGAGCGCCCCTTCGTGCTCGAGTGCCGGGCGACGGTGCGCGCCCGCACCGGGGGCGAGTGCGGGCGGGAGGGGTCGACCACCCACCACTGCCCCCAGGTGTCCTTGAGGTTGCCGTTGGTCTGGCCGGGCGTGCGGTCGCCGCTGAACCGGTAGAGCGGGTCACCGTCGAAGGTGACCTGGCGGGCGCCCCCGGGCCGCGTGATCGCGCCGAGGCCCTTCACCCCCCGGCCGACCGGCGACCGCTGGCCCTTGGCGAGGGTGACCGGCGGCCAGATGGTGGCGCACAGGCCGGTGCAGACGCTCTTGTCGTGCCGGTCCGAGGTCAGTCGGTAGACGGTGTCGCCGTTCCCGAGCACCAGGATCTTCCCCCACGTCTTGTTGTTGGCGGTCCTGACGACGGTGGCCGGGCCGGCGGCGCCGGCCGGCGCCCCGACGCCGATGGTCGCCAACAGCCCGGCGGCGACCACCAGCGCCCCCCTGGTCGCCCAGACCGCCCGGCGCCCACCGGACCCGGGCCGGCGCACCCTGGTCGCACTGTCCCTCGCCCTCGTCACCATCCTCGTCCCCTTCCTTCCCGAGCCGTCCCCTCCGAGGGGATACGGCCCAGGACGGTGACGGGATGGGTCGCCCCCGGACGGCCCCTCGGTCGTCGCCGAGGGCGACCTCCCAATCCCTGGGTCCCAATCCCTGGGTCCCAATCCCTGGGTCTCAATCCCTGGGTCCCAATCCCTGGGTGACGGTCGACCGTAGGACCGAAGGTGGGAACATCGGGGACGGTGAGCGTCGAGCCCCCGGACGACGCCCTGCTGGCGGGGATGGCCCAGGGCGACCAGCCGTCGGCCACCGCCTTCGTTCGTCGCTACCAGAGCCGGGTGTTCGGGTTGGCGCTGGCCATGGTGGGCGACCGCACCCAGGCCGAGGACGTGGCCCAAGAGGCCTTCCTCCGGGTGTGGCGGCACGCCCCGGTCTACGACGCCCGGCGGGGGGCGGTCGCCACCTGGGTCCTGGCCATCACCCGCAACCTGGCCATCGACGCGCTCCGGCTGCGCCGGGCGGTGCCGACCGACCCCGAGCTGCTGGTCGACCTCCGCCAGCCGACCGACGAGCGCCTGCCCGAGGAGGCGGCCGACGCCGCCGACGGCCTCGGGCCGTTGCGGGCGGCGGTGGCCGGGCTGCCGCCCGAGCAGCGACGGGCGCTGCTGCTGGCCGCCGTCTACGGCTGGACGGCGGCCGAGGTGGGGGAGGCCGAGCAAGTCCCGCTCGGCACCGCCAAGACGAGGATCCGGACCGCGATGGGCAAGCTGCGCTCGACGCTGCTCGCCGATCCCGCCATGGCGGAGCAGCTCGGCGGGCCGACGACCCGGCAGCGGCCCGGAGGTCCGGCAGTCGACGGGGTGGGGAGAGGGGGACGGCCGTGATCACCGACGAACGGCAGACGCCCCGGACCTGCCACGAGGTCACGCCGCTCCTCCCCGAGCTCTCGCTCGGGGTGCTGGGCGGGCGGGGCCGCGAACAGGTGCTCCGCCACCTCTCGGGGTGCCCTGTCTGCTCGCTCGAGCTCGAGCAGCTGAGCACGGTGGCCGACGGACTGCTGACCCTGGCGCCCCGGTGCGAGCCGCCGGCAGGCTTCGATCTCGAGCTCTCCCGCAGGCTGCGCGCCGAGGAGCAGCGCCACGATCCGGCGGCGCCCCCCGGGGGGCGCCGCCGGCACCGGCACCACCAGTCCGTGGTGGCACGCCGCCTGTTCCGCTCCCGTTCCGCCTCGGCGGTCGCGGCGGTGCTCCTGGCGGCGCTCCTGGCCTTCGGCGGCGGCTGGCTCCTCCGCTCGCACCGGCCGCCGCCCCCCGACTACCCCGGGACCACCGTGTCGAGCCCCGCCGCGTCGGCGACCCTCATGTCGGGCAACCACCCGGTGGGCCGCCTGCTGCTCTTCGCCGGCCGTCCCGACTGGCTGATGGTGAGCGTCCACCACATGGCGGGCGAGCCGACGGTCGAGTGCACGGTGACCACGACCGGCGGGCGCACCATGACCATGGGCACCTTCTCGCTGTCGGGCGGCTCGGGCACCTGGAGCGCCCCACTCGAGGTGGCCCCCACCGCGGTGGCCACCGCCACCCTGCTCGACCACCACGGGAAGGTGGTGGCCACGGCCCTGGTCCGTCGGCCGGCGCCGTAGGCGTTCACCCTGCGCATGTGGACCTTGGACCCTTCCGGTCGGCGCACGACAGGGGGACCTTGGACCCTTCCGGTCGGCGCACGACGGCGCCATCGTCGCCGTATGGGTGCAGTCGGCCGGAGGTTGGCGCGACGGGGGTGCCTGGCGGCGGCGGTCTACGGGTTCTGCGTGCGTCCCCGGTTGGTCCGTTGGGGTGCCAGCGACGAGGAGGTGGCGCGGCCGTACCCGGGGGCCGAGCTGGTCCCCGGCGGTGAGCGGGCGGCGACGATGGCCGTGACGATCGACGCACCGCCCGCCCGGGTGTGGCCGTGGCTGGTGCAGATGGGCTGGGACCGCGGCGGTTGGTATTCGTGGGACCGGCTCGACAACGCCGGCCGCCCGAGCGCCCGGGAGGTCCACCCGGAGTGGCAATCCCTCGCCCTCGGCGACTGGCTGAAGGCATGGTCACCCGGCGGGCCGTTGGATGCCTGGCAGGTGGCTGCGCTCGAGCCGGGGCGGTTCCTCGGGCTGAGAGGCTTGACCGACCTGCGGGGCCGCAACCTCGACCCGAAGGAGCCGCGGCCGCCTGCCTACCTGGAAGGCCTCTGGGGTTTCCAGCTCAACGAGCTGCCCGACGGGCGTACCCGTCTCGTCATCGGCGGCTACCAGGCCATCCACCCTCGATGGATCGGACGCTTCGTCAATTTCTGGTTCTACCCACCGGTCGTCTGGGTGATGCAGGCACGCATGCTGGCGGTGCTCAAGCGGAGCGTCGAGCGGGCGGCACGGGACGAGCGCCGCCGCGCCTGACCGTCTGGGTGGCGGAGCGGCCTCAGCCCCGCGGCGGCTCGAGGCCGTAGAAGCGCAGGGCATTGCCACCGAGCACCTTCGCCTGGTCCTCGTCGCTCAGCGGCTTGAGGCGCGACCGGATCTCGCCCACCACGCCGAAGCTGGCGTCGATGTGGGGATAGTCGGACGCCCAGACGAAGTAGTCGCTGCCAACCGCCTCGATGATGGGGGCGATCACCGTCTCGTCGGGGTCCGCCGAGACGATGCACTGCCGGAAGAAGTACTCGCTCGGTTTCAGGCTGGTCGGGGTGATCGTGCGCATCACCTCGAACTTGTGGTCCATCCGGTCGAGCCAGGCGGCGATCCACGTCGCGCCCGACTCGAGCACGGTGCACCGCAACCGGGGGTGCCGCTCGAGGACGCCGCTCGCCAGCATCTCGGTGAAGGCCGCCATCACGTCGATCGCCAGGAACGCAAAGGCGAACAGGGATCGTCCCTCCGCCCGTTCCATCTTCGGAGGCGGGAAGGCGGGTGCGTCACGCACGATGACGTGGAAACCGACCGGCATGTCGAGGTCCTCCAACGCGGACCAGAACCGCTCGAACGCCGGATCGCTCAGGCCCCGACCGGCCCTGGCCGGCAGGTCAGGCGAGAGGTACACCGCAGCGCACCCCGCCTCGCGGGCCCGCACCACCTCGTCCACCGCGCCGTCCTCGTCGATGAGGGAGATGTGGGCGACCGGCACCAGGCGCCGCCGGTCGTGGGCGCAGAAGTCGACGATGTAGCGGTTGTAGGCACGGCTGTAGGCGGTGGCCAGGGCGGGGTCGGTCACCAGGCCCTCCCAGCAGATCCCGATCGTGGGGTAGAGCAGGGCCACGTCGATGCCCTCCTCGTCCATCACGGCCAGGCGGGCCGCCGGGTCGTAGCCCCCGGGGGGGCAGCCGTCCTCGTAACGCAGTTTCCCGCTGCGGTCGAGCGCCTCGGCCGGGTCGAGGTTGATGCCCCCCAGGCCGGCGAGCCCGTTGCGCATCGCCTCCACCGGGCGCCCGTCGACCAGCAGCACCTCGTCACCACGCCGGTCGATGACGATCCGTATGGCGCGGTCCCGGAAGTCCGGATCGATGTAGTCGACCCAGGTGTCCCGTGGCTCGAGGACGTGGCCGTCGGCATCCACGGTGAGGGGTCTGTCGGCCATGTCGGGCTCCTTCCGTCGGGTTCGCCGTCGGGTTCGCCGTCGGGTTCGCCCGGACCGTCGAGCACCCGAGCATCCCATAGCGGTGACGCCGCGTGCCGCCTGGCAACGGGGCGCCGGGGCGGCTCGGGACCTTGGGCCCTGGGCGGCGGACCCCCAAGGGTGGACGGTGGCGGGGGACGAAGCACGCCATGACCGACCAGCACCAGGCACACCGCACGACGTGGGGGGAGCCAGCGCCGTGGCGAACGCCGCGTGAGGAGGGAGGCGAGGCGTGGCTGCCCGAAGCGTGGCCGCCCGCAGGTGGTGGGGACGAGGGGTGGGGACACCTGCCGGCGCCCTCCCGGCACCGTCGCGGCCGGCAGTGGCCGGCGCTGGTGGTCGCGCTCACCCTGATGGTGGCCGGCGGGGTCGGCCTGGCCATCGGATACGACACCACCTACCCGCCCCCGGCCACCACACCGGGCGCCTCGAACGGCGGGACCGCCGGCACGGCTCCAGGCGCCCCCGCAGGCGCCGCTTCGATCGCCCGAGCCGTCTCGCCGGCGTTGGTCGACATCGACACGACGATGGCCTATGCGGGGGCGACGGGTGCGGGGACCGGGATGGTGCTGCAGGGCGACGGAGTGGTGCTGACCAACAACCACGTGATCGAGAGCGCCACGAACATCGAGGTGACCGACGTCGGCAACGGCCGCACCTACCAGGCGTCGGTGCTCGGCTACGACAAGAGCCGGGACGTGGCCGTCCTCCGGCTGCCGGGCGCGTCCGGGCTGCACACCATCCGGACCGGCGGCTCGCCGACCGTCCGGATGGGCCAGGGAGTGGTGGTGGTCGGCAACGCCGGCGGGGCCGGCGGGGCGCCCAGCTACGCCGGTGGCGCGGTGGTCGCCACCGGCCAGTCGATCAGCGCCGTCGACGAGCTGACCGCCGGCACCGAACGCCTGCGAGGCCTGATCGAGACCAACGCCCCGGTGATCGCCGGCGACTCCGGCGGGGCCCTCGCCGACGCCGGGGGGAAGGTGGTCGGCATGGTGACGGCCGGCTCGGCCGGCTTCGATCTCGGCGGCACCGGCAACGCCGGCTACGCCATCCCGATCGCCCAGGCGGTCGCCGTCGCCCGCCAGGTGTTGGCTGGCCGCAGCTCGCCCGCCGTCCATCTCGGGCCCACCGCCTGGCTGGGCGTCCTCGTGCAGATCCCGACGGCGCCGGACGGAGGCACCGGGCGCGGTGCGCAGATCGTGGACGTGATGCCCGGCGGCCCGGCCGCCGTAGGTGGCCTCGGCCCGGGCGACGTCATCACCGCACTCGGGAACCAGCCGGTCTCCTCCCCCGAGGACCTCACCACCGAGCTCCTGGGCAAGATCCCCGGATCCGAGGTCGCCGTGCACTACACCGACACCGCCGGCGTGGCGGCGACCGTCACGGTGAGCCTCGGGAGCGGCCCGGCGCAGTGAGCTCACTCGCCGGACGCGCCGGACGCGCCGGACTCGCCGGACGGGCGCCGACCCGTGGCGTGGAACGACCGACGGCGGCCGGCGGTGGCGGAGGTGGACGGGAATCGAACCCGCCGGACGGGGAGCACCCGTCCCACCCGCTTTGAAGGCGGGGAGGCCCACCAGGCACCTGGACACCTCCGGGCGAGATCCTACCGGGGCCGCGCCCAGCGACCTCGGGACCGACGACGGGCCCCTCAACGGACGGTGAGCACGGCGCGATCGGGCTCGGTGAAGTACCCGACGACCGGGGAGCCGGGGATCTCGCCGGCGAGCAGCAATCCACCGGAGGTCTGCGCATCGGCCAGGAGCACCAGCTCGTCCTCGTCCACCTCCGCCTCGAGGTGCGGGCGCACCCACTCGAGGTTGCGGAGGGAGCCGCCGGGGACGTAGCCCTCGGCCGCCGACCGGCGCGCCCCGTCGAGGTAGGGCACCGCCGCCGCCTCGACGACCGCCGCCACGCCGCTCGCCCGGGCCATCTTGTAGAGGTGGCCGAGCAGCCCGAACCCGGTGACGTCGGTGGCGGCCACGACCCCGGCCCCGAGGGCCGCCCGGGCCGCCTCCCGGTTGAGGGTGCACATGGCGGCCACCGCCTGGGGGAACCGCTCACCGGTCGCCTTGTGGCGGTTGTTGAGGATGCCCAACCCGAGCGGCTTGGTGAGGCTGATCGGGTCGCCCGGGCGGGCCGCGTCGTTGCGCAACAGCCGGCCGGCGTCGGCCACCCCGGTCACCGCCAGGCCGTACTTGGGGGTCTCGTCGACGATGCTGTGGCCGCCGGCCAGGAGGCATCCCGCCTCGTCGGTGGCGGCCCGCCCGCCCCGCAGCACCTCGGCGGCCAGCGCCTCGGGCAGGCGGTCGACCGGCCAGGCGAGGAGGTTGAGCGCCACCACCGGCTCGCCGCCCATGGCGTAGACGTCGGACAGGGCGTTTGCGGCGGCGATCCGACCCCACTCGAAGGGGTCGTCGACCACCGGGGTGAAGAAATCGGTGGTGGCCACGATCGCCCGGTCGCCGACCAGCCGGACCACCGCCGCGTCGTCGCCGTGCTCGCTCCCGCACAGCAGCTCGAAGCCACCGGTCCCCTGCAGCACGCCGGCGTCGCCGTAGGCGGCGGCCAGGAGCTCCTCGAGCTGGCCCGGGGCGATCTTGCACGAGCACCCCCCGCCGGGCGCCGTCTGGGTGAGCCGCGGCCCCGCCGTCTCACTCATCGCGACCGCCACCTGTCCCACCGCCCGTCGCGCCGCCAGTCCTACCTGCGGACCCGCCTCCTTCGGTGGCGGCCGGCAACCGCGGCCCGGGGACCCGCACATCGCCGCGGCGCCGGGTGATCCCCTCGGCGTCGAGCAGCGAGAGGAACGGCAGTGCGTACTTGCGGGTCGTCCCCAGGCGCTCGCGCACCGCCGAGGCGGTCACCCCTTCCGGCGACCGGGCCAGCAGCTCGGCCACCAGCTGCGTCCCGCGAGCCAGCGCCGAGGCGGCGAAGTGCCACCCGTCCCGCTCGACCACCAGCCCGGCCGCGAGCAGCTGGCGGAGCTCCAGCCGGTCGACCCCGAAAGAGGCGACGTCGGGCGGGGCGAACGGCGCCGCCTCGAGCGCCCGCAGGAACGGATGCGAGGTGAGGTCCACCGGCGCCCCGGGGCGGTGCGCACGGCCGTCGCGGACGGTCAAGCGCCCCCGGGAGGCCAGGTCGCCCACCACCGCCCGCTCCCGCCCGGAGAGGCCGGCCAGGTCGAGACCGACCGCTCCGGCGGCCACCGTGGCCTCCTCGAGCCGGCGCCGGTCCTCCGCGAGGGCCGCCGGGTCGACCACCCAGCGGCCGAGGTCGGGCGGGCGCCGCTCACCGGTCAGCCGCGCGAGCAGGTCGGCGTCCACCCAGCGGCGTTCGGCCACCACGCGGTCGACCGAGCGGTCCGGCATCGCCCGGGCCGCCGGCAGGACCGGTGCCACGTCGAGGACCTCCCCGCCGCCGACCGTGGTGGCCCGCCCGGCGTCACGCAGCACGTACCGGTCGCCGGGCTGCAAGGCCAACGGCACCGGCAGGTGGAGCCGCACCAGGCCGCAGGACCCGGGCTCGACGGCGGTGGCGCCCAGCACCCGGAGCCGGACCGCGTGCTCCCCCGATCCGATGTACGCCTGGTAGGCGCCCCGACGCGCCACGGGGGCGGGGGCGGCCGCCAGCACCTGCAGGCTGGCGTCGACCACGGTGGTCGGCGCCCACTGGTCGGGACGAACCAGGGCCTGGCCCCGCTCCACCTTGGCCCGGTCGAGGCGCTCATGGCCGGCCGCCGCCACCCCGAGGGCGACCCGGTGACCCGGTCCCACCTCGGCCCGGCTCCGGCGGTGGTTCTGGAGCGTCCGGACCCTCAGGATCAACGGCCGGCGGGCCGGGGCCGGACCGGGCACCAGGGCCAGCTCGTCACCCACCGCCACCCGCCCGCCGCTCAACGTGCCGGTCACCACCGTGCCGGCGCCGGCGGCCGGGAAGCACCGGTCGATCCACAGCCGGGGCCGCCCCCGGTCGGCCGCCTCCGGGGTGGTGGCCAGCAGGGCCTCCAGGGCACCGGTCAGCACCTCGAGACCCTGACCGGTCGGTGCGTCGGTGGGGACCACCTCGGCGCCGGCCAGCGCCGACCCGCCGAGCCGCCGGCGGACGTCCCCCGCCACCTCGACCAGCCGGCCGGGGTCGACCAGCCCGGACTTGGTCAGCGCCACCACTCCCCCGCCCACCGAGAGCAGCTCGAGGATGCGCAGGTGCTCCTCGGACTGGGGCTTCCAGCCCTCGGTGGCGGCCACGGTGAACAGGCAGGCGTCGACCGCCCCCACCCCGGCCCGCATGTTCTTGAGGAAGCGCACGTGCCCGGGGACGTCGACGAAGGACACCTGGCGGCCGGAGGGCAGGGTGGTCCAGGCGAACCCGAGGTCGATCGTGAGGCCGCGCGCCTTCTCCTCGGCCAGCCGGTCCGGGTCGATCCCGGTGAGCGCCCGCACGAGGGTCGACTTGCCGTGGTCGACGTGCCCGGCGGTGGCCAGCACGTGCACGGTGCGCTACCCCCCCGTCCCGGGGTCCGGCGACGAGCGGCCGGCCAGGGCTGCCAGGGCCCCAGCCAGCACCGCGTCCTGGCCGGGGTCGACGCTGCGCAGGTCGCAGATGGTGCGGCCGTCGCGCACGTGGGCCACCACCGGCGGGTCGCCGCCCCGCAGGGCGTGCCGGTGGTCGCCCTCCACCGCCACCCCGACCGACGGGACGACCAGCCCGGCCACCGACCCGGCGCCGACCGCAGCATCGCAGTCGACGACCGCCATCCCCCTCGGGCTGCCCGCCGCCTCGAGCACCGCCTTGGCCCGCCGGGCCAGGTCGTCCACCGCCACGGTGGCCATCCGCCAGAAGGGGATGGCCTGCCCGTCGCGGCGGAGATAGGCGAGCATGGTCGCCTGCAGGGCGGACAGCACCAGCCCGCCGGGGCGCAACGCCCGGGCCAGGGGGTGGGCGGCGCAGGCCGCCACTAGGTCGGCCCGCCCGGCGATCATCCCGGCTTGGGGGCCGCCGAGCAGCTTGTCGCCGGAGAAGGTGACGGCGGCCGCCCCGGCCGCCAGCGTCTGGCGGGCCGCCGGCTCGCCGGCCAGCCACTTGGGCGGCGGACCGTGGAGCCAAGGCGTGTTGGCGTCGAGCAGCCCCGAGCCGAGGTCGGCGACCACCGGGGGTCCGAGCGCCGCCAGCGCACCGACCGGCACCGAGGCGGTGAAGCCGACCATCCGGTAGTTGGACGGGTGGACCTTCAGGAGGGCCGCCGCGTCGGGGGACTCCTCCAGCGCCCGGCGGTAGTCGTCGAGCCTCGTGCGGTTGGTGGTGCCCACCTCCACCAGTCGGGCGCCGGAGAGGGCCAGCACCTCGGGGACCCGGAAGCCGCCGCCGATCTCGACCAGCTCCCCTCGGCTCACCACCACCGGCCGTCCGGCCGCCAGCACCGACACCACCAGCAGCACGGCGGCCGCCCCGTTGTTGACCACCAGCGCGTCCTCGGCCCCGACCGCGGCCGCCACCAACGAGGCGGCGTGGGAGCGTCGGGAACCCCGGGCGCCGGTGTGGAGGTCGAGCTCGAGATTGAGGGCGGTCGCCTCCTGATGGTGGGCCAGCGGGGCACGCCCGAGGTTGGTGTGCAGCAGCACCCCGGTGGCGTTGACCACCGGCTGGAGCAGGGAACGGGCCCGGGCCCGGGCCCGACCGCGGGCCGAGCCCGGGTCCCCGGCCGCCACCGCCTCCCGGGCGGCCGCCACGTGCAGCGGGCGGGGCCGCCCGAGGTCGACCATCGAACGGACCCGGGCGTCGTTCGACGGCGGCCGGGCTTC
>DAHUYA010000042.1 GCA_027315445.1 Acidimicrobiaceae bacterium | reverse complement strand
GCCCCGGCCGCGGCCGCGGCGCGGGCCCCGGCGAGGAATCCGAACACCAGGCCCGGACCGATGGTGGCGCCGCCACCGGGGTAGCCCTCGCCGAACACCCCGCTCACGCAGTTGCCCGCCCCGTAGAGCCCGGGGACCGGGCCGTCGGGGCCGAGCACCTCGCCCGAGGGCCCGGTGCGGGGGCCACTGTCGGTGTCGAAGGTGGTGCCGACCAGCACCACGGCGTGCAGCGGCCCGTCGGCGTCGATCGGGTGCATGAGCGGGTTCGAGAAGCGGTGGTCGGCCGCCGGTGGTCCGTGGAACGCATGCTCGACCGCCTTGGTGCCGCGCCCGAAGTCCTCGTCCCGCCCCTGCCCTGCCATGTGGTTGAAACGGGCGATCGTGGTCCCCAGGGTCCCGGCGAAGCCGGGGTCGAGCACCACCGGGGCGATGCCGGGCGGCAGGGCGTGACGGCGGCGCTCGAGGTGGCGGGCCAGCGCCTCGGTCAGCCCGCCGGTGCCCAGGCCCGTGGCCACGTGGTCGGCCACGGCGCCGGGCAGGGGGATCGGGTACCGGCCGCCGAAACGCTCGGCGGTGCGCCGGTCATAGACCATGAACATGAGCCGGTTCACGTACTCGTCGCCCGCGAAGACCTGATGCACCCGTCCCCGTGACTCGTACTCGCGCTTCTCGTCGACGGCCCGCAGCCCCAGGCGGTTGACCATCACCATGCCGTCACCCGGGACCGCCCAGACGTCGAGCACCGAGTTGGCGTAGTCGTCGACCGCCTCGAGGACCTGCTCGTTCCACCAGCCGTGGTGCATGCCCCCGAAGGTGGCGCCCACCCGGGCGGCGATGCGCACCAGGTCCCCGGTGTTGGACGGCACACCCGAGCCGCCGGCCACCGGCCCGCGCAGGAACCGCTGCCGGAGCTCGGGGTCGTGGGCGAACCCGCCCGACCCGAAGACGACACCCCCGCGGGCCCGCACCGACCGGCAGGCGTGGCCGTCGTCGGCGACCACCCCCACCACGGCCCCGTCCTCCACCAACAGGTCGATGACCCGCTGTCCCAGGCGCACCTCGGTGCCCCGGGCGGTGGCGAAGGCCGTCAGCTGGCGGATCAGCTCGGCCCCGTTGCCGGCGCCGCCCTCCGGTGCCAGGGCCTGCACCCCACGACCGCGGACCGCGACGTTCTCGGGGAACTCGTAGTAGTCGGGGAAGGGCTGCCCGTCCCAGGCCAGCCAGGGCGCCCGCATGTCGACCGCGCCGAGCCCGGCAAGGGCGGCCACGACCTCCTTGCCGCGGTCGTAGTACGCGGCGAGCAGCCGGTGGTCCTCCTCGAGCAACCCGAGGAACGGGGCCTCGGGGTCGTAGGCACCCGGTGCCGCCACCCGGGCCATGTAGGCGAGGGCCTCCGGTCGCGGGTCGGCGATCCCCTGCCGGCGCATGAAGCCGTTGTCGTAGACGTGCGCCACCCCGCCGGAGCAGGCGGTGGTGCCGCCGTGGACCGGCCCCTTCTCGAGGACGAGCACCGAGGCGCCCGCCCCCAGCGCCCCGGCGGCCGCCGACAGCCCGGCGGCCCCGCTGCCCACCACCACCACGTCGAACTGCTCGGCCCGAGCCCGGCGGGGGGCCCGGGGGGACACGGCGGCGCCGGGGCGGTGCGGCAGGCACGCCAGCTCGGCCACCCGCTCCCCGAGGCTCCGCCGGTCCGTCTGTGCTTGGCCTGGCGTCATGTCCCCCGGGAGTCGGCTGCGTGGCCCCGCCCGCTTTCTTCCCAAACGTTATAGCATTGGCCCCGAAACCACGCCGGGCCGGCGCTCGCCGCCGGTCGGCCCGCGATCGGGGGGCCCATGCCGCTGACCGTCGAGGACAGGCTCGAGATCGCCGATCTGGTCGCCCGGTACAACCACGCGGTGGACGGCGGCGACGGCGACGCCTTCGCCGCCACCTTCACCGACGACGGGGCGCTCGACGCCGCCGGTCGGGTGATCGAGGGACGGGCCGCCCTGGCCACCTTCGCCAAGGGCCTGCCCGGATCCGTCCGGGTGCCCCGGCACATCGCCAGCAACCTGGTGATCGACGGCGACAGCGAGGCCGGCCGGGCGACCCTGGCCGCCTACGTGCAGATGTACGCCCTGGCCGACGACCCACCCCGCCAGCAGGTGGCGGCCTCGGGCGTCTACGACGACCAGCTGGTCAGGGTGGACGGCCGCTGGCGGTTCGTGCGCCGGGTGTTCACCCGCGACGGCGAGCGTTGACCGGGCCGCCACCGCCCCGGTCGTTCCCGGGGCCGGGGGGCGGTCACCGGGGACGGGGGGCGGTCACCGGGGCCGGGGGACGGTCACCGGGGCCGGGCAGGAGCACAGCACGAGGAGGGGAGGACCGGTGGCGGTAGGGGGATGGCTGGCGGCGGACAGCGACATGCACGTGATGGAGCCGGCGGACCTCTGGCGCCGCTACATGGACCCGTCGTGGGAGCACGCCGTGCCGGTCGGGCTCGAGGAGATCGAGCGCGACATGCGGGTCAAGGTCAAGAACTCGGTGATGCTGAAGCTGGGCCAGCTCCGTCCCCGCTCCAGCGGCCGCCCCTGGACGGCCGCCCAGGACTCGGCCTTCGTCCACGCCGAGGAGCGCCGGTGGGACGCCAAGTCCCAGGTGATGGCGATGGAGATGGAGGGGCTCGACTCCGCGGTCCTCTTCCCGAGCCGGGGGTTGTTCGTCCTCTCCCTGCAGAGCAGCGAGCACATCGGGCCCGAGGGTCTCGAGCCACCCCTGGCGTCGGCCATCGCCGCCGCCTACAACGACTGGATGGCCGACTTCGTCGCCGAATGCGAGCGCCCGGGTCACGTCTTCGGCGCGGCGATGCTGGCCCCGCACGACGTGTCGGCGGCGGTCGACGAGCTGGCCCGTAACGTCGAGCGGGGCTTCAAGGCGGCCTTCCTGGTGCCGGGGCTGGTCGACAACCGACCGTGGCACCATCCGGTCTACGACCCGATCTGGCGCGAGGCGGCGCGCCTCGGCGTGCCGGTCTGCTTCCACGGCGGCGGGGTGACCTCGCTGAAGCCGGACTTCGCCTTCAGCGAGCACCTCGACAAGCTGATGCTCTGGCACCCGTTCAACCAGCCGCTCGGGACCATGTTCGTCGCCACGTGCTTCACCTCGGGTGGGATCCTCGAGCGCTTCCCCACCCTGCGGGTGGGCCTGCTCGAGGGCAACTGCTCGTGGGCGCCGTTCCTGGCCTACCGGCTCGACGAGCACTGGGAGTGGACCGGCCGCTACGAGGCGCCCGACGTGCGGCGCAAGCCGTCGGACTACCTGCGCGACCAGTGCTACCTGGCGTGCGAGGCCGACGAGGTGGCGGCCCGCCACTACTTCGAGGACTTCGGCGACGACAACGTGGTCTTCTCGACCGACTACCCGCACGCCGACTCCAAGTTCCCCGGCGCCACCGAGTGCTTCCTCGGGATGCCGTTCGACGAGTCGACCAAGCGCAAGGTGCTCTGGGACAACTACGCCCGCCTGTACGACCTGGCGGCCCCCGAGCCGATGGTCCAGAAGGACCGGCCTCCCGCCGGCTGACCCGGAGGCGGTCCCCCTACCCGAGGCGCCGTCCCCTGCCGGGCGGCGTCAATCCTCGGGAGCCCGCAGCTCGAGCCGCAGCCCGGCGGCCCGCTCCATCACCTCCACCAGGTCGCTGATGTCGTGGCCCCCGAGTCCCTGGGCCTTGGCGAAGACCAGCATCTGGTGCACCGCCGAGGCGACCGGCAACGGGATGCCGGCCTCGCGGCCCACCTCGAGCATCAACCCGGCGTCCTTGGCCGCCAGCTCCATGGCGAAGTCCGGGTGCCGGCCACGCTCGGCAATCTCCTCCACCCGGCGGTCGAGGTACGAGTTGGCACCCCCCGAGGTCCGGACCATCTCGAGGACGGTCCGCAGGTCGATGCCGTTGCCGGCCGCCATGGCCAGTCCCTCGAGCGAGACCCACATCGAGGTGAAGGCCATGAGCGAGTTGACGAGCTTGCCCACGTTGCCGCACCCGAGCCCACCGAGGTGGAAGGTGGCCCGGCCCAGCCGGTCGAGCAACGGGCGGACCCGGGCCACCGGCCCCTCGTCCCCGCCGACGATGAACACCAGTTGCCGGTTGCGGGCCCCGGGGGCGCCCCCGGTGAGCGGCGCCTCCACCAGCTGGCAGCCCTTGGCGGCCACCACGGCCCCGATGTGGCGCACGGTGGTCGGGGCGTTGGTGGTGAGGTCGACCAGCACCGACCCGGCCGCCGCTCCCTCGAGCCACTGGCGGGCGACCGCCGACATGATCTCGGGGGTGGGCAGGGACAGGAAGGTGACATCGGAGCCCGACGCCACGTCGGCCGGCCCGCGCGCCGGATGGGCTCCGGACGACACCTGCGACGCCAGGCGCCGCTCGTCGATGTCGAAAGCCCGGACGGCGAAGCCCTCGGCCAGCAGGTTGGCGCACATCCCGCTGCCGATGTTGCCGAGGCCGATGAACCCGATCCGCTCTTGCTCGGCCACGGCGGCATCATAAGTCCAACTCGGTGCCTCGGTCCGGGGTCCGGGGCGCCGGCACGGCGCGGGGGCGTCGCCGGCGGCACGCCGGGACGTCGGCGGTGTTGCGCCGGGCCCTCGGCGCCCGGTGCAGGGCGGTTAGTGTGCCCCCGTGCCTCGCTTCTACTCCCCCGAGTGGGTCGAGCAGTTCAACCAGGCGTTGGCCGGGATCGAGGTCGAGGGGGCGGCGCCGGGCGACGCCTCGCTGGCCGCCGGCGAGCGGGAGGTCCGGGTGGCACAGGTCGTCCGAGACGTGCCCGCCCGGAGCGACCCGCTGACGGTGACCCTGGTGGTTGCCGACCGCCGGCTCCACCTCGAGCTCGACCGCGGGGCCGACGGCCCGGCGCCCGACGTGACCGTCTCGCTCGACTACGCCGACGCGGCCGCCATGTCACGGGGCGACCTGACGCCGGCCGAGGCGGTCGCCACCGGGCGGATCCGAGTGCGCGGCGACCTGTCGGTGCTGGTCGCCGTGCACGGGTTGCTGACCGCGGCCGGCCCCCGCCTGGCCGGCCTGTCGGCCGGGACCGACTACGGCGCCGAAGGCGGCTGACCCAGGGGCCCTTCAGCGTGCCGCGGCGCGACCTCCCTCCGGTCGCCGGCGACGGGCGACGGGCGGCGGCGACCCCCGCCGACCAGGCGCTCCGGACGCGAGGCCGGTAGTGTCGGAGGACGAGGGCCCGCTCCCCGGACCCGGAACAAGGAGGGCGCTACGTGATCCAGGCCATGGACGACCACTTCCTTCTCAAGTACCGGGAGCTCCTCGACGCCGAGGACGCAGCGTTCGACGAGCTCGAGCACGCCTGCGAGGAGGGCGACCGGTCCCACTTCGACGAAGAGGTCACCGTGTGGCAGGACACCGTCGCCCGGAAGCTGGCCTTCCTCCACAACGCCGGTATCGAGGTGACGCTCCCCGTCTGATCCCGGGCCGGAGGGCCCGCTCAGGCGAGCAACCCGAGGGCGGTGACCTCGGCGCGTTCGGACTCGAGCTCCTCGGTGGTGATCCGGACGCGCTCGGCCGCGAACTCGTCGTGCTCGACGCCTTCGACCACCGACCAGCCGCCGCGGCCGTCGGCCCGCACCGGGAACCCGAACTGCAGGCCCTCGGGCACCCCGTACTGACCGGTGCTGGCGACCGCCACCGACACGCAGTCGTCCGAGGGGGTGGGAACCCGGAGCCCGGCCACCGTGTCGATCACCGCGTTGGCGGCCGAGGCGGCTGACGAGGCGCCGCGAGCCTCGATGACCGCGGCGCCCCGCTTCTGCACCGGGGTCAGGAACTCGCCCTGCAGCCAACCGGTATCGCCGATCGCCTCGGGCGCCGGCTTGCCGTCGATCATGGCGTGGGCGAAGTCCGGGAACTGGGTGGCCGAGTGGTTCCCCCAGATCGCCAGGTTGGTGACCGAGGACACCGGCACGCCTGCCTTCTTGGCCAGCTGGGTCATCCCCCGGTTCTGGTCGAGCCGGGTCATGGCGAACCAGCGGTCGGCCGGCACCTCCTTGGCGTTGGACCGGGCGATGAGGCAGTTGGTGTTGCACGGGTTGCCCACCACCAGCACCCGCACGTCGGCCGCGGCGTGCTCGGCGATCGCCCTGCCCTGGGGCTTGAAGATGCCGCCGTTCACGTTGAGCAGGTCCCCCCGTTCCATCCCCGCCTTGCGGGGGATCGAGCCGACCAGCAGGGCCCACGACGTGCCGTCGAAGGCGGTGGCCAGGTCGGAGGTGGTCACCATGTCGGCCAGAAGGGGGAAGGCACAGTCGTCGAGCTCCATCACCACGCCCTCGAGCGCCCGCATGGCCGGCTCGATCTCGAGCAGCCGGAGCACGATCGGCTGGTCGGGGCCGAGCAGTTGGCCGGACGCGATCCGGAAGAGGAGCGCATAGCCGATCTGGCCGGCGGCGCCGGTGACGGTGACCTGAACGGGGGTCTTCTCTGGCATGGCCTCACGTTAGGCCGGTCCCGGGGGCCGGTCGAAACCGTCCGGGCACGACGGGGCCGTCAGAGCCGGTCCGCCACCGCCTGGGCGAACTCCGAGCACTTGACCTCGGTGGCGCCCTCCATCAGCCGGGCGAAGTCGTAGGTCACGATCTTCTCGGCGATCGTCGCCTCGAGCGCCCGGACGATGTCGGCGGCCGCGTCGCTCCAGCCGATGTGCTCGTACATGAGCACCCCGGAGAGGAGGAGCGAGCCCGGGTTGACCTTGTCCTGGCCGGCGTACTTGGGCGCCGTCCCGTGGGTGGCCTCGAACACCCCGTGGCCGGTCACGTAGTTGATGTTCCCGCCGGGGGCGATGCCGATGCCGCCCACCTGGGCGGCCAGCGCGTCGGAGAGGTAGTCGCCGTTCAGGTTGGTCGTGGCGATGACGTCGAACTCGGCCGGCCGGGTCAGCACCTGCTGAAGGGTGATGTCGGCGATGGCGTCCTTCACCAGCAGCTTGTCGCCCGGCTCCCCCGCGCAGTCGTCCCACCCGACCGCCACGTCGGCGAACTCGTCGCGCACCAGCTCGTAGCCCCACGCCCGGAAGGCGCCCTCGGTGAACTTCTGGATGTTGCCCTTGTGCACCATGGTGACCGACCGCCGGTCGTGCTCGAGGGCGTAGCGGAGCGCCGCCCGGATGAGGCGCTTGGAGCCGTCCTCGGAGATCGGCTTGATGCCGATGCCCGAGCCGTCCCTGATGGGCCAGCCCATCTCGGTGCGGAGGTACTCGATCAGCCTGGCCGCCTCGGGGGTGTCGGCCTCCACCTCGTAGCCGGCGTAGACGTCCTCGGTGTTCTCGCGGAAGATGACCATGTCGACCAGCTCGGGGTGGCGCACCGGGGACGGCACGCCGGTGAACCAGCGCACCGGGCGCAGGCAGACGTAGAGGTCGAGGATCTGGCGCAGGGCCACGTTGAGCGAACGGATGCCGCCGCCCACCGGCGTGGTGAGCGGCCCCTTGATGCCGATGAGGTGCTCCCGGAAAGCCTCCACGGTGGCCTCGGGCAGCCAGTCGCCGGTCTCCTTGAAGGCCTTCTCGCCCGCCA
>DAHUYA010000038.1 GCA_027315445.1 Acidimicrobiaceae bacterium | reverse complement strand
TGAGCAGAGGGCCGGGCCTGGCGGGCGCCCGGGACGGCGGTTCCCGGCCAGGCGCTCGGCCAGCATCGGCAGGGCCCGGGCTCCCCCCGGCACCCGCCAGGAAGGGCGACCGGTGGAGGCCGGCCCACTGCGACCCCGGCGGCCCACTGCGACCCTGGCGGCCCACTGCGACCCCGCCGGCGCCGCGCCAGGGGCGGTCCCGGCCGGCCCGCACCGGGGCCCGAGGAACCTTTCGCCACGTCGAGGCTCCCGGCGGCGGCCAGTGACCCGAGCCTGCCACCTGGTTGAGCCCGGTCCCCGAGACGGTCCCGCTCCCCACGGCGGAGGTCGGTGCCGGTGAGAATGCGGGGCGCCAGTCCCGAGGAGGGCACCGATCCGGGGCAACGACGCCACCAGCACCACCGAGCCGGGCCCGGGCTTCGCCAGCGGCGGCCGGCGCCGGTGGGCCCGGCGCCTATGCGCCGTGGCCGCCGGTGCCGCCGTGGGGCGCCTGTGCGCCGGTGCGCCGGTGCCGGCGTGGGGTGCCTATGCGCCTGTGCCGGCGGGCTCCCGGCCGGTGCCGCCCCAGTGCAGGATGATCCCGGCGCGGCGCATGGACCGGACGAACCAGAGGGTGGAGCCGCCGACCCCGACCAACCACAGCAGGGAGCTGACCAGGGTGCGCTCGAGCACGAAGGCCCGCAGGGTCGTGCTGAGGAGGAGCCACATCACGAACCCGGCATTGGACAGCAGCACCCCCGCCCACAGCAGCGAGATCTGGATGAAGAACCGCCGAACGAGGGGACGGGACATCACGTGGGAGTCCAGCGGGAGGAAGTCCCTGGCGAGGCGCTCGGTCAGCGGCCGGCGCAGCAGGGCGGAGCCGAGGAACAGCAGGGCCACGCAGGCGGTGCCGGCGGTCGGCTGGGCGAAATAGAGGAAGACGCTGCCCGTGACCAGCGAGATGGCGGTGCGCAGGGTCAGCATGGCGGTGCCGAGCAGCAGGACCCCCGAGGGGCGCTGGCGCCGCCAGATCCGGCGGCCGAGGGCCAGATAGGACCAGGCGAGAGCGGCCACCAGGGCGCCGCGGAAGCCGAGAGTCACCAGCACCAGGTAGAAGAGCACGGTCGGGACGACCATCGCCTCGAGGGCGGTGGGCAGAAGGTGCCGGACGGAGGCGCTCAGGGACGGCAGGTCCAGTGCCAGCCCGTGGTCCGCCGGTGCCGCCTGCCCGGGAGCCTCCGCCAGCCCGGCGTGGGGGTCTCGCTCGCCGATCTCCTCAGGCTACTCGCGCCGCCCAGGGCGCGGGGATGCGTCCGGGCGATGGTGGGCTCAGCGGGGGACGCGCCGGACTCCGCCGCCGTCGCCCCCTTCGGCCCCGACCGCCGCGGCCCCGACCGCCGCGGCCCCGACGCGTTCGCCCGTCGCCCCCACACGTTCGGGCCGCTCGACCTCGATGCGCTCCGGCACCGGCACGGGCTCGAGCTCCTCGTGCTCGTCACCCGGACGCGGCTCGGCCGTCACCCCGACGTACTCGCCTTCGGCCGTCCGCGAGATCACCATGGCCCGCTTGCGGCGCCCGATCGCGGCACCGCCGCCCTGCATCTCGAGGCAGATCCTCCAGGCGACCCAGCCCACGATGATCGGGACCACCACCACCGCGATCCGGAAGAACCACAGCACGGCGTTGAGCGAGAGATGGAAGAAGTTGGCCAGGACGTCGGTGGAGCTGGCGGCGAAGATCATGAAGATCAGCCCCAGCATGGCGGCACCGGCCGCGGTGCGCTTCGGCCGGTCGCGCGGCCGGTCGAGCAGCTGGTGGAACTTGTTGTCCCTGGTGAACAGCCGCTCGAACGCCGGCCAGACGAGGCACAGGTTGAAGATGAGACCCGGGAAGATGACCGCCGGAAGGAAGACCTCCCACGGCACGGTGTGGCCCCATCCGGCCCACTCCCAGCTCGGCATGATGCGCAGCGCCCCGTCGAGCCAGCCCATGTACATGTCCGGCTGGACCGCATAGGAGATCTTGTCCGCCTGGTACGGGCCGAATTGCCAGATCGGGTTGATCTGGGCCAGCCCCCCGAGCAGCCCGACCACCCCGGACACCATCAGCAAGAACCCGGTGGTCTTGGCCATGAAGGTGGGGTACAAGGGCGAGCCGACCACGTTGTGCTCGGTCCGTCCCTTGCCGGGGAACTGGGTGTGCTTCTGGCGCACCAGCAGGGTCAGGTGGGCGCCGATCAGTGCGCCGATGATGAGCGGCAGGATCAGGACGTGGAGGATGTAGAAGCGCTCGATGATGATGTGGCCGGGGAAGTTGCCCCCGAACAGCCACACCGCCAGGTAGCTGCCGACGAACGGGATCGACAGCAGGATCGAGTACGCGATCCGGATGCCCGTGCCCGAGATCAGGTCGTCGGGCAGCGAGTAGCCGAGGAACCCGTTGAAGATCGCCAGGATGAGCAGCATCACGCCGATCGTCCAGTTGAGCTCCCGGGGCTTGCGGAAGGCGCCGGTGAAGAAGATCCGGGCCATGTGCACGACGATGGCGCCCACGAAGATGTCAGCCGCCCAGTGGTGCATCTGGCGCATGAGCAGGCCCGCCCGCACGGCGAAGGACAGGTCGATGCTCGACGCGTACGCCTCGGACATGCGGACGCCGTCGAGCGGCTTGTAGACGCCGTGGTAGACGACGGTGGCCTGGGACGGCACGAAGTAGAGGGTGAGGAACACCCCGGTGGCGACCAGGATGATGAACGAGTAGAGGGCGATCTCCCCGAGCATGAACGACCAGTGGTCGGGGAAGATCTTGCCGAGGAGGACCCGCCCGCCCTTGGCGATGCCCAACCGGTCGTCGATCTCGTCGACGACCTGCTGGATGCGGCCGTAGGGACCCCGAGCGGCACGGGCCTCCCGGGCGGTGCGCGGCTTGACCAGGTTGTTCATGCCGGTGTGCCGTTCTTCAGGGAGGTGTTGCGCTCCCAGAACCCCGGACCGACCGGCTGGTCGTAGCCGGCCTGGGCCCGAAGGTAGCCGTCGGGGTCGATGGTCAGGGGGAGCTGGGGCAGCGGCCGGGGTGCCGGCCCGAAGGTGGGCACCGCCCCGTCGCGGACCTTGAACATCGACTGGTGGCACGGGCAGACCAGCATTTCGAGCAGCCGCTCGTAGAGGCCGACCGGGCAGCCGAGGTGGGTGCACATCTTCGAGTAGGCCACGAAGCCGTCGGGGCCCCAGGACTCCCGACCGGGCATGGTGACGATGTTGCCGCTCGCCTGCAGGCGGATCAGCACCGTCTGGTCCACGGCCTGGCCGTTGTCGGTGTTCTGGAAGCCGTTGGGGAAGACGGTCATGATGCCGCCCGGCTGCAGGTCGTCCTTGTGCACCGGCCGGCCGCCGGAGTCGACCAGCAGCGACCCCTTGCGCCAGTCGGTGACGAAGAGGAGCTTGCCGGGCAGCGGGCCGAGCGAGCGCAGCAACGGGAAGGCAGCCACGACGCCGAAGATCCCGAAACCGGCGCCGAGCAGGCCGCCCAGGAACTTGCGGCGCTTCACCACCACCCCGGTGCGCTCGACCAGGGCCGCCGCCATGGCCTGGCGCTCGGAGTCGCTGGTGCGCAGCTCGTGGCGGGCCTCCTCGAAGGGGCCGCGGGGCATCAGGTACTTGCCCCAGGCGGTCAGCCCGAACCCGAGGCCGAACAGTCCCACCCCGAAGGTGACGGCCAGCGCCTGGGTGCTGGCGTTCTCGACGTAGGCGCCGCCGAAGGCGGCCACCCCGGCGATCCCGACCAGCAGGAAGAAGGCGACGATCAGCTCCGCCCGGCGCGGGTGGCGGGCCGCGGGCTCGAGGTGCGGGTCGTCGAAGCGGGCGACCGGCAGCGCCACCGGCGTGCGGTGCTCGCCGTCGTGCTCGATCATCACCGGCGAGCCGTCGCCGGCCCGCGGCATGCCGTCGACGTCGGTCACCGCATCGCTCCGTTCTCCGGCTCGCACCGGCCCGGCCCCCGTTCGCGCCCGGTCCGGCCCGCCGCCCCCGTCATGCCCGGTCCCCGATCCAGAAGCAGATCAGCACCAGCAAGCCGACCCCGACCAGCAGCGCCACGAAGCCCTCGGCCACCGGCCCCACGCCGCCCAGCCCGAACCCGCCGTTGTTCGTGGGATGCTGGATCTTCTCGCTCACGTAGGCGACGATGTCGCGCACCTGGTTGTCGCTCAGGTTGCCGGTGAAGAGCGGCATGTTGGTCGGGCCCGTCCGGATGGCCGAGGCGATCTGGGTCGGCGTCACCTTGTGCAGCGGGGGGGCGTAGGTGCCGTAGGCGAGGGCGTCGCCGGCGCCGGTGATCGTGTGGCAAGCCGCGCAGTTGAGGGCGAACAGGCTGGCCCCCTCGGCCAGGTTGGCCCCCTTCAGGTTGACCTTGGGCACGTAGGGTGCGGCCGGGTCCAGCGAGTTGATCCAGGCCGCGATCTCCGCCGCCTGGGCGTCGGTGAGCCGGGGCGGCTTGACCGGGGCCTGCACGGTGAGCGGCGTCGTGGCCGGCATCCGCCCGGTAGTCACCCAGAACATGACCGTGGCCGGCCCAAGGCCCACCAGGTTCGGGGCGGCGGCCGAGCCGGCACCGGCCGGACCGTGGCAGCTCGAGCAGTTCTGCTCGAACAGCGACTCCCCGGCTGCCAGGTACTGCGGGGTCGGCGCCTGGCCCGGCGACTGCGACGGGAGCTGGTAGAGGATCGCGCTGTTGCCGTAGGCCACGACCTGCCCGTCGCGGCAACGACGGACGCTGGACCGCGGGGTGCCGGAGTTGGCAGGCTCCGCCGGAGCACTGGGCGACTTGCAGGCGTCTCGTGCCCTCGTTTCCCTCTTCGTGGCGAGCGCGGTGGTGCGGGCAGCGGTGACCGCGCCGGCGCGGCGCACGGCGGGCGCCGTCGAGGACCCGGGGGTGCCCTGCGCGCCGGCGCCCACCCCGAAGCTCAGGGCGCCGGCCACCCCGACCCCGGCGACCACCACGGCCGGCAGCACCATCCGGTTGCGCAACAGGCGACGCAACACGGCCGTCCTACTTGAGGAGGAACAGGCAGCTGAACAGCCCGATCCACACGATGTCGACGAAGTGCCAGTAGTAGCTGACCCCCTGGAACACCGAGAGCTCGCCGGGGTCGCCGGCCGGGCCCTTCATGCGCCCGAGGAGGAAGACCATGGCCACCAGGCCGAGGAAGACGTGCAGCCCGTGCAGTCCGCTCATGACGAAGAAGAGCGAGCCGTAGGCGTTGGTGCCCGGTCGGGTCAGCTGGGTCGCCCACTCGTACCCTTGGTTGGCCAGGAAGGCGGCCCCCAGCACGATGGTGATGGCCACCCACACCCGGGCGCTCGAGCGGTTGCGACGCTCCTCGTCGAACACCGCCTTCTGCATGGTGAAGCTCGAGGAGACGAGGATGGCGGTGAAGACCCCCGCCTGGATGGTGTCGAGGTGGGTGCCCACCGGCGGCCAGGGGTGGTCGTGGGCACGGATGGTGAAGAAGGCCGCGAAGAGACTGCTGAAGAACATCAGCTCGGAGCCGAGCCAGATCATGATCCCGATCGCCAGCATCGGCGGACGGTCGTGCGTGGTGCGGGGGGGCTTGGCGCGCGGGTCGACCGAAATGGCCTGGCTCACGTCGTATTTCCTACTCGACGCCGGTCGCCGGGCGCCAACCACCTGCTGAGGGCTTCGGGCGGCCCCGGGACCCCCTCGGGGCCCGCGGTGGGCTCCGATCAGCCGATGGCCAGCGGCTCCGGGAGAGGGAGGGCCCGAACGACGGTCAGCCGTCTGGTGGGTCGGGTGAGGTCCACGTAGAGGGTCCGGAGACCCCGCCGGGTGGGGACGAGCGCGCCCTCGCCCGGAGGTTGGTCGCCGGCGGCGATGCGGGCGGGCTCCACCACCACCACCGAGTCGAACTCGAGGCCGTTCGCCTCGTCGGCCGGCAGGAGGACGAGCGGGGCCGACAGCCCCCTGCCGCGGGGGTCGCGCGGATCGACCGCCTCCACCCCCCTCCCGGCCAGCCCCCGGGCGAGCTCGACCAGCATGGAGGGGGGCGCCAGCATGGCGACCCTGCCCTCTCCCACCGCCAGCACCTCGCGGCGCGCCACCTCGGCCGCACGGGCCACGAGCCCACCGGGGCCCACCGCCTCCTCCACCGGCTCGAAGCCGGACCGGCGGACCGGCGTCGGCGGGGCCAGGCCGGGGGCGGCGGCGGCCAGCACCGGTGCGGCCACGGCCACCACCTCGGCCGGGGTGCGGTAGCTGACCGTCAGCTCGACCAGGCGCGGGTGTCGTCTCGGGGCGAGGTGCCGGGCCACGTCCTCCCAGCCGAGCGGCGACCACGGGCCGGTGGCCTGGGCGATGTCGCCCACCACGGTCATCGACCCGGAGAGGGACCGGCGGGCCAGCATGCGCAGCTGCATCGGCGACAGGTCCTGCACCTCGTCCACCACGATGTGCCCGAAGGAGCGGACCGCCTCCTCCTCGACGTGGCCGTGCCCGTTGGTCGACGGCAAGGGCGTCGGGTCGAGGCCGGTGGGCCAGAACCCGGCCTCCTCGCGTGCCCGCTCGGCCCGCTCGCGCTGGTCGCCCCGACCCGGCGCCGGGCGGCGGCGTCTCGGCCCGAGCGCGGTGCGGGCCTCGTCCACGAGCCCGGCGTCGGCCGGGGTCCAGGGAACCTCATCGAGCGAGGTGCTGCGCGGCCGGAAGAGCAGCGTCTGCTCCGCCGGGCTCAGGATCCCCCGCCCGGCCGCCGCCAGTAGCGGCCGGGCGCCGAGAAGGTCGTGGAGGAGCTCGTGGGGAGCCAGCCGCGGCCACATCCGGTCGAGGGCACGGGCCAGCTCGGGAACCCGTCGGACCTGGCGCCAGAACTCGGCCTCGTCGACCTCGTCCTCGCCTCGCTCGACGCCGCTCTCCTCGAGCGCCGTCCCTGGGGTCGTGTCGCCGGCCATCTGGCGGCGGAACCGTCGGTACTGGTCGGCCAGCCGTCGGGCGACCTGTTGCTCGACGAACCGCCGCCGGCTGTTGTGGGTCCCGGGCCGGCGGCGGGCGGCGGCCACGGTCTCGGCCGAATCGGCGGCGGTCAGGCGCAGGGTGGCGGCACCGAACGGCACCGTGACGTCGTCGCGCAGCGCCCGCTGCCGGGTGCGGACGGCCCGGGCGATCACCCGGGCCATCCGGGCCTCGCCCTTGAGCCGGGCCACCTCGGCCGCGTCCCGGGCCCGCACGCGGATCTCGGGGACCAGCCCCGACACCGTGGAGAGGGTGACCCCGGTCTCCCCGAGCGACGGCAGGACCTGCTCGATGTAGCGCAGGAAGAGCGGGTTCGGCCCGACGACCAGCACGCCCTGGCGCTCGAGGGGGAACCGGTGGGTGTAGAGCAGGTAGGCGGCCCGGTGGAGGGCCACCGCGGTCTTGCCGGTGCCGGGACCACCCTGCACCATGAGCACACCGGCGAGGGGGGCCCGGATGATCTCGTCCTGCTCCCGCTGGATGGTGGCCACGATGTCGCCCATCCGCCCCGTGCGGGCGCCGCCGAGCGCGGCCAGGAGGGCGCCCGGGCCGCCGAGCGCCATCCCCTCCTCGAGCCGTTCGCCCGGGCGGCTCCCGTTGGTGCCCACCTCGGTCACGGCGGCGCCGAACTCGGCCGGGTCCACGAAGTACTCGTCCTCGAGCCCGGTGACCGCCCGGTGGTGGACGGCCAGGTGCCGCCGGCGGGCCAGGCCCTGGGGGTCGAGGCCGGTCGCCCGGTAGAAGGGCTCGGCCACCGGCGCCCGCCAGTCGACCACCAGCGGCTCGTGGTCCTCGCCCGAGACGGCCAGCCGGCCGATGTGGAACGAGTCCCCGCGTGGTTGCCCCGGTGCGGGGAGCTGGTCGATCCGACCGAAGCAGAGGGCCTGGTCACCGATGTCGAGCTGTGCCAGGCGGGCCAGGCTGGTCCGCACCACGATGTCCCGCTCGGTGCGCGACTGGAAGGTGCCGCCCCGTCCCAGGTCGAGCACCGACTCGAGCATGCGGCTGGCGTCCCGCCGCATCGCCTCGAGCCCCCGGTAGGCCCGGTCGAGGAACCGCTGCTCGTCCTGCAGGTCGGTCTCTACCGCCACGTCGAATTCACGTCCCGTTCTGGCATGGGAACGCGCGATCTTAGTTGGGCGAGGTGGCCGTACGGTCCGCGCCGGACGGTCCCGGTACCCTCGTGTCCACCATGACTGGCCGCCGCCATCGAGCCGGCTCCGGGGCGAGGGCCGGTTGAGCACGCTGCCTCCCGACGGGTCCGGACCGGCCGGCTCGCCGTTCGTCCGGGCCTGCCGTCGCCTGCCGGTGCCCCACACCCCGGTCTGGTTCATGCGCCAGGCCGGCCGGTCCCTGCCCGAGTACCGGGCGCTGCGGGGCGACGGCAGCATCCTGGCCGCCATCGCCGACCCGGCCCTGGCGGCCGAGGCCACGCTGCAGCCGGTCCGCCGCTACGGCGTCGACGCGGCCATCCTCTTCTCGGACATCGTGGTCCCGGTGGAGGCCGTCGGCTTCGGAGTCGACGTGGTGCCGGGTCGGGGGCCCGTGGTGGAGCGCCCGTTCCGCAGCGCCGACGACCTGGCCCGGCTGCGCCCGCTCGAGCCGGAGGTCGACGCACCGTACGTGGCCGAGGCGGTGCGGCTGGCCGTGGCCGAGCTGGCACCGTCCGGGGTGCCGCTGATCGGGTTCGCCGGCGCCCCTTTCACCGTGGCCAGCTATCTGGTGGAAGGCGGCCCCTCCCGCACCTTCACCCGGGTGAAGTCCCTGATGCACGCCGAGCCCGACCTGTGGCGGGCCCTCCTCGACCGGCTGGCCGCCATGGCCGTGGCCTTCCTCAGCGCCCAAGTGGCGGCGGGGGCCGCGGCGGTGCAGCTCTTCGACAGCTGGGCCGGATGGCTGGCGCCCTACGAGTACGAGCAGTGGGTGCTCCCCGCCACCCGCCAGGTCCTGGCCGCCGCAGCGGCGCTCGGCGTCCCGACCATCCTCTTCGGCGTCGGCACGGGCGAGCTGCTCGGGCTGATGGGGACCTCCGGCGCCGACGTGGTCGGCGTCGACTGGCGGGTGCCGCTCGACCGGGCCCGGGCCCGGGTGGGGGTCGGGCGGGCGGTGCAGGGCAACCTCGACCCGTCGCTCTGCCTCGGGCCCTGGCCGGTGACCGCGGCGGCGGCCCGGCGGGTGCTCGACGAGGCCGGGACAGAGCCCGGGCACGTGTTCAACCTCGGCCACGGGGTCCTGCCGGAGACCGACCCGGGCATCCTCGCCGAGCTGGTCTCGCTGGTCCACGCCGAGGGCCGGGCCGGGGTGACGGGCGCCGACCGGGCGCCGGTGGCGGGATGAGTGCCGCCTCGTGGACGGCGGCGCACGGCTTGCCGGGGCCCCGGTGAGCACACCGGCCCCGCCCCGGACCGGGGTGCTCGTGATGGCGCACGGGACGCCGTCGAAGCCCGAGGACCTGCTCGACTTCTACACCCGGATCCGGCGGGGCCGCCCCCCCACCGGAGAGCAGCTGGCCGACCTTCGCCGGCGCTACGACGCCATCGGCGGGCTGTCCCCGCTGGCCGAACGCACCCGGGCGCAGGTCGAGGGGATCGCCGCCGCGCTCGAATCGTCCGAGCCCGGGCGCTTCCGGGTGGCCTACGGCGCCAAGCACACCGACCCCTCGATCGAGGAGTCGGCCCGCCGACTGGCCGACGACCGCGTGCGCTCGGTGGTGGGGCTGGTGCTGACCCCGCACCAGTCGTCGATGGGCTCGGAGGAGTACCTCCAACGGGCGGCCGCCGCCCTCGACCGGGCCGACGACCCGCCGATGGTGCCGGTCCGCCAGTGGTACGGGGAGCCCGACCTCGCCGAGCTGCTGGCCGAGCGTCTCCGCCGGGCGCTGGCCGCCCCCGAGGTGGCAGGCCGCCGCACGCTGGTGCTCTTCACCGCCCACTCCCTCCCCCGCCGCGTGGTGGCGGACGGCGACCCCTACCCCGAGCAGGTGGCCGCCTCGGCGGCCTCGGTGGCCGCGGCGGCCGGGCTGGCGGCCGCCGACGTGCCCTGGGAGGTCGCTTGGCAGAGCGCCGGGCGCACGCCGGAGCCGTGGCTCGGGCCCGACGTCCTCGAGGTGGTCCGCCGCCTCCCCGACAGGGGCGGCTGGGCGGTGGTGGTGTGCCCGGTCGGCTTCGTGTCCGACCATCTCGAGGTCCTCTACGACCTCGACGTCGAGGCCCGCCGGGTGGCGGACTCGGTCGGGGTGGCCCTGGTACGCACCCGATCGCTCAACGACGATCCGGCCTTCGTGGCGCTGCTGGCCCGGGTGATCCGTGCGGCGGCCGACGAGGCCGTGTCCCGACGATGAACGGCGATCGGGCCGGCACGCCGGGCAACGTGCGCACGGTGGCGGTGATCGGCGGCGGGATCGCCGGGCTGGCCGCAGCCTGGGAGCTGAGCGGGGGGGCGGCCGGTCCCGGGCCCGACACCCCCAGGGTCGTCGTGGTGGAGGGGGCCGACCACCTCGGGGGCAAGCTGCAGAGCGCCGAATTCGAGGGCCGGATGGTGGACCTGGCGGCCGACGGCTTCCTGGCGCGCCGACCCGAGGCCACGGAGCTGTGCCGGGAGCTCGGTCTCGGTCCTTCGTTGGCGGCGGTCGGCCGGTCCGGGGCCGCGGTGTGGGTGGCCGGCCACCGGCGTCCCCTGCCGGCCGGCCTGGTCCTCGGCGTGCCCACCCGGCTCCTCCCGGTCCTCCGGTCGCGGGTGCTCGGCCTGGCCGGCGTCCTGCGGCTCTCGGTCGACGTCCTGGCACCCCGGCCTGACCGGCGAGGACCGCTCGGCGACCGGGCCGTCGGCCCGCTGGTCACCCGAAAGCTCGGGCGCCGGACGGTTGCCCGGCTGGTCGAGCCGCTGATCGGCGGGATCCACGCCGGCACGGTCGAGGACATGAGCACCGCGGCCGTCTTCCCGCTCCTCCTCGTCGTGTCCCAGCGCCGGGGCGGACTGATGCACGCCCTCCGCCGGGCCACGGCGCTCGGCGTGGGGCCGGGCGGGACCCTGCCGTCGAGGACCGCGGAACAGGTCGGCGACAGCCCCGGCACTGCGCCCGAGGACCCGCCCGTCACGGCCCCGCCTGAGAACCGGGCCGTCGCGGCGGCGCCCGAGGGGCTGGGAGCGCCGGGCCCGGCACCCGGCTCCGAGGCCGCGAGCGAGAGCGCGACGGCCGGTGCGGACCCGGCGTTCTGGGCCATCGTCGGAGGGATGCAGGCACTCGTCGACCGCCTGGTGGCGGCCCTCGAGTCCCGAGGGGTGACGCTGCGCACCGGTGCCCCCGTCCAGTCCCTGAAGAGGGCGCCCGGCAACGGCGGGGGATGGGTGCTCTCGACCCCGGACGGCGAGAGCCCGGCCGACGGCGTCGTGGTCGCGGTGCCGGCCGCCGCGGCGGCCGCGCTGCTCGAGCCGCACGACTCCGAGGCGGCGGGTCTGCTCCGGGGGGTGGACCACGCCTCGGTGGCCGTGGTGACGATGGCGGTGCACCCCGACGACCTGCCCGAGCCCCTCGAGGGCACCGGACTGCTGGTGCCCCGGGGCAGCCCCCTGCCCCGCGGCCTGGCGGCGGACCCCGAGCGCGACGGGGACGACCGGACGTTCCTGGTGACCGCCTGCACCTACCTGTCGGCCAAGTGGCCGCACCTCGCCCGTCCGGACGACGTGCTGCTGCGCGCCTCGGTCGGTCGGTCGGGGGACACGCGGGCGGAGCACTTCGACGACGACCAGCTCGCCACACGGGTGATCGCCGAGCTCGGGGTGCTGCTGGGCCTGAAGGGAACGCCGAAGGCCACCATGGTGACGCGCTGGGCCGAGGCGCTCCCCCAGTACCGGGTGCACCACCTTCTCCGGGTGACCGCCATAGAGGCGGCCGCAGGACGGCTCCCGGCTCTGGCGGTGGCCGGCGCCGCCTACCGGGGGGTGGGCATCCCGGCGTGCATCGGTTCGGGCCGGGCGGCGGCCCGCCGGGTGCGCCAGGCGATCGACGACACGTCGGGGACCCTCGGCGCCGGGGGATGAACGCCCGGCGGGCCGGTGCCCTCGCCGTGCCCAGCCTGGCCGCCGGCCTCGGCCTGGCGCTGTCGCTGCCGCCCTGGGGCTGGTGGCCCCTCGCCTTTCCGGCCGCCGGCCTGCTCTACTGGCGGCTGCACGGGCTGGCGCTTCGCTCCCGGTTGGCCGCCGGTTGGCTGGCCGGCCTGGGCTGCTTCGTGCCCGGCCTGTGGTGGGCGCAGGCCTTCAACTGGTACGGGGCGGCGGCCCTCATGGTCGTCGAGGCGCTCTCGATGGGGGTCGCCGCCTGCCTCGTCCCGCCCACCCGTGGCCGGATGCCCGCCTTCACCGGGGCGTTCACCCTTCTGGAAGCACTCCGCCTCACGTGGCCCTTCGGCGGCTTGCCGCTGGGCGGCGTCTTCCTCGGACAGGCCGGCGGCCCTCTCCTCGGCACCGCCCGCCTGGGCGGCCCGCTGCTGATGACCGCCCTGGTCTGGCTCGTGGGGGCCGGCCTGGGCGAGCTCGCCCTGTCGACCCGCCCGGCCGTCGTGTGGCGACCGGCCCTCGTCGGGGCCGGCGCCCTCCTGCTCACCGTGGCGATCGGCCTGGCAGGCGTGTGGGCACCCGACGGCGGCCCACCCGTCCGGACCCTGCCGGTGGCGGCGGTGCAGGGCGGGGGGCGGCGCGGCACCAGCGCCAAGGAGGTCGACCCGGCGTCGGTCTTCCGGGCGCAACTGGCGGCCACCCGCCGCCTCTCCCCGTCCCCGGACCCCGGACCCCGATTGGTGGTGTGGCCGGAGGACGTGATCGCCCTCGACCGCCCGCTGGCCGGCTCCCCGGAGGAGCGGATCGTGGGCGCGGTGGCCAGCCGCCTCCGGGCAACAGTCGTGGCCGGCGTCACCGAGCCGGCTTCGGTCACCACCTTCCGGAACTTCGTGGCCGCCTGGAGCCCGGCGGGGCGGGTGGTGGCCACCTTCGAGAAGGTGCACCGGGTGCCTTTCGGGGAGTACGTGCCGTTCCGGGGGTTCTTCTCCCACCTGGCGAGCCTGTCGGCCGTGCCGCTCGACGCCGTGCCGGGCCACGGCAGCGGACTGGTGCGGACGCCTGCGGGCCCACTCGGGGTGATGGTCTCCTACGAGGTCTTCTTCGCCGGCCGGGCCCGTGCGTCTGTCCGGGCCGGGGCCCAGTTGCTGGTGGTCCCGACCAACACCTCCTCCTACGCCACCAGCCAGGTCCCGTCCCAGGAGCTGGCGGCCGACCGGGTGCAGGCGGTGTCGGAGGGTCGCGACCTCGTGCAGGCGGCGCCGACGGGCTATTCGAGCGTGGTGAACCACCGCGGGGTGGTGCTCGAACGCAGCGCGCTGGGGGCCCGTCAGGTGCTCGTCGCGACGGTTGCGCTCCGGACCGGGCCGACCCTCTACACCCGCTTCGGCGACCTCCCGGTGCTGGCGGCCGCTGCGGTGGCGCTGCTCGCCGGTTGGCTCGTGGCGTCGGCGCCCCGATGGCGGCCGCGCGGGCGACACGCCCGGGCCGCCTCACCTGCACCTGCGCTCACCCGGGCGGAGCAGCGGTGAAGGTCAGCCGTAATAGCCCGAGTGG
The DNA here is from genome assembly GCA_027315445.1 of Acidimicrobiaceae bacterium. Lineage (GTDB taxonomy): Bacteria > Actinomycetota > Acidimicrobiia > Acidimicrobiales > RAAP-2 > DAHUYA01. The sequence continues at coordinate 1,163 of DAHUYA010000038.1, read as the reverse complement.
ATGTAGACGCACGGGACGCCCTCGGCCACGAACATGGCGTGGTTCGACGGGTCGTCCTCGAGGGCCAGGCGGAGGTCGAGCCCGAAGTCGCGGAGGTCCTCCACCACCCGCTGCTTGAAGTCGGTCACCTGGTCGTAGTCGCCGCGGTCCCGCATCACCAGGAGGTCCCATCGCACCCCGTAGCGTTCGAGCCAGGCCAACGTCTGGGGCCGCACCCGCAGGGGACGTCCGGTCAGCAGCACCACCGTCAGACGGGGGTCGAGCAGTTCGAGCAGGCGGGCGATCTCCTCGATCACCTCGTCGTCGCCGCAGGCTTCGAAGAAGGCCGTCCAGTCCCGCCGTCCCCGCTCGATGAAGTGCTGGCGGCCGGCCGCGTCGGACAGCACCCCGTCGATGTCGAACACCACCGCCGGGCCGGCCGGTACCGGGTGCTCCCGCCAACGCCAGTTCGGGCGCCCGGGCGTGTGCGCCGGCCCGTCCACCGCTCCGATGCCGCTCACCCCGCGCTCACCCGACCTTTCGAGACCGACCGCCTCGCGGACCAACGGCACGCCGCCCCCGACGTCGGGCGCGAGCCTACGGGGTCAGGGTGGTAACAGTTGTGCGGTCGGTGCGGTCCCCAGCTCGGGCTCACCAGCAAGGATCCGTGCACGGGTCGCATGCCGTCATGAGTGAGCCGGGACTGGCGGGAGCGAGACCGGCGGCCCAGCAGCCCGTTGTGCCGGGTGCGCTGCCCACCAGTCAGCCCATGCCTGCTTGAACTCCTGCAGGTTGAGGCCGCCGGTGTCGAAGGGACACGCTCCCTGGGCAGCTTGGAACTGCGAGCTCGTGACGTCCATCGGGGACCCCGGAGGGCCGCCCAACAGCGGTGGCGGGGTGTGACCGTCACCGAAGGTAGAAGGAGCCGTGGGGAAGTCCGTTATGCCATGGCTCCGCATGCAATTGGCCATCTGGTTCCAGTCGCTGATCCAGGCAGTCCGTTGGCCAGGTGGCAATAGGAGCTCGGGTAGGTTGGCCGCCGCCTCGCCCATCGACGCCTCGAACTGGGAGGGTGACTCACCGGTCTTGATGGTGTTCACCGAGGGTCTCATTGCGGGATGTACTGGGCGGGGAGCAGAGGTGACTGCCACGATAACTCCGACTGCAAGCCCGGCGACCATTGC
>DAHUYA010000031.1 GCA_027315445.1 Acidimicrobiaceae bacterium | reverse complement strand
CGGATGATCTCGAAGCTGAACGGGTCGTAGAGCTCGCAGACGTACACGTCGCCCGGTCCCAGCCCGGCCATGGCGAACGCCCGGCGGGCGGCGCCGCGCCCGACGTAGCCGGCCGGCGTGCCGTCGCCGCGGTCGGCGCCGAGGTCCCACGAGGGCGCGATCGTGTAAGCGGGGCCGAAGGAATCGCTGCCGCAGCCGAGCAGGTGAACCGGTGGGGCCGGCCCGTCCGCCGCCCGGGCGGGCGTGGTCAGCACGAGGGCACACCCGCCCTCGGAGGTCATCGAGCAGTCGAGCAGATGGAAGGGGTCGGCGACCATCCTCGAGGCCAGGATGTCGTCCGGGGTGAACGGGCCACGGCCGTGGTACACCGCCCCGGGGTGGGCGCTCCCGTTGTTGCGGATGGTGGCCGCCACGGTGGCCAGCTGTTCGGGGGTGGTGCCGTGGCGCAGCATGTGCCGGCGCGCCATCAGGGCGAACTCGGCCGCCGTGAACAACCCGTAGCCGATCACCAGCTCGTTGGTCGGCCTGGTCCACGGCGCGGTCTGGCTGCGATCGGTGTAGAGGCCGGCGCCGCCGGCGGCCAGCAGCACCACCTGGCACTGCCCGGTGGCGACCAGGGCGGCGGCGTCGAGGACCGCCGGGATCCCGAGGGCCGTGGGCCGGCGGGTCGCCGAACCGAGCCCGAGCGTCAGCACCTGGTCGGCGGCGAACTCGCCCACCACCCCGTCCACCTCGGCCGGCGTGACCCCGGCGTCGGCCAGCGCGCCGAGCGCCGCCTCGAGGGCGATCGAGCGCGAGTCGTGCCCCGGCAGCTGGCGGGCCTGGACGGTGTTGTGGACCCCGGCGATGGCCACGCCGGTGAACGGGTGGGCCACCGGCTACTTGGGCGCGAAGCGCTGGCCGGCGTCGAGGCGGATGGTCGACCCGTTGAGCATCGGGGTCTCCACGATGGCGATCACCAGCCGCCCGTACTCCTCGGGGCGTCCCATGCGCTTGGGGAACGCCGCGTCCCTGGTCAGGGCGGCCGCGAACTCGTCGCTCACCCCCTTGGTGATGGCAGTCGAGAAGAGGCTCGGGGCGATGGCCAGCGTCCGGATGCCCAGGCTGCCGAGATCGCGTGCCATGGTGAAGACCATGCCGGCGATCCCGGCCTTGGCGGCGGTGTAGGCGACCTGGCCGATCTGTCCCTCGAAGGCGGCGATCGACGAGGTGTCGATGATCACCCCGCGCTCGCCGTCCTCCGGCTCGTTCTTCGACATGTGGAAGGCCTGCAGCCGGTTCAGGTTGAAGGAGGCGATCAGGTTCAGCTCCACCACCCTCCGGAACTCGTCGAGCGGGTGCGGGCCCTCCTTGGTGAGGGTCCGCTTGGCGATCCCGCCCCCGGCGGTGTTGACCGCGATGTGCAGCCCGCCCAAACGCTCGACGGCGTCGGAGAGCGCCTGCTCGACCGCGAGCTCGTCGGTGACGTCGACCGGGTGGAAGGAGCCACCGAGCGCCTTGGCCACCTCGGGCCCGGCCGTGCCCGGCAGGTCGAGGATGGCGACGTCCGCCCCCTTCTCCCGGAGCTGCTCGGCCGAGGCCCGGGCCATGCCCGATGCCCCACCCACCACCACCGCCTTCTTCCCTTGGATCTGCACCCTTCTCCTCTCTCTCTCTTCTCTTCTCTCTCTTCTTCCCGCTGTCTCTGTCAGCAGAGGTCTGCTGTCTCTGTCAGCAGAGGTCTGCTGTCTCTGTCAGCAGAGGTCTGCTGTCTCTGTCAGCAGAGGTCTGCTGTCCTGATCAGCAGAGGTCCGCTGCTTCAACCGGGGGAGGCCCCGAGCACCGAGATGAACGACACCATCTCGCCCGGGTATCCGCCGAGGTTGTGGGTGAGTGCCATGTCCCGGCTTCCCACGACGGCGATGCGGCGCCCCTCGGGGGCCTCGCCCCGCAGCTGGAGCCAGGCCTCGAACATCATGCGCAGCCCTGACGCCCCGACCGGGTGACCGAAGCTCTTGAGACCTCCGTCGGGGTTGACCGGCAGCTCGCCCTCGAGCTCGAACGTGCCGGCCAGCACCTCCTTCCAGGCGGTGCCACGCTCGCAGAACCCGAGGTCCTCCATCAACACCAACTCGGTGGGGGTGAAGCAGTCGTGCACCTCGGCCATGGCCAGCTGGTGCCGCGGGTCGGTGATCCCGGCCTGGGCGTAGGCATCCTCGGCGCACTGCACGATCTCGGGGAAGGTGGTGTAGTCGTAGCCCGGATCCGTGAGGCCGTCGCCGTTCCCGGCCACGAAGGACAGCGCCTTCACGAACAGGGGCCGGTCCGTGTAGCGGTGGGCGTCCTCCGCCCGGACCACCACAGCGGTCGCCGCACCGTCGCCCACCCCGGCGCAGTCGAAGACGGACAGCTCGCCGGCCACCTTCGGCATGGCCAGCAGCTGCTCGACCGACATCTCCTTGCGGAACTGGGCCCTGGGGTTGCGCGCGCCGTTGCGGTGGTTCTTGGCGGCGATCCGGGCGCAGACCTCCTTCACCTGCTCGACACGCAGCCCGTAGCGGGCCGCGTAGGCCGGCACGATCATCGAGTACATGGCGGCGGCGGTGAGGGTGCGGTTGGTGCCGTCGGTGGGGACCGGGGCGGCGTTGGCCCCCTGATACCCCGAGTCCTTGAGCTTCTCGGCGCCGACCGCCATCGCCAGGTCGTAGGCGCCGCTGGCCACCGCGTAGGCGGCCTGACGGAACGACTCCGCCCCCGAGGCGCAGAAGTTCTCCACCCGGGTCACCGGCTTGCCCACCAGGTGGAGCGGCCGGGAGAGCAGCAGCCCGCTCATGCCCGACTGGGCCGTGCCCAGCCAGAAGGCGTCGACGTCGTCGCGGGCGACGCCCGCCGAGGCCAGGGCCTCGTCGGTCGCCTCGAGCAGCAGCTCGTCGAGGCCCTTGTCGAAGTGCTCGCCGAACCGGGTACAGCCCATGCCCACGATCGCCACCTTGTCCCGAACGCCGTGCGACGCCATCAGGAGCCTCCTCCCCGCACCGGACGGGCCTTCCAGAAATAGTTGTGGATGCCGTCGGCGGTGGACAGCCTTCGGAACGTCATCTCGACGAGGTCGCCGATCGCCACCGACTCGGCGTCCACGTCGGTGAGCTCGAGGGGCAGTCGCCCCCCGCCCTCGAAGTCCACCACCGCGAACACCGTCGGCGGGCTCGGCGAGTAGCTGAGGCGGTCGACGGTGAAGGTGGTCACCGTCCCGACCGCTTCGGCCATCGGGTGGGCGAGGGGGTCGAGGGGAGACGGCGGCAGGTGGATGGCGCCGTCGGCGTCCTCGGAGCCGACGAAGCCGAACTTCCACTCGGTGCTCCGAGCCGCCGCCGGGGAGGAGGTCCGGGCCGGCTCCGGTCGCCGTGGCGGCTCGACCGGCAGCACCCCCCGCCAGGAGAGGTACTTGCCGTAGGGCACGGGTGCGCCGGCCGCCAGCTGCGAGCAGAGCGGGCGGGCCGGCGCCCGTCCGCAGAGCGCGGGGGTGGTCCGCAGCACCACCGCCTCCGCGCCGTCGGCCAGCACCAGCAGGACGACCACCTGGTCGGGCTGGGCCCGCTCGAGCACCGAGGCGAGGAGGAGGAAGGGGTGGGCGGCGCCGGTGTTGCCGACAGAGGCCCCCAGGTCGCCCGCCAGTCGCTCGGGCGCCACCCCGCTTCGGGCGGCCACCGACCGCACGGCCCGGGCGTGGGTGCCGGTGACCACCAGGTGGTCCACCTCCTCCACCGTGAGCCCGGCCTGCTTCAGGGCGGAAGCCAGCGCCTCGGCCCCGAGGGGCCCGTAGCGGAGCTCGCCGAAGCGCTCCTCCCACAACCGCGACCGGATCTCGCCCGGAGCCCGCCAGCGGTCCACGAACTCCTCGGTCACACTCGCCCAGGACAGGGGCTCGGCCAGGACGGGGGCCCCGGCGGCATCGCCCACGACCACGGCCGCCGCCCCGTCGCCGAAGGCGGCCTCGTCGGGGCCACCGGCCAGCCCGGTGCGCACGTCGGCCGCCACCACCAGGGACCCGCCGGGCTCGGCCATGGCCGCCCGCAGGGCGCCCATGGCCGAACGCACCGACCCGAGGTCGTCGTAGGCCGCGCTCGACCGGGGAAGCCGCAGGGCGGCGTGAATGGCGGTGGCGTTGGTGCGGTCGAGGTACGGCGGCGCCACGGTGGCGAACCGGACGGTGTCGGGCACGACCCCGGGCACCTCCCGCAGCGCCAGGCGGGCCGCCTCCACCCCCATGGTCGTGGCGTCCTCGTCGTAGGAGGCCACCGTCCGCCAGCCCTTGCCGCCGCCCCCGCCGGCCACCGCGCCGATGGTGCCCAGGTCGAGCCGCCGGTACGGGAGGTAGCCTGCGGCGGCCAGGATGCCGCGGGGTCGGCCGGAGGGGTCACTCATCGACTGCTCCATCGGTTCGGTTGGTCGGCGGGGCCCAGCGCGGCTCACGCTTCTCGGCGAAGGCCAGTGGACCCTCGGACTGGTCGGGGTGGCCCCAAAGGCCTACCAGCTCCCCGGCACCCGCCCGGCACGCCTCGGTGAGCCCGGCCTCGAGGGCCCCCCAGAGCGCCCGCTTGGTGGCCGCCATGGCGGCCGGCGAGTTCCGGGCGATCTTCTCGGCCAGCGCCTGGGCCTCCTCGCGCAGCCGCCCCGGCGGGTCGACCACCTGGCTGACCATGCCGAGCTGGTACGCCCGGGCGGCGTCGAGCCGCTCGTGCCGCCCGAGCAGGGCCATCCGGGTCACCGCCTCCATCGGGACCTTGCGGGCCAGGCCGATCGCCTCGAAGGCGCTGACCTGGCCGACCGACACGTGCGGGTCGAGGAAGGTGGCGTCGGCGGCGGCGATCACGATGTCGGCGTCGGCCACGAAGTGCAGGCCGCCCCCGGCGCAGACCCCGTTGACGGCGGCGATGACCGGCTTGCAGACCTCGTTGTGCCACGCGGTCAGGCGCAGGTCGGCCCGCTTGGTCCGCCGCGACTGCTCGCGCAGGGCCGTCGGGTCCCGCGACAGCTGCACCATGTCGAGCCCGGTCTGGAAGCTGGCGCCGTTGCCGGTGTTCACGATCACCCGAACCGCCGGGTCGGCGTCGAGCTCGGCCCAGGCGTCCGCCAGCTCGTCGAACATGGTCGCGTCGATGGCATTGCCGGCGTCGGGCCGGTCGAAGACCAGCCAGCCGACCGGCCCCTGGCGCCTGACCTCGAGCGTCCGGTACATCAGCTGCGCGGGACGTCGCGCCAGGGCGACCCGGCGTAGGGGTCGGGTTCCCGAGGCAGCCCGAGCACCCGCTCGCCGACCACGTTCTTGTTGATCTCGGTGGTGCCGCCCTCGATGGTGTTGGCCCGGCTCCGCAGCATGCCCCGCACCTCGTAGGGCAGGTCGGCCGCGTAGTCGTCCCCCGCCCCCGGCCAGGCCTGGCCGCCCAGGCCGAGGAGGTCGGTGGCCGTCAGCTGCACCCGCTGGTTGAGGTCGCCCTGGTGGACCTTTCCGATCGAGCTCTCCGGGCCCGGGGGTCGCCCGGCCCGCAGCTGGGCGCGCACCCGCTGGTTGGTCCAGTCGCGGATCCGCTCCTCGCTGTGGAGGCGCATCAGCCGTTGGCGCACCAACGGGTCCCCCCAGCCCCCGACCCGGCCGGCCCCCGGCGACCTGGCGGCCAGGTCGAGCAGATGCCCGACCCCGCTGCCCCCGATCCGGTCCACCCCGCCCGACCCGGCCCCCGACACCATCTGGCGCTCGCCCGAAAGGGTGGCGTTGGCCACCTTCCAGCCGTCGCCGACCTCGCCCACCCGCTGGGCGTCGAGGACCCGGGCCCCGGCGAGGAAGACCTCGTTGAAGTCCACCTCGCCGCCCAGGTGGCGCAGCGGACGGACCTCGACGCCGGGCTGGTGGAGGTCGAGCAGGAAGTAGGTGACGCCCCGGCGCTTGGGCACGTCGGGATCGGTCCGGGCCAGCAGCACCGCCATGTCGGACAGGTGAGCCCAGGTCGTCCAGACCTTCTGGCCGTCGATCACCCACTCGTCCCCGTCGCGCACCGCCCGGGTGGCCAGGGACGCCAGGTCGGACCCGGCGCCGGGCTCGCTGAAGAGCTGGCACCACTTCTCCTCGTTGCGCACCAGCGGCGGCAGGAACCGAAGGCGCTGCCCCTCGGTCCCGTGGGCGAACAACGCCGGCGCCGCCAGGTTGAGCCCCAGGGGGTTGAGCCGCCCCAGGTTGTAGGGCCGCAGCTCGGCGTCGATCCGCCGGGCCACCCCCGGCGGCAGGTAGAGACCCCCGTAGGCCACGGGCCAGTTGGGCACCACCAGGCCCGAGTCGGCGAAGGCCGGGTACCACGCCTCGTAGTCGGCCCGGGTGCGGACGGTGCGGACCGCGGCCGGCCCCCCCGACCGCCCGGCGGCCACCCAGGCGGCCGGGACGATCGCCTCGACCCACCCCCGGACCGCCTCGAGCACCGTCTCGACGTCGTCCTCGGCCCCGACCGGCAGGCGGCCGCCCGACGGGGAGGCGGTCACCGGCCCTCGAAGCGGGGGGGCCGCTTCTCCTGGAAGGCGGCCAGCCCCTCGCGGAAGTCCTCGGTGCGCGAGCCCAGCTCCATGGCGAACGCCTCGTTGCGCAGGTGCTGGTCGAGCGGGGCCTGGGCGCCGGCATGCAGCAGCCACTTGCTCAGCCCGAGGGCGACCGTCGGCCCGGTCGCCAGGACGCCCACCACCTCGTCGGCCGCCGCCGCGAGCCGGGCCGCCGGGACCGCCCGGTGGACCAGCCCCCATTCGGCCGCCTGGGTGCCCGACAGCACCCGACCGAGCAGCAGCATCTCGCGCGCCCGCACCTCACCGACCCGGCGGGGCAGGAGCCAGCTGGCCCCGCTGTCGGGCGTGAGGCCACGCTCGGTGAACGGCTCCCACAAGCGGGCATCCTCGGCCACCAGCGCCACGTCGGCCGCCAGCACCAGCTGCAGCCCGATGCCGGCCGTCCAGCCCGACGCGGCCACGACCACCGGGGTCTGCACCGTGCAGAGCAGGGGCACCAGGCGGTGGGCCTGCGAGGGCAGGCGGCGCTGGATGCTACCGGTCCGCGGGCGCCGGCCTCCGGGGGCGTTGCGGCCCACGATGTCGAAACCGGTGCAGAAGTGCTCGCCCTCGGCCCGGAGGCTGATCACCCGCACCGCCTCGTCACGCCCGGCCGCGTCGACCGCCCCGATCATGGCGGACACCATGTCGTCGGTGAGGGCGTTGCGCTTGGCCGGGCGGTCGAGCCGCAGCTCGAGCACGCCCGACGAGAGGTCCACCCGGAGGCCGTCGGCACCGGCGTAGGGGTCGCTCACCGGCTCACTCCCGGTCGAACCCGGCGGCCATGGCGTCGAGCGCCCCCTGCAGGTCGGTGGCCCCCCCGGGGGGGTCGGGCAGGCGCACCGGGCCGTGCCGGCGGCTGGGCACCAGCACGGTGGCGCGGCCCGGGGTGGTGACATCGCCCCGCTGGTTGCGCACCTCGAGCTCGAGGTCCACCGCCGGGCGGTCGCCCTCGGCCAGGTAGGTGCGGGCCACCGTCCCCCGGAGCCACTGGGTGTCGCCCACGTAGTTGAACAGCCGGAACTCGCACTCGAGCTTCCAGAGCCAGGCGTCGTCCCCCATCCAGTCGGTGCAGAGGTGGACCAGCCAGGTCTCGCGCATCCTCCCGTAGTCGAAGGTGGTCGGGTTGCCCGATCGCCGGGCGAACGCGGGGTCCCAGTGCACCCGCTGCATGACGTCGGGGACGTTGAGGTCGTCGCGGTGGAAGAAGGTGGGGATGCGGCGGCGGTTCCGGTAGCCGAGCCGCAGCGGCTTCACCCCGTAGAGCCCCATCCCCATGCCGGCATGCCAGCAGACCATGTCGGTCACGGTCAGTGGACCCTTGACCATCGGGCCGACCACGTCGCCCACCGCCACGTCCTCGAACCAGCGCGGTTCGCCCCCCCGGGGCCGCTCGGCGGCGTACTGCGCTTCGATGGCCTCGATCTCCTCGTCCTCGTACGGCCGGAGCTCGACCGCGTCGTACTTCTTGCGCTGCCGGGCCTCGGTCCGCTCGGTGCGGATCATGAGGCGGTACTGGGCCGACAGGAGGGCGCCCTCGTCCCGGAAGACCTCGCCCGTCCACTCGTGGACCGACCGGCCGGCGAACTCGCTCGGCTTGTCGAGCACGGCCACCAGGGCGTTGCGGCGCAAGCAGCGGCGATCGGGGCGCAGGGGCGCCCACCACTCGCGGGCGCTGGCCGAGTAGAAGGCGTGGACGCCGCGCAGCGGGTCGCCCTTCATGAGGTCGCGATGCTCGTCGGGGACCCCGGGGACCTCGTTCTCACCGATCAGGGTGTCCCCGCCCACCAGCGGCGGCGGGGCCAGCGACCCCTCCCAGCGGCTGGTCGCCGCGTAGTCGGGGTCGCACCACAGCGGGTTGTCGTCCCCGTAGGCCACGGCCACGTTGCGGAAGCTGTCGACGTTGGGCCTCCGGTAGTGGGGCGGCTGCGGGTGCGGGTAGGGCACGCCGATGCGGGCGCGGAGCCGGGCAATGCCCTCGTCGGTGATCCCCGGCTCCTCCACTGCTCCGCTCCCCTCCCGGCCCGAGCGCCCTCTCGTCCGCCGGCGGCCCGGGCCCGCGCCCGGTGCCCCCGGGCGCGTCAGCCCGGACGATCCAATACTGAGATTCTTATATAGTATAGAGGGCTCCGGTCGCCGCATTCCTCCGTCCAGCGGAGGGGCCGCCCGGCCCCGAGCCGCCTCCCGGAGGAGCCCCATTGCCCACGCCGACCGACCTCAACGGGCGACCGCTCGCCCTGCGGGCCGTCGACTGGGACGCCCTCTTCGCCCCCCGCGGCGTGGCGGTGATCGGGGCCAGCGACCGGGCCGGCACCCAGCAGCGGGCCCAGTGGGAGCAGGTCCACCAGCGTCTGACCGCCCGGGGTGCCCGGGTGGTGCCGGTGCACCCCACCAAGCCGGACATCCTGGGCGAGCCGGCCTACCCCTCGGTGCTCGACGTGCCCTTCGAGGTGGACCTGGCCATCGTGCTGGTGCGCGACCCCCTGCCGGTCCTGCGGGACTGCCTCGCCCGGGGCGTGCGGGCGGCGGTCGTCTTCGCCGCCGGGTTCGGCGAGGTGGGGACCCCGGCTGGCTCGAAGGCGCAGGGGGAGCTGGCCCGACTGGCCTCCGGGCCGATGCGGGTCCTCGGCCCCAACACCAACCTCAACGTCTTCCAGCCGTGGCGGCCCGACCGGCCGGGCCGCAAGCTGGCCATCGTCACCCAGTCCGGCTACCAGGGACGACCGATCGCCCAGGGCGAGGTGCTCGGCATCGGCATCCGGTCCTGGGCCACCCTCGGCAACGAAGCGGACCTCGAATTCGCCGACTTCGCCGCCCACTACGCCGGCTTGGCCGACACCGGGGCGATCGCCGGCTACGTGGAGGGGTTCAAGGACGGGCGGACCCTGCTGCTGGCCGCCGAGGCGGCGGCCGACCACCGCGTGCCGATCGTGCTGATAAAGGTGGGCCGGAGCGACGAGGGCCGGCGGATGGCCCAGGCCCACACTGGGCACCTCACCGGCAGCGACGCCGTCCACGACGCCGTGTTCGAGCAGACCGGGATCATCCGGGTGGACGACATCGACGAGGTGATCGAGATCGCCGGGATGTTCTGCCACACCCGCCTGCTGCCCCCCGCCAGCGGTGGCGGGGTGGCGATCTACGCCATGTCCGGGGGGACGGCCTCGCAGATGGTCGACATGTGCGCCAGCGCCGGCCTGTCGGTCCCGAGGCTCGAGCAGGCCACCGTCGAGCGGCTGGCCGAGCACGTCCCGTGGTTCCTGCGGATGGACAACCCGGTGGACACCGGGGGGACCCTGGCCGGCACCCCTGCCGGGCGGGCGGTCCTCGACCTGATGTTGGCCGACCCCGGCACCGACGTCCTCCTGGCGCCGATCACCGGTGTCTTCCCCGGCATGAGCGACGCCCTGGCGGACGACCTGATCGAGGTGCACCGCCGGGGCACCACCCCGGTGGTGGCGGTGTGGACCTCCCCCCTTCGCGACGACCCGGCCCACCGTGCGCTGTGCGAGGCCGGGGTACCCCTGTTCCACTCGTACGGGGCGGCGGTGCGGGGCATCCGGGCGCTGGTCGACTTCTCGCGGTTCGTGGCCGGGCCGCGCCCGCGGGTCGCCGACCTGCCGACCACCCCCTCACCAGCGGCCGGGCCCGCCCGGGCGGTGCTCGGCCGTCGGCCGGCGCTCCACGAGGTGGACGCCAAGGAGCTGCTGGTCGCCTACGGGATCCCGACCGTGCCCGAGCGGGTGGCCCGCACCCCCGGGGAGGCGGTTGCCGTGGCCGGGGATCTCGGCTGGCCGGTCGTGGCGAAGATCCTGTCGGCCGACATCCCCCACAAGTCGGACCTCGGCCTGGTGGCCACCGGGCTGACCGGCCCGGGTCTCCTCGAGGCGGCCGTGGAGCGCCTGTTGGCCACGGCCGCCCGGGTGGCGCCCTCGGCCTCGGTCGACGGGGTGGTCGTGCAGCCGATGGTCGAGGGCGTGGCCGAGGCGATCGCCGGGATCGCCCACCAGGACCCGTTCGGCCCGACCGTGCTCTTCGGCCTGGGGGGCGTGCTGACCGAGGTGCTCGGCGACGTCGGGTTCCGGGTCCCGCCCTTCGACCGCCATTCGGCCCGCCGCATGGTGGAGGGGCTGCGGGGGTCCGCTCTCCTCCGGGGCGTGCGGGGGCGGCCGCCGGGCGACCTCGAGGCGGTGGTCGACGTGCTGATGGCCCTGCAGCGGCTGGCCCTCGACCTCGGCGAAGAGGTGCGGGAGCTCGACTGCAACCCGCTGATGGTCCTGCCCGAGGGGCAGGGTGTGGTGGTGGTGGACGCACTGGTGGTCAAAGGTGGCGCCGGCGAGCGGCCGGCCGCCGGAGCAGAGGGGAAGCCATGAGCTACAGCTCGTTCGAGCACCTGAAGGTGGAGCGCCACGGCCCGGTCGGCTGGCTGATCAACAACCGCCCGGAGCGGCTGAACGCCATGAACGCCGCCATGCGGGAGGAGTTCGGCGTGGCCTGGCGGGAGCTCGACGACGACCCGGCGGTCCGGGTGATCGTCCACACCGGGGAGGGCAAGGCGTTCCAGACCGGCGTCGACGTGGCGGAGATCGCCGGCGACGGCCTGGGCATGGAGCGGTACCGCGACTCGATGGAACAGTTCGACGTCCATTTCACGTCCTGGCATCAGCAGGTGTGGAAGCCGGTGATCACGGCGGTGAACGGCATCTGCGCCGGCGGAGGGCTCCACTGGGTGGCCGACGCCGACATCGTGATCGCCGCCTCCGACGCCCAGTTCTTCGATCCCCACGTGTCCGTCGGGCAGGTCACGTCCATCGAAGCCATCGGCCTGCTGCGCAAGATGCCCGTCGAGGCGGTCATGCGGATGGCCTTCGTGGGCCGCCACGAGCGCATGCCCGCCGACCGCGCGCTCGCGCTCGGCATGATCAGCCAGATCGTCGACCCGCCCGACCGGCTCCGCGAGGAGGCGCAGGCGCTGGCGGAGACGATCGCCCGCAACTCCCCGGCGGCCATGGCGGCGACCAAGCGCGCCCTGTGGGGAGCCCTCGAGATGGGTCTGACCGACGCCTGCCGGGCGGGGGCCAGGGAGCTCGCTTCCCTCTGGGGGCATCCCGACCAGCAGGAGGGCCCGCTCTCGTTCGTCGAGAAGCGCGAGCCCCGCTGGCAGGACCTGGCCGCGCCC
>DAHUYA010000013.1 GCA_027315445.1 Acidimicrobiaceae bacterium | reverse complement strand
CGATCAACCCCCCAATCGGAGCATCTCCCCTGCCACAAACTGATGGCAACGTTAGTACCGACGTTCTCGCAGGTGAGGGAGGGTGCATCGCGGCGATGTCCTCGACGTCGCGCTCCACCCTTGCCCGATCGGCGCCCCGCGGCCGGCCCACGACTCGATGCGAAGGCTTGCCCCCTCATTCGTGACGTGCCTACATTCGGCGATGGCCCCGAAGTCGAGGTGGTCCGCATGACGAGAATCCACGATCTGGTCAGCACGTACCACCGCTGGGCCTCCCGCGTACGGCTGCCGACCGTGCACCATCTCGAGTGGTGGGCGGTGGCGCTCCTCGTGCTGGGTGTGGTCGCCGTGATCGGCAGCGCCGCACTGTTGCTCGACGCCGACTTCCAGCGGATGGACCGAATCTGACAGGGCGGGCATCCGGCTGGTCGAAACCCCGGGCCGTGTCCCGAGCTCCCGAGCGACCGGGCAAGGACGAGGGCGAGCCCCTGACCCAGGGAGAAGAACGACGAGAGCTCCGGGGGAGAGACTCGAACTCTCAACCTAGCGGTTAACAGCCGCTTGCTCTGCCGTTGAGCTACCCCGGAACGGCGTGAGCGACGATAGCAGTCGGGTCGAACGTGGCGGCACCCGCACAGCCCATCTCTCGCCGAGCACCGGCGAGGGCCCCTTCGGGCCTACGCCTCCTCGAGGTAGTCCCGCAACAGGTGGGCGGCGTCGGGGCGGCGCAGCTTGGCCAGGGTCTTCGACTCGATCTGGCGCACCCGCTCCCGGGTCACCCCGAACTCCCGTCCCACCTCTTCGAGGGTGCGGATCTTGCCGTCGTCGAGCCCGAACCGCAGGCGGACGACATCCTGCTCGCGCGGGGTCAGGTGGGCCAGGGCCTCCTTCACCGCCTGGTCGAGCATGGCACGGGTGGCGGCGTCGTCGGGCACCACTGCCCCGCGGTCCTCGATCATGTCGGAGAGGCTGAAGTCGTCCTCGTCGCCCACCGGCTGCTCGAGCGAGACCGTGTCCTGATTGATCCGCTGGATCTCGCGGACGCGCTCGATCGGGAACTCGACCCGCTGGGCGACCTCTTCGGCGGTGGGCTCCCGCCCGAGCTCCTGCAGGAGCTGGCGTTGGGCCCACACCACCTTGTTGATGGTCTCGACCATGTGCACCGGGATCCGGATGGTGCGAGCCTGGTCGGCGATGGCTCGGGTGATGGCCTGGCGGATCCACCAGGTGGCGTAGGTCGAGAACTTGAAGCCCCGCGAGTAATCGAACTTGTCGACCGCCCGCATCAGCCCGAGGTTGCCCTCCTGGATGAGGTCGAGGAACGCCAACCCGCGGTTGCGGTACCGCTTGGCGATCGACACCACGAGCCGGAGGTTCGCCTCGATCAGCACGTCCTTGGCCTGCTGACCCCGACGCACCAGCCGGCGGTCCTTGCCCTCCTCGGTCGAGGACAGGAGGACCTCCGCCGGTCCACCCTCGGCCTGGGCCTGGGCGGGGGCCCCGAGGCGGGCGGCCGCCTCGTTCCCCTGCTCGATCCGCTGGGCCATCTCCACCTCGAGCTCGGCGCTCAGCAGCGGGACCTTCCCGATCTCCTTGAGGTAGGTGTGGACGGGGTCCTCGGCCGCCCCCCCACCCACGTAGTCGCTGCCGGCGGTCGGGCGGAGCCTGGGGGCCTCGCGGGCAGCCGGTCGCGACGCCGACGCCCCGCGCCGCCCCTTGGTCCCCGCGCCACCGGCAGCCGTCTCCTTGCCGGCGCCGACCGACCTCGTCGTGCCGGCGGCCGGACCCGCCACCTCGAGCGCAGCCTCGGGGTCCTCGTCCACGGCGTCGTCGGGGACGTCCTCCACGAAGGCGATGCCGTTGGACTTGATCCACTCGACGAGCTGTTCGATGGCCTCGGCCGTCAGCTCCACGCCGTGCACCGCCTCGATGACGTCGCCCTGCGTGAGCTCCCCCTGCAGGCGACCCACCGCCAGGAGGCTCTCGAGCTCCGCACCCGAGACGCCTTCGGGGAGGGGGAGGTCGGATGCCACGGCGACCAGCGACGGGGATGTCGGGTTGGGTTGCTCCACGCTCTCCCCTGGCATCCGCCTGCTCACAGACCCTCCTGGCGCCGTCCGAGAAGCCACGCTACCAATCGGTCGGCCGCGCCACGACCGCCCACCGGGTCGTCCAGCTCCTCGAGCCATAACCGCACCATGGCGGTCTCACCGGCCATCGCCTGCAGGTCGGCGTCGGCTCCCGCGGAGCGCAGCAACGCCTGGAGGTCGGCCAGTGCCCGCCGGGAGGCTTCCCGCACCAGCTGGGTGATCACGGCGTCCACAGGATCGACGGTCGCCAGGTCGGGGACCAGCGGCTCCTCGACCGCCACTCGCCGGAGCAGGTCCGCCACGTCGGGGGCGGCGTTCCCCACCGCCTGCGAGAGGTCGTCGGCGCTCGAGAGGGCCAGGAAGGCCCGGCGCTGGAGGTCGTCGGTGAACAGCACGTCCTCGAGCCGCTCCGCCATGGCGTTCGGCTGGTGCACGGCCAGGCGGAGCGCCTCGAGGCCGGGGCGGTCCCCGACGGACCGCCCGCTCCCCGACGGCCGGGGTCCTGGGGCATCTCCGGGGTCGGTCGGCTCCTCCCCGCGCCCGGGCGTCCAGGGCGGCTCGTCGTGGGTGGCGGCCGGGCCGGAGGGAGCGGGGACGGCACCGGTCCGCCGGTCCGAGGGGGGGCGCCCCGCCTGGCTGGCGCCACGGCGACGCAGCTCGGCCAGCCGGTGCCGGACCAGCTCCGGCTCGAGCCGGCAGCGGTCGGACACCTGCATGACGTACTGGTCCCGCACCAGCTCGTCGGGATGTTCACCCACCGCTTCGAGGGCGGACTCCGCTGCCTTGGCCCGTCCCTCGGCCGTGCCCAGCTCGGCCGACTCGAAGACCCGATCGACCCGGAATTGCAGGAACGGTCGAGCCTCGGCGACCGCCTTGCGCAGCGCTTCGGGATCACGCCGCGCCAGCTCGCCCGGGTCGCTGCCCTGGGGCAGCAACGCCACGGCCACGTCGACCTCGTGCCGGCGCTCCCACTCGTACACCCGGGACGTCGCCGACTGGCCGGCGGTGTCGGCGTCGTAGGCGAGCACGATCCGCCGGGAGAAGTTGCGGAGCAGGGTGAAGTGCTCCTCGGCCAGGGCGGTGCCGCAGGTGGCCACCGCCCTGGGCACGTCGGCGGTGAAGCACCCGATCACGTCGGTGTACCCCTCGCAGACCACCACCTCACCGGACTGGACGATGTCGTGCTTGGCCCAGTTGAGCGCGTAGAGGGTCCGGCGCTTGGCGTAGATGGCCGACTCCTGCGAGTTCTTGTACTTGGGCTCCGGGCGGGCCGCCCCGTCGGGCGCCACCCCGGCCGGCGGCGGGAGCACCCGGCCGCCCAGGGCCACCGGTCGGCCGGTGGGATCGCAGATGGGGAAGATCACCCGCGCCCGGAAGGCGTCCTGCATCCTCTGGCGACGGTTGACGAAGCCGAGGCCGGCAGCGGTGTACACCCGCTCGGGCAGCCGCAGGGCCCGATTGAGGGCGTCCCATTCCTCAGGCGCCCACCCCAGTCGGAAGCGGCGGACGACCGCCCCGTCGTACCCCCGTGAGCGGAGGTAGTCACGGGCCCGGCCCGCGTCGGGTGCCGCCAGCAACCGCTCGTGGTACCAGGCCACGGCCCGCTCCATGGCCTCGAAGAGCTCGGCCCGGTGCTTCCGCTCGACCCCCGACCCCTCGTCCTCGTGCAGGGTGACCCCGGCCTTGTCGGCCAGGAAGCGCACCGCCTCGACGAAGTCGAGGTGCTCGACCTCGCGCACGAAGGTGATGGCGTCCCCCGACTTCTGGCACCCGAAGCAGTAGTAGAAACCCTCCTCGGCGTTGACGCTGAACGACGGTGTCTTCTCGCTGTGGAAGGGGCAGCGCGCGACCCAGCGGCGGCCCTGGCGCCGCAGGGCGGCGTGCTCGCCGATCAGGGCGACGATGTCGGTGGCCGCCCGGACGGCGACGACTTCCTCGTCGGGGATGACCACCCTTGGGAGGGTACCGCTCGGCTGTCACCACCGCGCCGGACGGGCCCCGGGGTGCCCCGTGAAGGTTGCGAACGTTGCCGACGGTTGCGGGGGGTTGCCGCCTAGCGGGACCCCCCCCGCCGGCTCGGCCCCGCCTTGCGGGCCCGGGCAGCCGGACGGC
This sequence comes from Acidimicrobiaceae bacterium, assembly GCA_027315445.1. Taxonomy (GTDB): domain Bacteria; phylum Actinomycetota; class Acidimicrobiia; order Acidimicrobiales; family RAAP-2; genus DAHUYA01. The sequence continues at coordinate 5,563 of DAHUYA010000013.1, read as the reverse complement.
CGGCCGTGGTCGCGGCGCGGGCTCGGGTGCCCACCGGCCCCGCCTTCGACGAGCGGACCGAGGCTGCCCCGCCGGCGCGGGCGGCCGAAGGGGAGGTCGCCTTGGCGGCGCCCCCCGCCCGTCGGGCCGCGGTCGATCCCGCTCGCTCGGTGGGGCGGGCGCCCGGTCGGGGGCCGCTCTGCAGCACCGCCTGGGCGGCGGCCAGCCGGGCCACGGGTACCCGGAAGGGCGAGCAGCTCACGTAGTCGAGGCCGGCGTCGTAGAAGAGTGCGATCGACTCGGGGTCCCCGCCGTGCTCGCCGCAGACGCCCACCTTCAGCTCGGGCCGGGTGGCGCGGCCGCGGGCCGTCCCGAGACGCACCAGCTCGCCGACGCCACCGACGTCGACCGTCTCGAAGGGGTTGCGGGGCAGCAAGCCGAGATCGAGGTAGGCGCCCATCATCCGGCCCTCGACGTCGTCGCGGCTGAAGCCGAAGGTCATCTGGGTGAGGTCGTTGGTGCCGAACGAGAAGAAGTCCGCCTCCTCGGCGATCTGGTCGGCCCGCAGGGCCGCCCGGGGCGTTTCGATCATCGTGCCGATCGTCACCTCGAGCGTGCCGGTGCGCGCCGAGCGGCGACGGCCGCCCGGCCGGCTCGCCCCCTCGGCCATCACCTCGGCGACCGACTCCTCCACCCAACGGCGGGCCAGGGCCAGCTCCTCTCGGCTGACAGTGAGCGGGATCATGATCTCGATCACCGGATGGCCGCCGTCGGCCACCCTCTGGAGGGCCGCCTCCATCAGCGCGCGCACCTGCATGGCGTAGAGCCCGGGCTTCACGACACCGAGGCGCACCCCCCGGGTGCCGAGCATCGGGTTGGCCTCCTGCCACGCCCGGGCGGCGTCGAACAGGCGGCGCTCCTCCTCGCTGAGCCCCACCGTCGCCTCCGTCACCGCCAGCTCGTGGGTGGAGGGCAGGAACTCGTGGAGTGGGGGGTCGAGGAGGCGGACGGTCACCGGCAAACCGTCCATCGCCTCGAGGATGGCGACGAAGTCCTCGCGCTGGACCTGGCGCAGCTCCTCGAGCGCCGCCGCCTCGGCCTGCGCGTCGTCGGCCAGGATCATCCGGCGGACCACCGGGAGCCGGTCCTCGCCCAGGAACATGTGCTCGGTCCGGCACAGGCCGATGCCCTCCGCCCCCAGACGGCGCGCGTTGGCGGCGTCGTCGCCGTTGTCGGCGTTGGCCCGCACGGCCAGGCTGCCGGCCCGGATCTCGTCGGCCCAGCGGAGCAGCACGTCGAACTCCTTGGGTGGGTCGGCGGGGGTCAGGGCCACCTGCCCGACCACCACCGTGCCGCTGGTCCCGTCGATCGACAGCCACTCCCCCTCGGCCACCGTGACCGCCCCGGCGGTCACCCGCCGGTCGCCCAGTCGCAGCGACTCGGCCCCGACCACCGCCGGCTTGCCCCAGCCCCGGGCGACCACGGCGGCGTGGCTGACCAGGCCTCCCCGGGCGGTCAGGATCCCTTCGGCGGCCAGCATCCCGTGCACGTCCTCGGGCGACGTCTCCGAACGCACGAGGACGACCGGTTCGCCCCGAGCGGCCGCCGCCGCCGCGTCGTCGGCGCTGAAGTAGGCCCGACCCACCGCGGCGCCCGGGGAGGCGGCCAGCCCCTTGGCGAACACGGGGTGCCCGCCGCCGGCGAACTGCGGGTGCAGGACCGCCGAGAGGTGGTCCTCGGTGATCCGTTGGACGGCCTCGTCCCTGGTCAGTCGGATCTTGGGCTCGGCGGTCATGTCGACCGCCATCTTCAGGGCGGCCCGACCCGTGCGCTTGCCGACCCTGGTCTGGAGCATCCAGAGCTTCCCCTGCTCGATGGTGAACTCCGTGTCGCACATGTCGCGGTAGTGGCGCTCGAGCCGGTCGAAGATGCCCAGCAGCTCGGCGTGCACCCTGGGGAACTGACGCTTGAGGGCGGAGAGCGGCTCGGTGTTGCGGATCCCGGCCACCACGTCCTCCCCCTGGGCGTTCACCAGGAAGTCGCCGTACTCCCCGCGCCGGCCGGTCGCCGGGTCCCGGGTGAAGCCGACCCCGGTGCCCGACCGGTCGTCGCGGTTGCCGAAGACCATCGCCTGCACGTTCACCGCCGTGCCGAGGGTGTGCGGGATCCGCTCGCGGTCGCGGTAGGCCACGGCGCGAGCGCCGTTCCAGCTGCGGAAGACCGCCTCGATGGCCCCACGGAGCTGCTCGTCGGGGTCCTGGGGGAAGGGGGTTCCGGTGTGCCGCTCCACCACCTGCTGGTAGGAGTCGACCAGGTAACGGAGCAGCTCGGTGGGCACCCGTGCGTCCGAGTCGGTCCCCGCCAGCTCCTTCGCCGCGTCGAACAGCGTGTCGAACTCCCCGCCGGGCACATCGAGGACGATCCGGCCGTACATGGCCACGAACCGCCGGTAGGAGTCGAAGGCGAACCGCTCGTCGCCGGTCTGGGAGGCCAACCCGAGGACCGACTTGTCGTTGAGGCCCAGGTTGAGGACGGTGTCCATCATCCCGGGCATCGAGAACTTGGCACCCGAGCGCACCGACACGAGCAACGGGTCGTCCGGGTCGCCGATCACCTTGCGCATCGCCCGCTCGAGGCGGGTCCGGGCCCTGGCCACCTGCTCGGTGAGCCCGTCCGGCCAGCCGCGCTCCATGTAGGCCCGGCAGGCGTCGGTGGAGATCGTGAACCCGGGCGGCACCGGCAGGCCCAGGACCGACGTCATCTCCGCCAGGTTCGCTCCCTTCCCGCCCAGCAGGTCCTTCAGCTCCATGGGCGGGCGCGAGTGGCGATGGTCGAAATCGAAGACGTAGGGCATCGGGCCTCCTCAGCGGGACCTCGGGCTGCGAACGGCCCACACTACCGGCCGTCGACACCGCCCTCGATGGCCCGGGGCGCCCGCACGGCACCCCAGCCGGACGGCCAACCGCATGGCCGCCGGGGCGGGTGCAGGGGCGGGCTCAGGACGGGTTCAGGGGCGAGGACGGTCGGTCCCGAGGCGGCCCGGGTCCGGGGCGTGCTTCTCGTAGACCTCGCGGGCCTCGGTCAGGAAACGGCAGACGACGGCCAGCTCCTCGGTGCGGTACCGGGCCGCCAGGGCGCGCATCTCCTCCACCATCGGCCGGTGCACCTCGAAGGCCCGGCGGCCGGCGGCGGCCACCAGCTCCACCAGGACCCGCCGCCGATCGGCCGGGTCGCGGGCCCGGTGCACCATCCCGGCGCGCTCGAGCCGGTCGAGCAGGAAGGTCACCGCACCGGTGGTCAGCCCGCACGCCTCGGCGAGGGCCCCGGCGGTCAGGGTGCCGCGCCGTTCGAGCAGGTCGACGCAGCGCAGGTCGGTCCGGCTGACCCCGAGCACCTCGGCCACGCCCTCGTCGAAGCCGTCGACCGCCCCGAGGTACTCGCGCAGCGCGACCCGCAGCGCCTCCGTCACCTCGGCCCGGGACCGCTCCCTTGACACCGATATGACTTTATCACTAAGTTTCTTAGCCAATGGTCTATCCCCTCGCCCCGGCCGGTGACGTCCAACCGGCGGTCGAGGCGGTCGATCTCGTCAAGGTCTTCGCCAAGGGCAACGTCCGGGCGCTCGACGGCGTCTCCTTGCGGGTCGAGGCGGGCACCGTGCTCGGGCTCCTCGGCCCGAACGGCGCCGGCAAGACGACCGCCGTGCGCATCCTCTCCACCATCCTCACCCCCGACGGGGGCCGGGCCGCCGTGCTCGGCCACGACGTGGTCCGGGAGGCGGACGTCGTCCGCCAGCTCATCGGGCTGGCCGGCCAATACGCCACGGTCGACGAGAACCTGACCGGTCGAGAGAACCTGCGGATGGTCGGGCGCCTCAGCCACCTGCCCAAGGGCCAGACCCTCGAGCAGGCCGACGCCCTGCTCGAGCAGTTCGGCCTGGCCGAGGCGGCCAACCGGCCGCTCAAGACCTACTCGGGCGGGATGCGGCGCCGGATCGACCTGGCCGCCGCCCTGGTGAGCAGGCCCCCGATCCTCTTCCTCGACGAGCCGACCACCGGGCTCGACCCGCAGAGCCGCCAGGACCTCTGGCTGGTCATCGAAGAGCTGGTGCGGGTCGGCACCACCGTGCTCCTGACCACCCAGTACCTCGAGGAGGCGGACCGCCTGGCCCATCGGGTGGCGGTGGTGGACCACGGCCGGGTGATCGCCGAGGGCACTCCGGCGGAGCTGAAGGCCGACCTCGGGGCGACGGTGATCGAGATCACCCTGGCCGACCCCCCGTCGGCCTCGGCGGCGGCGGCCCTCCTCGGGAACCGGGACGGCAAGGCGCCGACGCTCGACGGCGCCACCGTCGAGCTCACGGTGGAGGACGGCCCCAGGGTGGCCGCCGAGGTCCTACGGGCCCTCGACCAGCACCAGCTGACGGTGGTGGGGCTGGCGCTGCGCGAGCCCAGCCTCGACGACGTCTTCCTCAGCCTGACCGGGCACCGGGCCGAGGCCGAGCGGACCGGGTCGACGGACGACCCGGAGGCGGACAGGCGGGCGCTGGCCCCCGCGCGGGGGGGCCGGTGAACACCACGGCCACCCTGACACCGGACCGGACGATCCGCCAGCCGCCCACCGGCGGTCGCTTGCGCTGGGCAGTGGCCGACGCCCTGACCGTCACCTGGCGCAACCTCATCAACTACACCCGGATCCCCGACGCCATCTTCTTCTCGAGCATCCAACCGATCATGTTCGTGCTGCTCTTCCGGTACGTCTTCGGCGGTGCCATCCACGTCCCCGGCACCACCTACGTCAATTACCTGATCGCCGGCGTCTACGTGCAGACCGTCATGTTCGGGGCGGTCAGCACCAGCGTCGGGCTGGCCGAGGACCTCCACAAGGGCCTGATCGAGCGGTTCCGGGCCCTGCCGATGGCCCGCTCGGCGGTCCTCGCCGGGCGCACCACCGCCGACCTGGTACGCAACGTGGGAGTGCTGCTGCTGATCACGGCAGTCGGCTACCTGGTCGGGTTCCGGGTGCAGACCAACGCCGTCGAGTTCGTGGCCGGCCTGCTCCTGGTCCTGCTCTTCGCCTACGGGCTCAGCTGGGGCTTCGCCATCATCGGCCTGTCGGCCTCCAACAGCGAGACCGCCCAGCTGGCCGCCTTCCCGGTGCTCTTCCCGTTGACCTTCGCCTCGTCGGCCTTCGTGCCGGTGACGTCGATGCCGGGGTGGCTCCAGGCCTTCGCCGTCCACCAGCCGGTGAGCCAGCTGGTCGACGCCATGCGCCAGCTGATGCTCGGCGGGCACTCGGCGTACTGGTCGAGCAGCAACGTCTGGCAGGCGCTCGCCTGGGCGGTCGGTCTGCTGGTCGTCCTGGCCCCGCTGGCCGTCCTGCGCTACCGCCGGGCCGCCTGACCGCCGCCCCGCCGCCCGCCGGCCGGACCCGGCCGGAGGTCCTTGCCGCCCCGGCGCCGGGGGTGGAGCATGGGCGAATGCGGGCGACGGTGAGCGAAGGCTTCTCGGTGGAGGCCGGCGGCACCCGCCTGGCCGCCGAGCGGTGGGGCACCGGGGGCCCGGTGGCGGTCCTGCTCCACGCC
>DAHUYA010000214.1 GCA_027315445.1 Acidimicrobiaceae bacterium | reverse complement strand
ACCAGAGGGATGTCGCGCTGCGTGCGCTCCTGGTAGCCGCGGTACCCCTTTTAGGCGGCGACCACCTGCGGCCAGAGGACCTCCTTCTCCTCCGGTGCCGCGCGGCGGGCCCTCATCTGCCTGGTGCGCCCGCCGAGGGTGAGCTCGATCTCGGGGTTGGCGACCAGGTTCTTGAACCAGTCGGGGTCCCGGTCGTCCCCCCCTTTCGAGGCCACCAGGACCACCCGTTCGCCGTCGACCACCGGGGCCGTGAGCATGGTCACCCGCGGGCGGCCCGAACGTCGCCCGACGGTGCGCAGCTCCACCACCGGCATCCCGAACGGGCGCCTGAGCAGCCGACCGCCGCTCAAGTGGAGGACGGCGCGATGGAGCGTGTTCATGGTCCTGAAGCCCGTGTCGGCCAGCGACTGTCGCGCGCTCACGACCGGACCCTAGCCCGCCGCGAGCGTGCACGCCGCTGCTCGTGCCGGCTCGGGGGCCGCCCGGTCGGTCGCGTGCCGACCTGGCTCGGGCTCGGCCCAGAATGGGTGCATGGAGGTGAGAATGCTGACCGCAGCGGAGGTCGACCGGCTCGGGAGTGACTGGCTGCGGTCCGACCCGGTCAGCACCAACGTCATCGGGACGCAGCTGGCCGGGTTGCTCGCCGGGCGCATCCCGGCCGGGGTGGACGACCTCTGGGCACTGGTCGTCGAGGCGGGACGGACGGTCGGGGTGGTGATGCAGACCCCGCCACAGCCGATCTTCCTCCCGCGACTGGCTCCCGGGGCGCCGTCGGCGGTGGCGCAAGGCGGTGGCGCAAACCGGGCGGTTCCTCCCGGGCGCCAACGGCGAGATCGCCGCGGTCGGCGAGTTCTGCCGGTATTGGAGTGCTGCGACCGGTTGCCGGTCGGAGCGACGACGGGCGATGCGCATGTACCGGCTCGGCCGGCTCGCCGCCCCGAACAGGGTGCAAGGGCACTGCCGGCAGGCCGGTCCGGCCGACGTCGAGCTGGTTGCGGGCTGGCTGGCCGAGCTCCACCACGAAACGCGGGGTGGGACCACGATCGATGCACGGGGACTGGCGTCACGGCGCTGCGCCGCCGGAGAGATCTGGCTCTGGACGGATGCGCAACGGCCGGTGAGCCTCGCCGCTCGCAGCGCCGTGGTGGCCGGTGTGGCACGGATCGGCCCCGTCTACACACCGCGGCCCTCCCGAGGGCGTGGGTTCGGCTCCGCCGTCACCGCCTCGGCGACCCGGGCCGCCCTCGAGGACGGGGCGGCAGAGGTCGTCCTCTACACCGACCTGGCCAATCCCACCTCCAACACCATCTACCAGGCAATCGGGTACGTTCCCGATCACGACGCCGAGGAACGCGTCTTCTCCTAGGGCGCCCGGGGGTGATCCACGCGGGAGTGGGCAGCCCGGCGGGTGGACCGGCCGCCCGTCATGGGGACAAGCTCGTCCCATGGCCCAAGAGGAGCTCTCGCCTCAGGATCTCGACCGGATCATGCCGTTCACCACGACCCTCGGCATCACGTTCCGCAGCAGCGACCCGTCCTGCGTCCGGGCGACCCTCGACTGGGCCGCGGAGCTGTGCACCGCTGGTGGCGCGCTCCACGGGGGCACGCTGATGTCGTTGGCCGACAGCACCGCCGGCGCCTGCGCCTATCTCAACCTCCCCGAAGGCGCCGCGGGCACCACCACCATCGAGTCGAAGACCAACTTCCTCGGTGCCGTCCACAGCGGTCGGGTCGAGGCGAGCTCGACACCCCTGCACGTCGGACGGACGGTGATCGTGGTGGACACGGAGGTTCGGGACGAGCGCGGCGCGCTGGTGGCGCGGGTGACCCAGTCCCAACTGGTGCTCGCACGCTCTTGAGCCACCGTTGCCCACCTGGCCCGCGCTCGCGGTGCGGCTCGGCGCATCGTCACGTCGCATCGTGATTGCTACTGTCGGCGCGAATCATGCGGAGCTCGAGGAGCTCGAGGAGCTCGAGGAAGGGGATCGCGGTGGCCACATTCGTCCTCGTCCACGGCGGAGGTCACGGCGGGTGGTGCTACCAACCCGTGACGCGACTTCTCCGCCGGGCCGGCCACGAGGTCCACGCGCCCACCTTGACCGGGCTCGGTGAACGTGCCCACCTCGTCGGCCCCCACGTGGACCTCGACCTCCACATCGAGGACGTGGTGGCCGTCCTGCACTACGAGGACCTGCGCGATGTGGTCCTGGTGGGCCACAGCTACGGCGGGATGGTGATCACCGGGGTGGCGGACCGGTCGTCCGAACGGATCGGCAAGCTCGTCTACCTCGACGCGGCCAACCCGAGGAACGGGCAGTCGTTGCTCGACGTGGCCGGGCCGATGATCGAGATGACACGCCCGGCGGGCAAGGTGGTGGACGGGGTGGAGCTGGTGCTCCTCCCCTCACCCGAAGCGGGGATGTTCTACGGGGTCACCGACCCCGAGGACCTGGCGTGGATGGCAGACCGGCTCACCCCGCACCCCTGGCGATGCTTCGAGCACAAGCTCGTGCTCCGCCACGAGGTCGAGTACGCCCGGATCCCCCAATTCCACATCGTCTGCACCTCCACCCTGGCCACCCGCGACCGGCAGCTCATGGGGGACGCCCGAGCCGCCGGCAGGCTGTGGGACGTCGACACCGGCCACGACCTGATGATCACCGAGCCGGGCAGGGTCGCCGACGCCCTGCTCGAGGTGGCGGCCGCCTGACCCCTCCCCCTCGGGGGTGCGCCGGCAGCCTCGAGGTGGCCCCCGCACCGATCCGATGGACGGCCCCTCCCCGAGGGTCCCCACCCGAAGGCGGCGCCGGGTACCCAACCGGGGGCGGCGGACGGCATCGCAGGGGCCCGCACGGTGGTGACGATCAAGCGAAGGCGCCGCGTCCCCATCCCACGAGGAAGCCGAGCGTGCTCAGCCGGGCTCCCTCACCCGGCCCGCGTCGCCGGACGGGCCTCGGTGCCCTCAGACGTGGTGGGTGCGTTGGCGCACCGGAGCGCTGAAGACAGCCGCCAGAAGGCAGACGTCCAGCGCGCCGGTGACGATCGGCAGCACCCCGACCGCGGCCAGCACCCAGAACGCGCCCCCGAGCCACGCGCCGACACCGACCAGCACGAGCCCGGCGGCGATGCGGAGCAGCCGCCCGGCGCCTGTCTCCATGAACCTGACAACGACCATGGCCGAACCTCCTCCAGGGAGATCTCCCTACCCATCATACCCCGATGGGTAATTGTGACCACGCCGGGGAGGCCTCCGGTCTTCCCCTGCGGAGCGGCCCGAGGTTGCGGAGGCATCCCGGTTGCCGCGTCCGGGTTGCGGTGATGTGATGGCCACTCTTCGAGAGATCGCCGGAATCGTCGTGCTGGCGGGGGTGAGCGAGTGGCGAAGGTGCCTGGTCGTCGCACGTCGTGGGCGCTCCTGCTCGCGCTGGGGCTCCTCGCGGTCGGGGCGGCCTCGTTCGGTGCGGCGAACGCCCCGACCATCCGCTCGGCGCGCCTCCCTCCGAGTGCCACCCGGTCGGGGTCGACCACCACCGGCTCCGTGCCCTCCTCGACGACCACCACCGCTCTCGCCCGGTCCGGCGCCGCCTCGACCGTCCCGCCGGGGCCGCCTCCCCCCGCCCCACCCGGTCCACTCGCCGTCGACGCCGCGGCGTGGGCGGGGAACGGAGACCTCGCCTTCGTCTCGGAAGGCACGCTCGAGGTGCTCGGCGACGGTGGGAGCCTGACCGCGGTCACCGGCCCCTCCGGCGGGTTCGACAGCAACCCGGCGTGGTCGCCCGACGGGCAGTGGCTGGCCTTCCTCCACTCCGTCCCCGCCGGACCCTATGCCGTGGCACCGGCCACCCTGTGGCTGGTCCACCACGGGCAGTCCGTGGCCAGAGAGGTCACCCCGTCCGGTGTCGGTCGGTTCGCCTGGTCGCCGGTGGCCCCCGTGCTGGCTTTCGCCACCGCGCCGGGTGCCGGGGCGCCCAGCCCGGACAACCTCTTCACCGACGTCCCCGGACAGGCGCCGGTCCGCCTCGCCGGCGTCGGACCGGGGTTCGGGGTGGAGAACCTCGCCTGGTCGCCCGGCGGCTCGACGATCGCCTACGACGACGTGGTGGCCGGGCGGGCCGCCACAGCCACCACACCTCCGGTGACGCCGGTGATGAGCATCGGGACGGTACCGGCGGTCGGCGGCGCCCCGACCACCGTCTACCAGAGGACCGACGGCACCGGGCTGACCCTGGCCGGGTGGTGGCCGAACGGCGGCGGGCTGCTCTTCTGGGAGGCGCCGGGCGGCGGGAACCTCCCCGACGGCAAGCCCCTCTACGCCCTGGCCGCCGGCAGCACCCAGCCCGTGCCGCTGGCCCAGGGTCTCGCCCGTCCGTTCGCCCTGGCCGCCGACCCGGTGGCCTCGACCGAAGCGGTGGTGGCTGGCTTGAACCGGTCCATCTGGGCGGCCGGCCGCGGCATCGACCTCTGCCCCCTGCCGGCCGGCAGCTGCGAGCCCATCGCCGTCCCGGCCGGCGACGAGGCACTGGCCCCCTCCTTCACCTCCTCGGGCACGCTGATCTACGCGACCGCCTCGGTCAGCGGCCCCTTCGGCCAGGAGGGCGGGGCCGACTGGACGGCCGGCTACCTGGCCGAGTGGGACGCCACCAACCAGCTGTGGGCACTTCCACCCGGAGGCACCCCGGCGCCGCTCAGCCAGGCCGGCGCCGGGTCGTTGCTCGGCCAACCGGCGGCCTCGGGCGACCGGTTGTTGGTGGTGCGCGACGACGCCCTCTGGCTGGCCTCGCTCGGTTCCTCGTCCCCCGCGGTGCGGGTGGCGGGACCGCTGTTCTCCAACGCCGCCCCGTCCGGCTACTACGGCGAAGTGGACTGGGCCGGCACCTTCGCCTGGTCGGAGGCGAGCGGGCCTCGGGGCGGGAGCGCCGACCTCATGGATGCCGGGTTCTACCCGCCCATCGACGAGGTGCCCTGAACGCCGGCCGCTCTCCGGGCCAGCTCGACCTTGGGGCAGCGGGCGCCGCGGGTGCCCGGTGGCAGCCGGCAGACGCTGCAGACCCACTCCCCGCCCGGCGGGCGCCACAGCATCGAACCGCACACCAGGCACCGGTCGGAGCCCTGGCTGCAGTCCCAGTCGCGGTAGCGGGACGAGCCGAGCGGGCATCCCCGCCCGAAGCACACCGCCCACTCGGGGTCGGCGGCGAGCGCGTCGACCGGGCAGACGGTGACGCAGTCCATGCAGTCGTTGCAGAGCAGTGGATCGACCGCGTACATGACGGCGAAGGTGTCGGCCTGGCCGATGGCCCGCCGGGAGCAGGCCGACTCGCAGGCGCCGCAGCCGATGCAGCTGTCGAGGACCCGCAGCGCCATGGCCGGGCTCAGGCGGCGAGCGGGGTGGCCGCCAGCGCGTCGAACAGGGTCTGGAGCGTCTCCGCGTACCGGTAGAACTTGTCGCGCCCGACCGGATCCGCTGCGGTCACCCGCAGCGGCGCTTCGGCGATGCTGAGTGCGTTGAGGGTGTGGGCGCTGTCGGCGCCGCCGTGGGCGACGATGTTGGCGGCCATGTCGTCCCAAGTCTGGCGGGGACCGCTGACGACGGCGTCGGGCCGGAACGCCTCGACGTCGGTGACCGCGCCGGCGGACTCCACGTCGTAGCCGTCGAGGATCAACCCGAACCTCCGGCTCCCGGCCTCGTCGGTCTCCTCGACGACGAGCCGGAGGTCGGCGAAGCCCAGGCGCCGGTAGACGTCGGGGCGGTTGCGGGCGTCGGCCGCCATGGCGTCGAACCAGGACCGTTCCATCACGCCACCTCCCCTTCGGCACCGACGGCGAGGCCCTCGGTCAGCTCAGCCGGGAGCTTCAGCCGTCCCCGGCGTGGCAGCCCGGCATTGTCGCAGCGCTGCAAGTACTCCTCGATCACCCTGCCCCGCAGCATGTCGGCCCCACCCAGGCCCATCTCCTCGGCGGCGCGGACGCTGCCGGCGGCGAGGAGCGTCGTCGGCTCGACCACCTCGGGGGTGGTGAACAGCATCCCGATGATCTCCTCCCCCTTGTCGAGGTAGTTGTGGAAGTCGGCCGCCATGGACGGGTCGCGCTCGAGGCGGTAGCGCAGGTGCATGGTGCCGTAGGCGACGTGGCGGGCCTCGTCCTGCATGCAGAGGCGGAAGATCCGCTTCTCGACCGGGGACGGTGCGATGAGCTCCCCGGCCCGGAACAGCGACAGGACGATGCCCTCGCCCAACAGGTGCATCAGTGCCGACCCCTCGTCGTAGCTCTCGGCGTCGAGGATGAGCTTGAGGAACCGCTCCACCACCGCCTTCGCCTTCCCCAACCCGCCCCCGTTCGCCAGGGCACGCTTGCGGAAGACCTCGGTGTGGCGGGCCTCGTCCATCACCTGGGTGCAGAGGACCATCTTGGCTTCGACGAAGTCGTGGTTGATCCGCCACAGCCACTTCGCCGGGAAGTCGGACGCCACCATCTCGACCTCCGACAGGACCGTGCACAGCTGGCACATGGCGTGCTCGAGGTCGGGGTCGAGCTCGGGCAGCTCGGTCCAGGGGATGTCCCTGGTGGCACTCCACTGACGGCTCACCGCCTCCTCGTACAGGTCGAGCAGGTTGTCCGACCAGACCTCGGCCTTGGAGTTGATGGTGTAGCCCATGTCGGGCACGTCCGGGTCGATCTCCGCGCCCCGGGGGGCCATGGTGCGACGGGGCGGGTCGTCGGGTACGTCACCATACGAACCGACGGCGATGTCCCGAAGGGTCAACCCCACCTTGCCGGGCCGGGGATGCACCCCCCACTCGGAGCCGGTGCTCCGGAGCCACCCCCAGTCGAACTGCCCCTTACGGGCGTGGCGCAGGTAGTCGAGATCCGCGGAGAGCAATGCCATGATCCTCCTCCCCTTCGCTGCTTGGTCGCTCCAGCTGAACTCGGGAATTCCCCACTGAACAGGGCCGAAGGTCCCTGGTCGGCAAAGACTTGGTCCGCTCCCCGGAGGATCGGTCCTCCCCTGCCGATCGAACGGCGAGCCGGCGTCCTGACCTGGGCTATCTTCCGAGAAGCCCGACCTGGCGACGCCGGCGGCCGGCGTAGCCGGACCTGCGACGAGCCGGGAGCGGCACGACCGCGACGACTGTGACCGATCCCCATCGGGTACAACACTGCTGATGCCGATCGGAGCGCCCTCTGTCGCCACCGGGTCGGGTGGAGTCACCGGCTCGGGCCCGTCCCTCGCGGTACCCGAGGCCCGGCGAGATGCAGTGCCGGGGAGGTGCCCGTGAGCGGTGGGGGCGCGGGTCCGAGCAGGCACCGGGGGTGGGGCCGGGCCACTGTCTGGGTTTCTGCGGCCCTGGTCGTGGTGGTCGCGACCGGCGCGGTTGCTGCCTGGCGACTGCGGGCCGGGCCGTGGGCACGGTCCCCCGTTGCCGTGACTGCCGCGTCCCACCGGACGGGTAGTGGTGGTCGTCGTGGTGGTGGTGGTGGTGGGAGGGCAGCAGGGGGAGATGGCGCGCCGATGACGGTGTCGTCGGTGACCCCCGCACCGGGTTCCTCGACGACTCCGGGGACCTCCCCGATCACCGTCACGTTCTCCGATCGCCTTGCGGCCGGCGTCACCGACCCGACGCTGTCGCCGACGATCCCCGGGAGCTGGGCCCTCCGCGGCAACCACCACTTGACGTTCACCCCGACCGGGGCCTTCCTGCCCGGCACCCAGGTGACGGTGACCGTCCCGGGTGGCCCCCAGCACGGCGTCCGGGCGCTCGATGGTGCCCGCCTGGCCACGACCGTCTCCGACCAGTACACGGTCGGTCCGGGATCCACCGTCCGCCTGCAGCAGATGCTCTCCCTGCTCGGCTACTCGCCGCTCTCCTGGGCGTCGACCGGCACGGCCATGCCCGCCTCCGACACCGCCGCCCAGCAGCTGGCGATCTTCTCCCCGCCCAGTGGCACCTTCACCTGGAGGAACACGGGATGGCCGGCCAGCCTGACCAGCCTGTGGCAGCAGGGCACGTACAACGTCTTCACCCAGGGACTGGTCATGGAGTTCGAGGCCGACCACGGCCTGACCGTGAACGGAACCCCCAGCGTCGGGCTCTGGAACGACCTGCTCACTGCGCTGGCGTCCAACCAGGTCAACACCGGTGGGTACAACTACGCGCTGGCGTCCAAGGTCTTGCCCGAGACCCTGACCATCTGGGCCGACGGCCAGCAGGTCTTCCAATCGTTGGCCAACACCGGCATCCCCGTACGACCGACCGACGACGGGACGTTCCCCGTCTACGCCCGCTACCGCAACCAGGTCATGCAGGGCACCAACCCCAACGGGACCCCGTACGCGGATCCCGTCCAGTACGTCGCCTACTTCAACGGCGGTGACGCCGTGCACTACATCCCCCGGGCCACCTACGGGTTCCCCCAGAGCCTGGGGTGCGTGGAGCTGCCGCTGGCACAGGCCGCCCAAGCCTGGGGCTATCTCGCCTACGGCACACTCGTCACCGTCACCGGCTGACAGGAGCGGCGCGCCGCGGCCGGGCCGGTCGGGACCCTTGCTAGCGTCGGACGCAGCATCTTCAGCTTCGGAGACTTCACCGGTGTCGTCGAGCGCCGGCGCCCGGCCGTGGGCGCGTGCACTCGTTCCGCCGGCAGATCGTCACGGCGCGGCGACGGTGCAGGCGAGGCCAGGAGGGATGCCGTGAAGGTGCACGCACGACCGTGACGGCCAGCCGGAGAGCGGCAGTGCTCACTGTCGTGCTGGTCGCCTCGACCCTGGTCGCAGGCGGCTCGTCGGCCAGCGCGACCTCGGGAGCCACCCGCGCCCCGCGAGCCGCCACGGTCTCCGCCACCGGCGCCCCGGGGTTCGCGGTGCCGCCGGTGGTCGG
>DAHUYA010000209.1 GCA_027315445.1 Acidimicrobiaceae bacterium | reverse complement strand
CCAGGGCCACCCTGGCCGCCCTCAACCGGTTCCTCTCCCTCGACGGAGCCTAGCGAACCAGTTCGCAACCATATAGCACCCATCGTCATGGCTTGTCGGCCGGTCGCATCGGAAATCCCGGCGAGCTCCAGACCCTGGTAGACGCGCCGGCAGGCGGCGACGGTCCACCAATCGGGAATTGGCGCCCCCTACAATCCGGTGAGTTGGCGTACCAGGGGCGCAGCAGGGCCGTCCCGGCGCAGTTCGAACGGGGAGCCGATGACCGCAGGCGCGTTGACGAGCCGGCCGTACAGCTACGGCGCCGGGTTCCTCGACCGGACCACGGGTCTTCGGTTCGAGGCCCATCATCCCCAGGGACGACCGGACCTCTGGCAGCAGTACCTCGACGGCGCCGAGGCCCGCTACCGGAAGTTCGGCATCGTCGAGTTGCTCGGGCGGTCCCAGCTCGAGGCGGCCCGGGGCGTGTCGCTCTTCTTCGTGGGGCTCGACGACGATGGGGTGGTGCGCGCCGGCGTGCGCTGCCACGGCCCGCTCGACGCCATGACCGCCTCGCAGGCGCTGGTCGAGATGTCGGCATCCCCCGAGGCGGACCACCTGGCGGCCGTGGTGGCCGGGGCGCTGCCCTACGGCGTGGTGGAGATGAAGGGAGCCTGGGGCGGGCTGGGCGCCGACGGCATGCAGACGGCGGCCAAGGCCCTCAGCCGGTGCTGCGTCCACTCCCTCACCTGGTTGCGCTCGGAGCTGGCCCTCGGAGCGGTCTCCGACCGCATAATGGAGCCGATGGCCGCCTGCGGGGCCCGAATGGTGGGTGAGCACAGCGCGCCGTACCCCTCCGAGCGGTATCGCACGGTGCTGATGGCCTGGCGGCGCTCACAGGTCATGGCACTGGCCGATCCACACCAGGCGGCGCTGATGCGCATCGAGTCCGCACAGCTCGCCACCCGGCCCGACACCCACCGCTCGGCCGGTCGCCACCCCTGCACGGTCCGCCCCCCCGCCCGCCACCACCCGGTGCCCGCTGACCCACCGGCGGGCGAGCACGGCGCCCCCGGGGCGACCGGGGCCGAGGAGCTGTCCTGGCGGCCGATCGCCCTCCAGAACAGCGAGCGCGCCGAACGCGAGATCCTCCGAACCCTCCGCCACGACCCGACGGTGCGGGTGGTGGACCGGCTGGACGACCAGCGCCGGGAGCTTTCGGCGCTGGTGCCCCCGGTTGACGCCGAGCTGGTCGCGGAGCCGGAGCGCTTCGTCTACTTCCCATGGCGGCGGACGCTGGTGCGGATGCTCGGGCCCCGCGCCTACCGCCGCCTCCGTCTCGACCGGAACCGGAACAAGATCACCATCGAGGAGCAGGAGCGCCTCCGCTCCCTCCGGGTGGGCGTGGTGGGCCTGAGCGTGGGTCACGCCATCGCCCACGCACTCGCCCTAGGGGGGCTGTGCGGCGAGCTCCGCCTGGCCGACTTCGACCGGCTCGAGACGAGCAACCTCAACCGGATCCCGGGCACCGTCCTCGACCTGGGGGTCAACAAGGCGGCGGTGGCCGCCCGGCGCATCGCCGAGGTCGACCCCTACCTCCTCACGGAGATCCTGGTACAGGGGGTGGACGAGGCGAACGTCGAGCGTTTCCTCGAAGGCCTCGACGTGGTGGTCGAAGAGTGCGACGCTCTGGATGTGAAGGTGCTGGTTCGAGAGGTGGCCCGTCGGCGGCGCATCCCGGTGCTGATGGAGACGAGCGACCGCGGCCTGTTCGACGTCGAGCGGTTCGACCTCGAGGCGGACCGCCCACTGTTCCACGGGCTCGTGCCCGGCCTGTCGAGCGCCGCCCTCGCCGACCTCCCCCCGCAGGACAAGGTCCCCTACGTGCTCGGGATCCTCGAGCCCGACCAGGTTTCGTCCCGGGGCGCCGCCTCGCTCGCCGAGGTCGGCCGCACCCTCGGCACCTGGCCGCAGCTGGGAGGGGACGTGACCCTCGGGGCGGCCACCGTGGCCGCCGCGATCCGGCGCCTGGGCCTCGGCGAGCCCCTGCCGTCGGGCAGGATCCGGGTCGACCTCGACGAGGCCGTCGCCTCCGGGATCCCGGTCGCCACCCCGCGGTCCCCCGACGCCGAGGCACCGCCGACACCCGGCTCCCCCGCCGAGCGGCCCGTCCCCGAGGACCCGGTGGCGGCGGTGGCCCATGCCGCCAACCTGGCGCCCTCGGGCGGCAACTCCCAGCCGTGGCGGTTCGAGGCGGACGACGGGGAGCTGGCGATCCTGGTCGACCGCCAGCGAACCAGCACCCTCGACGTCGGCCACCGCGGCAGCTACGTGGCGATCGGCGCCGCCCTGCTCAACGCCCGGGCGGCCGCCGCCGCCCAGGGGCGGCTCGGCCCGGTGCGCCTGTTCCCCGACGGTCCGCAGGGCGACCGGGTGGCCGTCCTGCGGTTCGGCCGGGGCGAGGATCGCGACCTTGCCGCCCTGTACCCGCTGGTCGTCGAGCGGTGCGCCAACCGGCGACGGGGCGACCACGCCCCGATCGACCCGGCCACCGCCACCTCCCTCGGCCGCGAGGTCCGGGCCGAAGGAGGGACGCTCCACCTGGTCACGGACCGCCGCCGGCTCGACGAGTTGGCCGAGGTGCTGGGCGAGTCCGAGCGGATCCGGTTCCTCACCCCCTGGCTCCACGCCGAGATGGTCGGCGAGCTGCGCTGGCCGGGCACCGACCCAATCGACCGCGGCATCGACGTGCGCACCCTCGAGCTGGCGCCGGCCGACCTGGCCACCCTGGCGGTGGCCCGCCGGTCCGACGTGATGGCCCACCTGGCGGACTGGAACGCCGGGGGGGCCCTCGGGGACCACGCCCGTCGAGCGGTGACCACCTCGTCCGCCCTGGCCGTGGTGACCGTGGGCGGTGCCGAGCCCGCCGACTTCGTGGCCGGTGGCTCGGCCGTCGAGCGGATGTGGCTGGTCGCCCACCACGCGGGGCTGGCGGTGCAGCCCGTTTCCCCGGTATTCATTTACGCCGTGGACGACGCCGACTTCGAGACCCTGGGGGGCACCCGCAACGCCGGGGCCCTGCGGGCACTCCAGGCCCGCTTCGCCGAGCTGGTCGGCCTGCAGCCGACCGACCACCTGGCCCTCGTCATGCGCCTGTGCCGGGCACCCGCGCCGACGGCCCGAAGCCTGCGGGCCCCTCTCGGGCAGGTCCTCACCCGCCGGGAGGGCAGCGAGCCCCTCGGCAACGGCCGCCGTCCGGCCGAGCAGGGCGGGGCGGGTCACCGGTCCCAGCAGTGGCGCAACGGGCACGCCGGGGTGGCCCGATGAGCGCCCGCCCGGACGACGCCGACCTGTTGCGGGCGGGCGACCCCGACCTGATCATCGACGGGCTCTCCCGGTTGATCCACCACCCGGCCGGGATCGTCCTGATCCCGGCGGCGGAGCTTGCACCCCTCGGGGCCGAGCCCACCAGCTGGCTCGGCCCGCACGGTGACGAGGCGACGGTGGCCCGGCTGGCCGAGACGGTGACCGAGGCGCTCCGCCACGGCGACTCCCTTCGGTCGGTGCGGAGCGCCCTCGGCACGGGATGGAGCGTCTGGGTGGAGCCGGCCCGCAGCGGGCTCGACGAGGTCATCGGGGCCCTGGCCGTCGTCCGCCAAGCGAACGGCGCCTGGACCCAGGAGGAGATCGCCGCGGTCCGCGTCTTCGCCGGCATGTGCGCCGCCGCCTGGGCCCGGGCCTCCATCGAGGCCGGTGCCGCCTACCAGCGCCACCTCGACGAGCTGGTGGTCCGGGTGGCCGAGCGCCTGATGTCGACCTCGAGCGAGGACCTGCAGGACACCCTCGACTGGACGATCCAGACGCTGGCCGAGTTCCTGCACTCCGACACCGCCTTCCTGCGGCGCAACGACCACCCGGCCGGCCTGAGCTACCTGATCGCCGAGTACCCGCGACGTGGGAACGTGCCCGACCCGGACCCCCTCGGGGCGGTGCCCTTCGACGCCGACCCGATCTTCGCCGCGACCCGGGATCTCAAGGAACCTCTGGTCGTGCGCCAGTCGCAATCGCCCGACGACTACAACGAACGCGTCGAGCTGGGATCGGGCGTCGGCGAGTGGTCCGGGGCGGCGGTCCCGCTCCTACAGGGCGACGTGACCACCGGCTGCCTGGGTTTCATGCACTTCAACGACCGCGAGTGGACCAGCCCCGAGATCAACGCCCTGCGGGCGGTGGCCTCCCTGTTGGTGCAGCTCAACTTCCGCATCGATGCCGAGGAGCGGCTCCAGTACAACGCCCTCCACGACGACCTGACCGGCCTGCCCAACCGGCGCGCCCTGTTGACCGAGATCGACCGGCGGCTCAACAGCGAGCAGACGCAGACCGCCCTGCTGTTCCTCGACCTCGACCGCTTCAAGGTGATGAACGACTACCTGGGTCACGGGGCCGGCGACCGGGTCCTGGTGACCATTGCCGACCGGATCCGCATGTCGATGCGGCCCTCGGACTTCGCCGCCCGCCTCGGCGGCGACGAGTTCGTGATCCTGCTCGGCCAGACGAACGGCGACCTGGGTGCGATCGCCACCTCCAACCGGCTGCTCGACCTGGTGTCCCAGCCCATCGACTTCGACGGCCAGCACATCTCCCACACCGGCAGCGTCGGCATCGCGCTGGCCCGACGGGGCGAGACCACCGCCCTCGAGCTGCTGGGTCGGGCCGACGTGGCGCTCTACGCGGCCAAGGCCGAGGGTCGCAACCGGGCGGTGGTGTTCGACCACGTGCTCCGGGCCGTGGTCGACGAGCGCTCCGACACCGAGCTGATGCTGCGGGACGCCATCGCGGCCGACGGCCTACGCCTCTTCTACCAGCCGGAGTTCGACCTCTTCACCGGCGAGGTGGTCGCCATGGAGGCACTCGTCCGGTGGGACCACCCCGTCCGCGGCCTGCTCACCGCCGGCAGCTTCATCACCATCGCCGAGGAGACCGGGCTCATCGTGGACCTGGGTCGCTGGGTGATGGAGCGGGCCTGCCGGCAGATCGCCGCCTGGAGAGCCGCCTACCCCCGGGTACCGCTGACGGTGCGGATCAACATGTCCCCCGCCCAGCTGTCGATGCCCGGCATCGTCGAGTACGTCGAGCGCTGCCTGCAGCAGGCGAGCCTCCCGGGGTCGGCGGTGTGCCTCGAGATCACCGAGCATGCCGTCATCGAGGACGTCGACCGCACCGTTGGCATCCTGAACGAGTTCCGGGCGCTCGGGGTGAGCTTGGCCATCGATGACTTCGGGACGGGCTTCAGCTCGATGACCCAGCTCAAGCACCTGCCGGTCAACACCCTCAAGATCGACACCAGCTTCGTCAGCGGCATCGCCGGCGATCCGACGGACCAGGCGATCGTCGAGTCGATCATCCGCCTGGGGGACGCCTTCGGCCTCGAGCTCGTCGCCGAAGGCGTGGAGAACGTCGAGGACATGCGCGAGCTCATCCGGCTCGGCTGCCATCGGGCCCAGGGGTTCCTCCTCGCCCGTCCGATGCCGCCCGAGGAGGTGGAGCGCCTCCTCCGCCGGGGCGGCATCGACCTCACGACCCTGACCTCCCTCAACACCAACTGAGGCCGTCGTCGACGGCGTGGCGCCGCAGCTCCTCGAGGGTCACCCACTCGAGGGTGGCGGCGTGGGTCGACACCAGCACCACCGGCGGGGCGACACCGGCGTCGTGCGCCTCCTTCCAGCGGGCGGCGCAGAGGCACCACCGGTCACCCGGTTGCAGGCCCGGGAAGCCGAAGGTCGGTTGCGGCGTGCTCAGGTCGTTGCCGGCCGACTTCGAGAACCTGAGGAACTCGGCCGTCATGGCGGCGCACACCGTGTGGACGCCCGCGTCCTCGGCGCCGGTGTTGCAGCAGCCGTCCCGGTAGAAGCCGGTGACCGGGTCACGCCCGCACGGCTCGAGCTCCCCGCCGATCACGTTCTTGGCCACTGTCCTCCCCGCATCGTCGCCCGGCCTTCGGGCCCACCGGCCGCCAGAGCGTCTCGCAGCTCCTCGAGCAGCGATCGGCCGCCGGGGGTGGCGAACCAGGCGGCGTGCCCGACGAAGAAGGCACCGTACGCCAGATCCGCGTTGCCCGACGAGCCCACCACCGCCTCGAAGTACTCGAGCTCGGACAACGCCTGCTCGAGGTGGACCAGCGGCAGGAGGGCGGGCAACGCCGCCGTCTCCGCCCGATCGAGGGGCCGCTCGGACTGGTAGCCCTCGACCAGCGCCCTCATCTGGTCGAGGTGCACGGGGTGGGATCCCTCCGTCCCGCCTTGGAGCCACCCGACGACGTGGCGCTCGAGGGCGGTGGCCAGGTCGTAGACGGCCGTCGTCCGGTTGCACGACCCGAAGTCGATGACCCCGCTGACCTCCACCGCGCCACCCGCCGAACCCGTGCCACCGGCGGCACCGGCGGCACCGGCGGCCCGTGCGGCCCGCCGCCAGAAGAGGTTGGAGGCATGCCAGTCGTTGTGGGTCCACAGTGGCCGAAGATCGCCGGCCACCGCCGCCAGGGCCGGGTGCAGCGGCAGGAGGGCTCTCGCCACGTCCCGGCGCCACGGTCGCCGCGACAGCGCCCGGGCGAGCGCCGGCCGGGCGGCGACCAATCCCTCGAGAGCCGCCATCAGGTCCGGGGCACCCGAGACCCAGCAGGCGACCAGCACGCCGGGCGGGCGGCCCGGTCCCGGGTAGCCCTCGGCCGCCCGGTGGAGCCGGGCCAGGGCGGTGCCGGCCGCCCGGGCGTGATGCACCTCGGTGAACGGCTCCCACGACATCCTCCGGCGGTAGAGGTCCTCGCCGGGCGGCGGACGGTGAACTTCGTAGGTCCAGTCCCCGAGGGCGAGGGCGGTCCCGCCGGAGGCCAGCGTCAGCACGTCGGGCACCGGGACCCCACCCCGGCGGAGGTGCGCCATGAAGCGGTGCTCGGCCGTCAGGCCGGCCCGGGTGCGCACCCGCCGGTGGTGCCGCTTCACGAACAGCCGCCCCTCCGGATGGTCCACCACCGCTGCGGCCGAGAAGGGCCGCGGGCTGTGCCAGGTGACGGCGATCGACGGGTCGCCGAGGGCGTAACGGTCGAGGACCCTGCGAACCTCCCGGTCGTCGAGCGGGGGCCAGTCCCCTGGCGCCAGGCGCCCGTCCATGCCGTGCACCAGCACGTCGCCCGGGGCGGGCGGGTCGGCTGCCATCGGTCCACCCTGCCTCCGTCTCGCCGGTCCGCCTAAGGGCCCCCCGGCAGCGCCCACCAGCCACCGGCCAGCGGCCAGCGGCCGGGGTGAGCCGTCCCGGGCCGCCAGCCGTGCTGGAATGCCGGGGCGATGGGAGGCACCAAACCGCAGCACGCAGCTGAGCGAGGGACGGGCAAGCCCTGGGACCGGGAGTGGAAGCGTCATCGGAACCGCCCGCGCCGCCGGTGGCCGATGGTGATCGGGGGGCTGGTCGTCCTGCTGCTGGCCGGCGCCGGCGCCGGCGCCGGGTGGCGGCTCTCCCGCCCGCTGCCCGTGCCCACCGCCACCCTGACCGACACCACCCGTTCGGTGCCCGACCCTCGGGGGGGGCCGCGCCCATGGCCGAGCGGCGTCGAGGGCGCCCTCACGGTCCCGGGGGTCCTTAACTTCCCCCCCGTGGGGGGCGACAAGCCGCTCCCGATGGCCAGCATCGCCAAGTTGATGACGACGCTCGTCCTGCTCCGTGACCATCCGATCCCCCCCGGGGGGCAGGGCCCCACCATCACCATCACCGCGGCAGACGTGGTCGACTCGATGCTCGAGGGCGCCGCCCAGGACTCGATCATCCCCTTCACCGCCGGCGAGCAGCTCACCGAGTACCAGGCGGTCGAGGCCATGCTCATCCCCTCGGCCGACGACGTGGCCGACGTGATCGCCCAATGGGACGCCGGCGGCATGTCCGCCTTCGTGGGCGAGATGAACGCCCTGGCGGCCCAGTGGGGCCTCAAGAACACCCACTTCGCCGACGCCAGCGGGCTCAGCCCCCAGACGGTCGGCACTCCTTCCGACCTGCTGGCACTGGGCGAGCGGGCCATGGCCAATCCCCTGATCGCCAGCATCGTGGCCCAGCCCTCGGTCTCGCTCCCCGGGATGACCGCACCGGCGACCAACTACAACTACGTCATCGGGGTGGACGGGATCGTCGGCGTCAAGACCGGCTACAGCACCGCGGCCGGGGGTTGTTTCCTCTTCGCCGCCCTGGTCCCGCTGCTCGGCAAGCAGGTGATGGCGTACGGGGTGCTGCTGGGCGAGCAACACGGCACCAGCCTCCTCGACACGGTCGAGCAGGACGGGGTCAAGCTGGTGCGCGGCGTGCGACGGATCCTGGCCGGCGTCCTGGTGGCCCGACCCGGGGAGACCGTCGGCACGCTGTCGGTCCCCTGGCAGCCGGTCATCGAGCTCGCTGCGGCCAAGTCCATCCCGGTGATCGCCACCCCGGGCACCCCGGTGCGCGAGCACCTGTCGGTCGATCGCATCGTCCCGGGTCGGGTCGTGCCCAAGGGCGCCTCGGTCGGGCGCCTGACGGTGGAGGTGGGCTTGCACACCTTCGAGACCCCCGTGGTCACCGGGGCCCGGCTCGACAGCCCGAGCATCCTCTGGCGACTGACGCACCTGTAGGACCCCCACCTTCCACGGATCCGCCGGGTCCCGCCGGCGGTCGGCCGCGCCGGGAGGCGGGCCTCCGTGACCCTCCTTCAGCGGCCGACCCGCTCCCTTCCGCCGGGCCGGTGGCCTCCCTCCTCGGGCGCCCGATCCTGGTCGTCGGCACGACCGTCACCCTCGAGGACCTGTCGCAGCGACCGGTACTCCTCGGGTCCGATCTCCCCTCGGGCCAGGCGCTCGTCGAGGATCCTCGTCGCCGAGGTCGACCGCCGGTCGCCCTCCCGCCGGTCGCCCTCCCTACGCCCGAGCAGCCCGCCGACCAGGATCCAGAGCGCCCACATGATCACGGCCCAGAAGGCGACCATGACGACCACCCCCACGAGCCAGTCCCACCAGTGCCACCCGCCGCCCCAGTACCACATCACGGCTCCACCACCTCCGCGGTCGACCTGTCGAACCCATTGTCCGCGCCGGCCGGCGGACGGATAGGGCCGAAGGCCACCTCGTGGGGCGCCTTCAGCGTGCGCCGGGGCGACGCTCCTGGACCGGCATCGACTGACGGGCCGGCAACGGGTAGGGCGGCGACGGCACGTCCACCTCCACCAGCTGGGGGGCTTTGCACTCCCGGGCCACGGTGGACGGGAAGGCCGGGGTGGGCGGCAGAGGGGGCAGGCCCCTCGGCGCCGACGCCGAGGGCCGGAGGGCGCCCGTCAGGTCGCCGGTCACCCGCCGCCGCCAGCGGGACAGGTTCGGCACCGGCACACCGAACCGGGCCTCGAGGAAGCGGAGCTGCGAGGTGTGGTCGGCGGTCTCGGAGAAGACGTGCCCGCCTCGGCTGAACGGAGACACCACCAACAGCGGCACCCGCATGCCGAGACCCACCGGGCCGGCCACCCCACCGGCGGCCGCCGGCAGCGGGTCGACGGTCAGGTACTCCCCGGAGGTTCCGGGCGGCGGGGTCGGTGGCCGGACGTGGTCGAAGAAGCCGTCGTTCTCGTCGTAGGAGAGGAACAGGGCCGTCTTCGACCAGACCTTGGGGTTGGCGACCAGGGCACTGAGAACCTGATGGGTGAAGTACTCGCCCAGCGCCGGCGGCGCCGGGGGGTGCTCGGACATGTCCCGGGGAAGCACCGGGGCGATCACCCACGAGACGGCCGGCAAGGTGCCGGCCGACACGTCCCGGGCGAAGTCGGCGGGGAAGGTCGAGAGGAAGGCCTTCTCGTACCGGGCGGAGCCCGGGTCCTCGAACGCCGAGAAGTAGAGGAAGCAGTTGTTGGAGATCAGCTTGGCGGTGCTGCTGCTCGGCAGGTAGGCGTTCCCAGGCGGGTTGTAGACCTTCCAGGAGACCCCGTGATCGTCGAGCACCTCGGCCATGGTGGGCCAGCGGGCGCTCCACAGCACGCTGTCGTCCTCGCTGGTGGTGATCACGGGCCCCCCGGCGTGCCCGTGGGGGTCGTTGGTGCCCGAGAGCCAGAAGAGTCGGTTCGGGTCCGTCGGCCCGAGCACCGAGCAGTGGTAGCCGTCGCAGATGGTGAACGCCTCGGCGAGGGCGAAGTAGAAGGGGAGGTCCTGGCGGGTGTAGTAGCCCATCGTCAGGACCCCGTTGTCCGGGCCCTCGTACTCGGGAGACGTGTGGGTGGTGACGAAACCGTCCATCGCCCCGTCGTGCCAGCAGGCGTGTTGGGCGGTCCATGCGTGGGAGAGGTCGAAGGTGCACTCGGCGTCGGTGGTCGCGGTGTCGAGGTGGAACGGCAGCAGGCGACCCGCCGGGGGACGGCTGGAGTTGGCCGGCCACGGCTGGGCGAAGGCCCCGAGCCGGTGCGCCGGATGGTCGTCGAAGCCGCGCACCCCCGGGAACGTGCCGAAGTAGTGGTCGA
>DAHUYA010000201.1 GCA_027315445.1 Acidimicrobiaceae bacterium | reverse complement strand
CGGTGATCTCGACCACGCAGTCGGCGATGTCGGGGACCTTGGCCTCGGTCGCGCCGTAGGAGAGCGAGATGTCGGCTGCGATCCCCTGCGCCGACAGCGCCCGGCGGGTCAGCTCCGGGTACTCGGTGCTCACCCGCAGCGGCCCGGGCAGCGACGCCAGGTCGGACAGGCTGCGGACCTCCGAGCCGTCGGCCACCGCCAGCACCACCTGGATCGGGTTGGCGGTGGCCTTGGAGTAGCGGAGCTCGCCCAGGGAGACCACGTCCACCGCCCGCTCCTCCACCCAGTCGCGTCCGGTGATGCCGAGGTCGAACAGCCCGTCGGCCACGTAGCGCGGGATCTCCTGGGGCCGGAGGATCCGGACGTCGTCCACCCGCGGGTCGGCGATGCTGGCCCGGTAGTCGACGTCCGAGGAGCGGGAGACGGCCAGGTCGGCGGCGGCGAAGAGCTCGAGGGTGGCACGCTCGAGCGAGCCCTTCGGCAGCACGATCCGGAGCATCGTCAGATCATTGCAGCGAGCGGAGGAGGTGGACCATCTCGACCGCCGTGAGCGCCGCCTCGAGCCCCTTGTTGGCGTCCCCGGGCGCCGAGCGGGCCAGCGCCTGCGGCACGTCGTCGGTCGTGAGCACGCCGAAGACGACCGGCAGCCCGGTGTCGAGCTGCACCCGCTGAAGGCCGGCGGCGCACTGGCCGGCCACGAAGTCGTAGTGGCCGGTCTCCCCGCGGATCACCGCCCCCAGGGCGACCACGGCGTCGACCGACCCTCCGAGCGTCAGGCCGCGGGCGACCAGCGGCAGCTCGAAGGACCCGGGTGCCCAGGCGACCCGCACGTCGGCCGGGTCGACCCCGCACGACCACAGGCCTTCGAGCGCCCCCCCGAGCAGTCGCCAGGTGATGCCCCCGTTGAACACGGCGCAGGCCAACCCGACCCGGAGCCCGCGGCCGTCGTGCTCGCCCCGCAGGACCGTCCCGACCTGCCCGGTCAGCGACTCGAGGGCCCCTTCGGGGAGGGAGGTCTCGTCAGAGGACGTCATCGAGGCCCTGCAGCAGGTGACCCATCCGCTCGCGCTTGGTGCGCAGGTACTCGATGTTCTCGGCGTTGGGCGAGGACTCGAGCGGCACCCGCTCGGTGATGTCGAGGCCGAACCCCTCGAGGCCGCCGTACTTCACGGGGTTGTTGGTCATGAGGCGCATGGTGGTGACCCCGAGGTCGACCAGCATCTGCGCGCCGATGCCGTACTCCCGACTGTCCACCGGCAGCCCGAGCTCGAGGTTGGCGTCGACCGTGTCGTGCCCCTGCTCCTGCAGGCGGTAGGCGCGGATCTTGTGCGCGAGCCCGATTCCCCGCCCCTCGTGACCCCGGAGGTAGACGAGCACCCCGCTGCCCTCGGCCTCGATCAGCTCGAGCGCCTTGCGGAGCTGTGGTCCGCAGTCGCAGCGCAGGGAGCCGAACACGTCGCCGGTCAGGCACTCCGAATGCACCCGGACCAGCACGTTCTCCCTGCCGGCCACCTCCCCCATCACCAGGGCGAGGTGCTGTTGGCCATCGAGCACCGACACGTACACGTGGGCGGTGAACCGGCCGTCGGCGGTCGGGATCCCGGCTTGGGACACCCGTCGTACCAGCTTCTCGGTGCGCCGGCGGTAACGGATGAGGTCGGCGATCGAGATCAGGGGCAGCCCGTGGCGCTCGGCGAACCGCTCGAGCTCCGGCAGACGGGCCATCGTGGCCTTGTCCTCGGACACGATCTCGCAGAGGACGCCGGCCGGGGTCAGCCCGGCGGCCCGGGCCAGGTCGACCGTCGCTTCGGTGTGGCCGGCCCGTTTCAGCACCCCGCCCGTCAGGTAGCGGAGCGGGAAGATGTGACCCGGACGGCCCAGGTCGCTCGGCCGGGTGTCGGGATCGATGAGGGCGGCGATGGTCGCCGCCCGGTCGGCGGCGGAGATCCCGGTGGTCGTGCCGTGGCGGTAGTCGACGCTCACCGTGAAGGCGGTCCGCTGGGCCTCCGTGTTGGCGCTGACCATCAGGGGCAGGTCGAGCTGGTCGGCCCGCTCCGGCTCGAGCGGGACGCAGATCACCCCGGAGGTGTGCGCGAGGAAGAAGGCGATGGCCTCGGGGGTGGCCGACTCGGCCGCCATCACGAGATCGCCCTCGTTCTCGCGGTCCTCGTCGTCGACCACCACCGCCATCCCGCCCCCGCCGATGGTGTCGATCGCCTCCTTGACCTCGGAGAACGGCATCAGGACGCCACCTCCACCCGCAGGTCGTCCCCCAGCCTCTCCACCGAGAGGACCCGCCCCCGCCAGGCCTCGGCCATGGTGGGCGCACCCGGACCGCGCAGCACGGGGTGCCCGTCGTCCCCGCCGAGCAGGGCCGGCGCCACGTAGAAGACGTAGCGGTCGACCAGCCCGGCGGCGTGGAACTCGTGGGCCACCCGGGCCCCCCCTTCCACCAGGACCTGCAGCACCCCGCGGCGCCCGAGCTCGTCGAGCACCTCCGCCGGCTCCCCCTTCAGCTCGAGGGCCGGGCGCACCCGGGCACCGGCCGGCGCCGAGCCGAGCACGACCCGCAACGGTTGGCGGGCGGGGGCCGGCTCGGTCCGGACGGTCAACGAAGGGTCGTCGGCCCGCACGGTGCCCGATCCGACCAGCACGGCGTCCGAGCGGGCCCGGAGCCGATGGGCGTCGAGCCGCGCCGCCTCGCCGGTGATCCAGCGGCTCGACCCGTCCGGGGCGGCGGTCCGCCCGTCGAGGGTGGCCGCCAGCTTCAGCACCACCCACGGTCGGCCGGTCCGGCGGTGCTTCAGGTAGGGGGCCAGCTGCTCGGTCACCTGGCCCGCCCCCACCCCCAGCGTCACCTCGACCCCGGCGGCCTGCAGGGCCGTGACCCCGCGCCCCGAGACCAGCGGGTCGGGGTCGAGGATGCCGATCACCACCCGGGCCACCCCGGCGGCCACGATGGCGTCGGTGCACGGACCGGTCCGCCCGGTGTGGGCGCACGGCTCGAGCGTGCTGTAGAGGGTGGCGCCGGCGGCGGCCGCGCCGGCGGCGGCCAGGGCCGTCACCTCGGCGTGGGGCCCCCCCGCCGGGGCGGTGGCACCCTCGAAGGTCCGCCGGCCGTCCGCCGTGACCACCAACGCGCCCACCCAGGGATTGGGGGCGGTGCTCCCCTGCACCGACGTGGCGAGCTCGCTCGCCCGCGCCATGTGCAACTCGTCGACCACCTGCACTCCCCTCTGGCCGCCACCGGGAATTCTAGAACATGTTTCAGTTTCCGTCGAGCACGGCGCCCGGGCCGTTTCGGCGGGGATCCGATCCTAACCGTGCGTCACCCGTGCCCCGGTGGGGGCCCCGGCTCACCGGCCGTCGCCCCGACCACGTCGGTCGCGGCCCGGCGGATCGCCTCGGCGGCCTCCCAGGGGCGCTCGTGGCCGAAGACGGCGGACCCGGCCACGAAGACGTTGGCGCCGGCCCGGGCGGCCACCGGGGCGGTCTCCACATCGATCCCCCCGTCGACCTCGACGTCCACCGCCAACCCGTCGCGGTCGACCGCCCGGCGCACCGCCGACACCTTGTCCATGACCGCGGCGATGAAGCGCTGCCCCCCGAACCCCGGGAAGACGGTCATGCAGAGCACCAGGTCGACCTGGTGGAGGAAGGGGGCCACCGCCTCGAACGGGGTGTCCGGGTTGAGCGCCACCCCCGCCCGCAGCCCGAGATCGCGCATGGAGCGGACGAGGCTCGCCGTCCCGCCGATCTCGACGTGGACGGTGCAGCCGTCGGCGCCGGCCTCGGCGAACGCCTCGAGGTAACGCCCCGGCTCGTCCATCATCAGGTGGCAGTCGAAGAAGAGCCCGCAGTGGCGCCTCAGGGAGGCCACCACGGGTGGCCCGATGGTCAGGTTCGGCACGAAGTGGGCGTCCATCACGTCGACGTGCAGCCAGTCGGCGGCGGGGGCCACCTCGCCGACCGCCTCGGCCAGTCGTCCGAAGTCCGCCGACAGGAGCGACGGCGCCATCTTCACCGCGCCCACGGGGCCCGGGTCGATGCGGGCCGCCGGTGGCAGGCGGTCGTCGGCGCTGGCGGCCATCACGCCGAGCCTACGATCCTCAGAAGGAGGCCCAGCACAGGATGCGGGCGAAACCGTAGAAGTAGGGCGAGCGGTCGCCGAGCTCCCCGAGCAGCCGGCGACGGTAGGCGGTCACGAAGCGCTCGTACCCCTCCTCCCCCAACATTTCCCGGTAGGGGGTCAGCAGGGTGCCGCGCACCCACTCGACCACCTCGGCGGTGGAGGCCAGCTCGTGCCCGTAGACCTGCAGGCGGACCAGCGGCGGGCGGGCGCCCAGCCCGTAGAGAAGCTCGGCGTAGGCCCCCGGCGCCAGCACCGAGCCCCCGCGGTCCGCCGGGAGCTCGCCCCCGAGGGCCTCGAGGAAGGGGGGCTCGGAGGCCACCGAGCGGGCGAGGGTGTGCGAGGGGTGGTCGAAGTTCGCCGGCACCTGAAATGCCAGCTGGCCGCCCGGCCGCACGGTGTCACGCAGCCGCCGGAGCAGCGCCGGATGGTCCCCCATCCAATGGAGCGAGGCGTTGGCGAACACCAGGTCCACCGGCGGACCGTCGAACCCGGCGATGTCGCCCTCGGCGAAGTGGAGGCCCTCCACCCCAGCCGGGACCTCGGCCAGCATGGCGGCCGACCGGTCGATGCCGAGAGTGTCTGCCGCCCCCAGGCGGCGGTGCAGCTCCGCCGTGAGCTCCCCACTCCCGCAGCCGAGGTCGACGACCGTGCCCCCCGGGACCTGCCGGCACAGCGCCAGCAGGTCGTCGAAGGGCTGGCGCCGCTCGGCGGCGAACCGGCGGTACTGGACCGGGTCCCAGGTCACCGGCGCGCCCACCCGGTCCTCGGAGGTGCCCACCCCGTCAATCGAGCATCTCCCCCGGCTCCGGCCGCAGGCCCCGGAGCCACTCGCCGGCGCCCATCGCCGCCCGGCCCTCGGGCTGCACCCGGTCGAGCACCAGCACCCCCTCGCCCGTGGCCACGCCCCCGGCGCCCAGGAGCGTCCCGGGCGGCTCGCCCCCGGCCACGCCGCCGCCCGACCCCGGCTCGGCCGAGGCGGCCAGCACCCGGACCCGCCGCCCCCGGAAGTGGGCGAACGCCCTCCCGAGCCGCACCACCCGGGCCAGCTCCACGGCCGGCTGGCCCCAGCGAAGGCGCAGCTCCTCGGGGGCGAGCTTCTCGGCATAGGTGGGATCGCCCGCCTGCGGCACGGGAACCGGGAGGCCGTCGGGGCCGGCGGCCAGGAGCTCGACCATCATCGCGGCACCCAGCTCGGACAGCCGATCCTGCAGCGCGGCCAGGGTCA
>DAHUYA010000189.1 GCA_027315445.1 Acidimicrobiaceae bacterium | reverse complement strand
GGGGGTCGCTCGACACCAGCTCGTCGATCACCGCCACCAGACGCTCGAGGACCTCCATCCCTCTATTTGACACAGGGGCTGCGACATCCCGGATCGGCGGGACGAGACAGCGAACGGTTCGAGGACGGCGAGGACGGCGAGGACGGCGAGCTTCAGGTCGACGGGGGCGGCGATCACAAAGGACGGCACGGCCGAGACGCAGCGATGGCACAGCCCTGCCGTATCCTCGTCATGGCTCACCAGCCGACTCGAGGTGAGCGGGCGCCCCGCCGGTGACCCGTGGCCGGCCTCCGATGCCGGGAGTCGGACGCTTGTCGCGTGACACGAGCGTCCGCTGCGCTTCGAACGGAGAGATCATGATCGCCGTCATCCCCTCGGCCACCTTGATGGGTGCGCTCGGTCACCCCGTCTGGGTGGAGGTCCACGTCTCCTCCGGTCTGCCAGCGTTCTCCGTGGTCGGCCTGCCCGACGCCGTCGTCCGCGAGAGCCGTGACCGGGTTCGTGCCGCCCTCCTCTCGAGCGGCCTCCCCTGGCCTCCCTGCCGGGTGACCGTGAACCTCGCTCCATCCGGAGTGCGGAAGGGGGGTGTCGGCCTCGATCTTCCGATCGCCGTGGGACTCCTGGTCGCCCAAGGCGACCTGTCGGCCAGCCAGGTACGGGGCGCGGCCTTCGTGGGAGAGCTCGGCCTCGACGGGTCGATCCGATCGGTGCCGGGAACGGTGGCGCTGGCCGGGGCCGTCGAGGGCACCGTCCTGGTCGTCCCCGAGGCTGATGCGCCGGTGGCGGTGGCAGTGCACCAAGGGGTGGTGCGTGGGCTGCGAAGTCTGCGCCAGCTGGCCGATGCCTTGCGAGAGGACGGTCCGTGGCCCGCCGTCCCCGACGCGTCCGTCGTTTCGATCCCGGGTCCTTCGGGCGGAAGGGCCGAGCACGTCCCCGACCTGGCCGACGTGCGTGGCCAGCGGGTCGGGCGCCGTGCGCTCGAAGTGGCTGCGGCTGGCGGGCACCATCTCCTCTTGGTGGGTCCACCAGGTTCGGGCAAGACCATGCTCGTCGAGCGACTGCCCGGTCTGCTGCCCGACCTCGAGGCGACAGAGTCGCTCGAGGTGACCCGCATCCACTCCGCGGCCGGCGTGGCGTTGCCGCCGGGGGGCCTCATCCGCCGACCACCGTTGCGCGCACCCCACCACGGCGCCTCGTCGGTCGCGCTCATCGGGGGAGGCTCGTGGTCGATGCGCCCCGGCGAGATCAGCCTGGCCAGTCACGGGGTCCTCTTCCTCGACGAGATGGGGGAATTCCCGACCGCGGTGCTCGACGCGCTCCGCCAGCCGCTCGAGGAGGGCGTGGTCCGCATCAGCCGGGCCCGGGCGACGGTCACCTACCCCGCCCAGTTCCTTCTCGTCGGTGCGATGAACCCGTGCCCCTGCGGCGCCGGCGTGCGGAGCGGGGCCTGCCGGTGCACACCGGCCGCCCGGGCCCGGTACGCCCGGCGGCTCTCAGGTCCTTTGCTCGATCGGTTCGACCTGGCCGTTCCACTCAGCCGACCGGAGCCGTCCGACCTGCTGGGCCCGGCGAGCGGACCGCCGACGGCGACCGTGGCGTCGACCGTTCAGACCATCCGACAACGGGCGAAGGCGAGGGGAGTGCGAGCCAACTCCGAGTTGCCCGCAGCCCGTCTCGACGAGCTGGCTCCCCTGACGGGATCGGCGCGAGCGCTGTTGCACCGACATCTGGCCGCTGGCGACCTGAGCGGGCGCGGGGTGGACCGGATCCGGCGGGTGGCCCGCACGCTGGCCGACCTCGACCGAGTGGCGGTGGTGGACGAGCCGCACGTGGCCGAGGCCATCGCCTTGCGCGCCGGGCGCTCGTTGCTCACCGATTGAGGCTCTTCGCCGCCGATAAGGGGCGCGGTCCGCGCGCTGGCGTCCGACCATGTCCGTTCCCGATTGCCGGCGACCGAGCCGGCGACCGAACCGAGGTGGGCTGGGCTCTCGGGCCGGCGACTTGCTCGGCTCGGCGTCAGCCTGGTGGCTGCCGGGATCCTGCTCGTCGGTGCGGTCCGGGCACGCGGGGCTCGACGGGTTGGGGGCCGGCGGCGCCGGCGGGGAGCCGCTCAGGGATGGTGGACAACTGCATCGACCCCCATGGCGACGAAGACCACCGTCAGGTAGGTGATCGAGAAGCCGAAGAGGCGCATGGCACGGCGTGGGGTCGAGTCCCGTCGCAGGTTGATCGCCGAGCCGATGAAGGCCGCTCCGGCCGCTCCGGCCGCCACCAGGTAGACGGCGCCGACGTTGGCCACCAGGGGCAGGCAGAGGGAGAGCGCCACCACCGCCACCGTGTAGACGACGATCTGGAAGGTCACCACCTCGAGACGCCTGACCGAGGGGAGCATGGGCACGTCGGCGGCCCGGTAGTCGTCGCGGTAACGGACGGCGAGCGCCCAGAAGTGGGGGGGCGTCCACAGGAAGACGATGCCGAACAACAGGAGCGGGGCCCACCCGAGCCGTCCGGTCACGGCGCTCCAGCCGACGAGGACCGGGACGGCGCCCGCCGCTCCGCCGATGACGATGTTCTGGGAGGTGGAGCGCTTGAGCCACATCGTGTAGACGAGCATGTAGAAGGCGGTGGCCCCCACCGCCAGCACGGCCGCCAGGAGGTTGGCCGCTCCCCACAGGATCCCGAAGGCCGCCACCTCGAGCGTCACCGCGAACACGGTCGCCGCCGCCGGGGTCACCTCGCCGGTGACCAGCGGCCGGTGCCTGGTGCGCTCCATCCGGGCGTCGATGTCCCGGTCGTAGACCATGTTCAGTGCATTGGCACCGCCGGCCGCCAGGGAGCCGCCCACCAGGACGGCCACCACGAGCCAGGCCGACGGGAGGCGATGGGCCGCCACGAACATGGTCGGCAGGGTGGTGACCAGGAGCAACTCGATGATCCGGGGCTTGGTCAGAGCCACGTACGCCCTCACGGGTCGCCGCCTGTTGGCGAGGCCGGCCGGACCGGACCGGTACGAAAGGGCCCTCCCCGTCACTGCGGCCACCCTACCAAACGGTTGGAGACGGGCGCCTCCGGCCGGGGCCCGTTCCCGACGGCCACCCTCCGGCTCGGGCGGCGCGAAGTCGCTGGTGACGGCGCCGTGGCGACCGTGCCACGGTGTCGGACCTAGCGGGCGGCGGAAGCGGCCACGGACGTCCCGAGGTGCCGGCCGGCAGACTGGGCGTGCCCCCCCGAGAGAGTCGAAGGGAGCAGCCCATGGCGCCGCGCGCAACACCGCTGTTCCGGGCCGACCACGTCGGCAGCCTGCTGCAGCCGCCCGCACTGCTCGAGGCCCGAGCCCGGGCGGCCGAGGGGACGATCCCGGGCGAGGCCCTCCGTGAGGTGGAGGACGCGGCCGTCGTCGCCGTCGTCCGCATTTGGGAGGACCTGGGCTTGCAGTCGGCCACCGACGGCGAGTTCCGGCGGACGTCGCGGCACATGGACTTCATCTACCGGCTGCGCGGGGTGAGCCGCACGTCCGAATCCACCGAGATCCACTTCCGCAACGAGCGCGGAGGACTCGACTTCACATCGGCGGCCCTGAGGGTGGAGCGCTCCGGTGGTTTCGAGCCGCTGCGCTTGGTCCCGCCGGGCAAGCTGGTGGTGCTCGGCTTGGTCACCACGAAGCGGCCGGCGCTCGAGTCCAAGTACGACCTCAAGCGGCGGATCGACGAGGCGGCCCGGTACGTCCCGCTCGAGCAGCTCTGCCTGTCACCGCAGTGCGGGTACTCCTCGACCGTCGAGGGCAACGAACTGACCGAGGACGAGGAGCGGGCCAAGCTGGCGCTGATCGTCGAGACAGCGGCCGAGGTCTGGGGCTGAGCGGGCCGCCCGCCGCGGGTCGGTCTGCCGCGGGGCCGCCCGCCGCGCTTCCACGCCCGCCACCTGCTTCCGCGCCCGCCAGCCGCCCGACCGACCGGCGAGATCCCGGCGCCCGACGTCCCGCTCAGGGCAGACAGGCGGGGCAGACGCCGACCAGATCGAATCGGTGCTCGGTAATGCGGTACCCCTGTTGGCTGGCCACGGCCTGGGCCGCCTCGCCGAGCGCCTGCTCGAGGGCGGGCGAGTGCCGGACGTCCTCCACGCTGCCGCAGCGGGCGCACACCAGATGGTGGTGGTGGCCCGCCAGGTCCTCGGCCAGCTCGAACCGCCCGTGGTCGTCGGTCCCCGGGACCCGGCGGACCACGCCCGACTCGATCAGCGACGAGAGGTTCCGGTAGGCACTGCTCTGGGGCAGCCCGGGGGCCGACGCCAGGATCTCGAGGATCGACACCGGTCGCCCGGCCGCGGCGATCACCTCCACCAGGACCCGCCGCAGCCGGGTGTACCGCTGGTCGAGGCGGGCCAGGCGCAGCCGGATCTCGGTGTGGGCGGAATCGTCGAGCGTGGTCATGGGATCCCCGGCGTACCATTGAGAATGAAAGTCATTATCATTGTATCGGGTGACGTGCCCGGTGACAGCGTGGCAGGAGGTGACGGGTGGGTCGACGTGACCGGCGGCAGGCGCCGTCGGGTCGGCGCCGGGTCGGTGGGACCCGGGCGGCGGCCGTCACCCTGCTGGGTGCATCGGCCTGGTTGTCCGTGCTCCTCGGGCTGCCCGGGCCGACGGATGTCCTGGGGGCCGCCGGGGCCGGTGCGGCTTCGGCTCCCCGCGTGGTGTCGGCGGTGGGGGCCGAGAACCAGTACGCCGACGTGATCGCCCAGATCGGCGGCCCCTACGTGCGGGTGCAGGCGATCGAGCGCAACCCCAACACCGATCCGCACACCTTCGAGGCGAGCGCCAGCGTGGCCCGGACCGTCGGGTCGGCGTCCCTGGTGGTGCAGAACGGCCTCGGTTACGACACCTTCATGGACCGCATCGAGTCGGCCACCCCGGACCCGCACCGCAAGGTTGTCGTGGTGCAGCGGCTGCTCGGGCTGCCGGACTCCACCCCCAACCCCCACCTCTGGTACCGGCCGGCCACGATGCCCAAGGTGGCCTCGGCGGTGGCCGCCGACCTGTCGGCCCTCCTGCCGGGGGAGCGAGGGTACTTCCACGGGCGGCTCCGGCGGTTCGTGGCCTCGCTCGGCCAGTGGCACCACGACCTGGCCGCCCTGCGATCGGCCCACCACGGCGACCCGGTGGCGGTGACCGAGCCGGTCGGGGACTACCTGTTGCAGGCCGCCGGTCTCGACATCGCCACGCCGTTCGCCCTGCAGGCCGACATCATGAACGGAGTCGACCCGGCCCCGGAGGCGGTGAGCATCGAGAACCAGCTCCTCACGGCCCGCAAGGTCGACGTCCTCCTGTACAACCAGCAGGTCGTGGACCCGCTCACCCAGTCCTTCCTCGACCTTGCCCGAAAGAGCCGCATCCCGGTCGTCGGCGTCTACGAGACGATGCCCGCCGGCTACCACTACCAGCGCTGGATGGTGGCCGAGACCCAGGCGATCGGGCGGGCGTTGGCCGACCACCGTTCGACGGTGCACCTGTGAGCCCACTCAGCGGCGCTGGGCCGGTGCCCCCCGTCCCCGCCCGGGGCGCCCAGGTGCTCTCGGTGGAGGGGGTCCACGTGTGGCTGTCCGGGCGCGAGGTGCTGCACGACGTCGGCTTCGAGGTGCGGGCGGGCGAGTTCACCGGGCTGATCGGGCCCAACGGCGCCGGCAAGACCACCCTCCTGCGGGTGATCCTGGGGCTCGAGCCACCCGCTCAGGGCCGGGTGATCGTGGGCGGGGGGCCGGGTGCGACGTCGGAGGGCGCGGGCCCCGGTCGCACCGCCGAGCGGGTTGGCTACGTGCCCCAGAAGGTCGTGGTGGACCCGGACCTGCCCCTGCGCGCCAGGGACCTCGTGTCGTTGGGCCTCGACGGGCATCGGCTGGGCATCCCGTTGCGGAACCGGGGCCGCCGCCAGAAGGTGGACGCGATGCTCGAGGCGGTGGATGCCGGCCGCCTGGCCGACGCCCGGATCGGCACCCTCTCGGGCGGCGAGCTGCAGCGGGTGCTGATCGCCCACGCGCTGGTGAGCGACCCGGCCCTGCTGTTGCTCGACGAGCCGCTGGCCAACCTCGACCTGCGCAGCGAGCACGAGGTGGTGGCGCTGCTCGCCCGGCTGACCGGTGAGCGCGGGGTGGCCGTCCTCCTCTCGGCCCACGACATGAACCCGTTGCTGCCCGTGATGGACCGCATCGTCTACCTGGCGGCCGGGCGGGCGGCCAGCGGGGGCACCGACGAGGTCGTGCGCGAGGAGGTCCTGAGCGAGCTCTACGGGCACCAGGTCGACGTGCTGCACGTCCGCGACCGCATCCTGGTCGTGGCCGGCCCCCACGGACCGAGGGAGGCCGACCAGGCCGCCGGCCTCCCCGAACCCCCGGGCCGCACCCGCAGCCGGGGGGTGTGAGCGGCACCGTGCACGTGCTGTTCGAGCCCGGGTTCTTCACCGACGGCCCGGTCCGCCTCGCTCTGGTCCTCGGTGGTGCGGTGGCGGTGGTGTCTGGTCTGGTCGGCGTGCTCACCGTGGTGCGCGGGCAGTCCTTCGCCGGTCACGCCTTGGCGGACATCGGGGCCGCCGGCGGGTCGGGGGCGTTCCTCCTGGGGGTGAACCCGTTGTGGGGGTTCGTGGTGCTCGGCCTGGCTGCGGCCGGGTCGATGGAGCTGATGGGGCTGCAGCGGGCCCGCAGCCGGGACGTCGCCACCGGGATCGTCCTCGGCGCGGCCCTGGGGCTGGCTGCGCTGTTCCTCTACCTCGACGCCTCGTACACGAGCACGACCGGGGTCACGACCACCGTCCTGTTCGGGTCGATCTTCGCCGTCAGCGGGTCGATCGTGCCGGTCGCCGCGGCCTTCGCCGGGGTGGCCGCGCTGGCGGTGGTCGTCCTGTTCCGGCCCCTCCTGTTGGCGTCGGTCAACCCCGAGCTGGCGGCCGCCCGGGGCGTGGGGGTCCGCATGGTGGGGCTGGCCTACCTGCTGGCGATGGCGGTGGCCGTCTCGCTGTCCTGCCTCACCATCGGGGCCATCCTCAGCACGGCGCTGCTCATCGGGCCGGCCGGCGCCGCCCTGAGGCTGACCCGCCGCCCCGGACGGGCCATGGCCGTGTCCGCCGCCCTGGGCGTGGCGGCGGTCTGGCTGGGAATCCTCCTCTCCTACGACAGCTACTACTGGCCGCCGGCCGGCCGGGGCTGGCCGGTCAGCTTCTTCGTGGTGGCGCTGGTCTTCCTCTTCTACCTGGCGAGCTCGCTGCGGTCGCCCCGCCACGGGCACCGCCGCGGGGCGCGCTGAGGCCGTGTTCAGCGCCTTCATGGTCGACACCTTGTGGGTGGCCACCCTGGTGGCGATGGTGGCCGGGGCGGTCGGGTTCTTCACCGTGCTGCGCGGCTCGACCTTCGTGGCCCACGCCCTCCCGCAGACCGCGTTCGCAGGGGCGGCCGGGGCCGCGCTGCTCGGCGCCGACCCGCTCCTGGGCATCGGCACCTTCGCGGTGGCCAGCGCCCTCGGCGTGGGCTGGCTGAGCCGCCGGGGCCGCAGCGACGTCGCCACCGCCCTCGTCCTGGTGCTGATGCTCGGTCTGGGTGGGCTCTTCCTCGCGCTGAGCGCCCAGTACTCCTCGCAGGTCTACTCCCTGCTCTTCGGCGAGGTCCTCGGGGTCAGCACCACCCAGCTGGGACCGACCGCCGGCCTCACCGCTGGTTCCCTGGTGGCGCTGGCCCTGCTGGGACGGCCGCTGTTGCTCGAGGCGGTGCTCGGCGCGGCCGCCGACCCGCGCGGGCGTCATCGCCGGTGGCTCGAGGGCGCCTTCCTGGTGCTCGTGGCCGTGGCGACCACGATGTCCGTCCCGGTCGTGGGGGCCCTGCTCATGTTCTCGCTCATGGTCGGGCCGCCGGCCGCCGCCCGCCACCTGACTGACCGGCCCTGGAGGGCGCTCCTCCTGTCGATGGGGCTGGCGCTCGCCACCGTCTGGGCGTCGGTCGCCGCCGCCTACCTCTCCAACTGGCCGGTCGGGTTCTACGTCGGGGTGCTCGGGGCGGGCGTCTACGGCACCGGTCGGCTGTGGGCCGCCCGGCGTCGCCGCCGGCGGGGTGCGCACCTCGCCGGCTGATTCCCGGCGGCGTCGCGAGCCCGGCTGAGCCCGCCGACCGTTCCGTGGGTGACCATGGGGAACCGTCCGTCGGGTCGACTCCCGGAGGGTGCGTACGCCGCCGCCCTGGCCGCCCTTCCCCCGCTCGGTCCCGGTGGGCTCCGGACCCTGCTCGCCGATGCCGCCGCCGAGGAGGCGTGGGCGGCGGTGGTGGGCGGCCACCCCGACGACCGCGAATGCGCCTGGCGATCGGCCGCCGCACGCATCGAGGTGTCCGACCTGTGGGCGCGTCATCGGGCCGAGAGGGTGGGCGTGCTCGTCCGGGGCCGGTCGGGCTATCCCGAGGCTCTGGTCGAGGACCCCGAGGCGCCGGCGGTCCTGTTCCATCGGGGCGACCCGGTCGCCCTCGCCCGGCATCCAAGGGTGACCCTGGTGGGGACCCGCAGCGCCACCCGCTACGGCCTGGGGATCGCCGCCCAGCTGGGCAGCGAGCTGGCGGCGGCCGGCGTGGCGGTGGTCTCGGGGCTGGCGCTCGGCATCGACGGTGCCGCCCACGAGGGTGCGCTCGCGGGATGGGCCGCCTCCCGTCCGGGAGGCGGCCCACCGGTGGGCGTGGTGGCCGGCGGCCTCGACGACCCCTACCCCCGCCGGCACGCCCGGCTCTGGGAACGGGTGGCCGAGGAGGGGGTCCTGCTGTCGGAGGCCCCGCTCGGCGCCCGGGCCGTGCCGCGATGGCGGTTCCCACGGCGCAACCGGGTCCTGGCCGCCCTCGGCGAGGTGGTGGTCGTCGTGGAGTGCCATGTCACCGGCGGCTCGCTGCTCACGGCCCGGGCGGCCGAACGCCGTGGCACCTCCGTGGGGGCGGTGCCCGGATCGGTACGCAGCCCGGCCTCGGCCGGCACCAACGACCTCCTGGCCGACGGGTGCTTCGTCGTCCGGGACACGGCCGACGTGCTGGTCGCCCTCGAGCTCGCACGGGCCGCGGTGGTGCCGGTCCGCCCGGTCGTCGCCCGCCGGTCGCGAGATCACGGTCCGAAGGCGGCGGGCCGCCGGGCGACGCCCTTGCGGGCGGAGGACGGCGACCCGCCGACCCTGTCGGCCAGCGACCGCCGGGTGCTCGAGATGCTCGGGTGGGAGCCGCGCCCGCTCGAGGAGCTGCTGGCGGCGACCGGGTGGAGCGTGGGCGAGACGGCGGCGGCGCTCGAGCGGCTCGCCGCGGCCGGCCTGGCCGACGGGGAGGGCGGGTGGTGGGTCCGGCGCTGACCTACCGCCGACCCGACGACTCAGACGAGGTGAGTGGCGGGCAGCTGCGAGAGGCGCCCCTCCCGGCGGAGCTCCTCCACCGCCGGGACAGGGTCGGGGTCGCTGAACAGCACCTCGTCTCCGTAGTCGACCGGCCGGCCGGTGGCGTCGACCACCCAGCAGGAGGCCTCGAGGGCGATGCCGTTGGGGTCGGTGAAGTACACCGATCGGATGAAGCCGTGGTCGACCACGTCGGTGACCTCGCAGCCCGCGGCCTTCAGACGGGACTGCAGTGACCGCAGGGCCTCCTCGTCGGGCAGGTTGAACGAGAGGTGGTCGAACTGCACCGCCCGGTGGTCGGGCACCCCCGCCGGCTTGGCGAACGGGGCCAGCGCGAAGTCGCGGTACTCGAAGAAGGCGATGGTGCACTGGGGCCCGAACTCGAAGAAGTAGTGGCGGAAGGCTCCGTTCCCGAGATGGGCGACCAGTCGGGCGCCCAGGACGCCGTGGTAGAAGCGGACCGTGGCGTCCATGTCGGCGGTGATCAGCGCGAGGTGGTTGATCCCCCGCCAGTGCGGTTTCTCGTCCATGTTCCCATCCTAGGTACGGTGTGGGCATGACCATCTCTGTGGGCGACAAGATTCCCGACGTCAAGGTCCAGCTTCCCGGAGCCGAGGGTCCCCAGGCGGCCCAGACCTCGGAGCTGCTCGGCACGGGGACCGTGGTGCTGTTCGGAGTCCCCGGGGCGTTCAC
>DAHUYA010000181.1 GCA_027315445.1 Acidimicrobiaceae bacterium | reverse complement strand
GTGGTCAGGGTGGGGCCCGGGTCGAGCACGACGAGGTGCTTGCCCACGGCGGCGAGCTGCTGGGCGCCCGCTCGTGTCAACGGCCATCGCGAACGCCCCACAGGCTGGCAGGCTCGTCCGCAGGACGGTGGCCGATCGGGTCCGCCCCGTGGCCGGGTCGACCTGCAGCAGTCGCTGGGGTCCACCGCAGCCGCTGCCGTCCCCCGCCGTCCAGTCCCCCACCGTCCAGAGCGTGCCCCCTGCTCGGGGGACCAGCGGAAACGGTCGATTGGCAG
This sequence comes from Acidimicrobiaceae bacterium, assembly GCA_027315445.1. Taxonomy (GTDB): domain Bacteria; phylum Actinomycetota; class Acidimicrobiia; order Acidimicrobiales; family RAAP-2; genus DAHUYA01. The sequence continues at coordinate 9,462 of DAHUYA010000181.1, read as the reverse complement.
CCGTCTTCGCCGAGGACCGGATCACGGTTGTCGATCTGGCCCACAACCGTGTCGTCGGCTCCGCCCACGTTCCGCTGGTGCTCGGTTGGCCCAATGGGCTTTGTGTTCCGGCGACACCGAGGAAGGGCGACTTCACCGCCTGCCAGTGACGTCACGGCGACGCGCCAATGCCAGACTCTGCAGTCCCAGCAACGGGGAACCGGCCGAGTCGCACCCGATCGATGCTCGACCAACCAGGCGACCGACCCCAAGCACCGATCATCTGGGAGATCGCCTGACCGAGTTACGTATTACACTACCTCTGTGGAGGTCCTCCCGTCGGCGCTTCGCCATGGCGTCGCCGAGGAGGACATACAGCATGTGCTGAACAACGCCGTGGTCGTCGAAGAGGTGGGAGAGGACCCGATCCGCTACTTGGTGCTCGGGCCCGACCGAAGCGGGAATCTGTTGGAGCTCGTCGTCCTCGACCGGCCCCAAGGCCCGGCGGTGATCCACGCCATGGCCATGACGGCTCGGTATCGACGGCTACTACCGGGAGGCTCGTGATGACGCCCAAGTCCCACGGAACCAAAGCGGACGGCACGCCGATCACCGACGAGTCCGTCGAAGCCCTCGCCGACGAGGCGGAGCGGGGCTACGACGTCGACGAGCTGCTGCGCCGGCGGGGTGGCCGGCCTGCCATGGGTTCGGCGCCGTCGTCGGTCGAGTCGGTCCGGCTCGACCCGGAGCTGAAGCGGGATCTCCTCCTTCGGGCGGCCAAGGATGGCATCAGCGTCTCCGAAGCCATCCGCCGGGCACTCCGGGAGTACGTGAAGGTGAGCTGACAAGAATCCGCTAGGGCCGGGTCCTTGGCGCGATCTCGGCGCGATGGGCTGGTCAGGAGCGGCTTCTGGCGGTCCTCGACGGCCAGCTCGAGATGCCCCGAAAGGTGCCCTTGTTGAGCTGGCGATACGGGGCAAATCAGTCGGCCACCAGGGCCCTCGAAACTCCCAGCCGACTCCGTTCGGGATGCAGAGGTCGCCGGTTCAAAATCCGGCCAGCCCGACCGACCAGAAGGCGCAGGTCAGCGTGGGCGCGATCCGCTGGCCGGCCGGTAGCTGGGCTCGGGTGGCGCGAACTTGGCGCGATCTCCGGAGACTGACACCTGTGCAGTCCCGGTTCATGCTGGACACCGTGGCACCGGTAGCTGGCTGACACTTTCGGCACGCGGCACCGGTAGCTGGGCGACACTGACTCCGGGACCTGCCTGACACTCGAGGTCCACCGCCTGGTGGTCACCACCTCCTTCCCTGTGGGTCTGTCGCGGCCGCAGACCCGAAGCAGGCCGTCGATGCTGGTGGAGCTTGGGCTGGTGGAACAGCGCGATCAGGCGGTGCTCGAGGTGCTCAGCGACGGGGCCGCCGTCACCGACGTGGCCCGCCGCTATGGAGTGGCCCGCCAGACGATCCACGTCTGGCTCAGCGCCTACGCGGCGAAGGCCCCGCGCAAATGGGCCGATCGGTCGTCGAAGCCCCTGTCGTGCCCGCATCAGATGGACCCGGTCATCGAGGCCCGGATCGTCAGATGCGCCACGAGCGCCCCGACTGGGGCTCGCGCACGATCCTCCACTGGCTCGCGCAAGAGGGCGTCGACCCGCTGCCGGGCCGCACCTCGGTGGACCGCTGTCTTCTGCGCCATCAGCCCGTCAACTCCCAGCCCCGCCGGCGCAAGCGCGCCAACTACAGAGGGCAGGGATCTTGGAACGCTCGAGATGGTCGAGGATGCTCGCGGACATCGGCTTGTTGGTCCGTTGGGCTTCCCCGATCAGGGTGACCACAGTTCGCGCCGTTCCCACGATGTCGTCCGGCTCCGGCGGTAGCTCCGGATGCGGCCCGCGGCGACTCTGGGAAGACGTGCCGCGTCTACGATCCACCCGTGGCCTATGACGAGGATCTCGCTCATCGCATCCGAGAGCTCCTCGGGACCGAACGCCGCGTGCGGGAGAAGAAGATGTTCGGTGGCCTGGCGTTCCTCGTGGGTGGCCACATGGCCATCGCCGCGAGCCGTCAGGGTGGCGTGCTCGTACGAGTCGACCCCGAGGAGAGCGACCGAATCCTGCGGACTGCCAAGGCCGAGGCAGCCGTCATGCGCGGACGCCCGATGACCGGATGGATCCGCGTCGGATCCGAGCAGCTCACCACGAAGGCGCAGCTGCGCAAGTGGGTCCAGCTGGGTACCGACTACGCCCGGTCGCTGCCGGCCAACCTGTAGCCGCCGGGATCGGTGAACGGGACGGGCGCGTCGTCGCGGAGCGCCGTTCTACCGGCATTCCGGCCACCCCGGCCCTGAGTGCCCCTCCCATCGCGCATCCCAGCTCGACCCCGCGACGCGGACATACTGGATCCCGTGCCGGATCGTCAGGTGCTCGAGGGTGGCGTGGCCAACGCCGGCGCGGTCATCCGGGAGGGGGTCCATGTGCTCCGCCCTGCGAATGCCCGTACCCACTTGGTGCACGAACTTCTTCGGTGGGTCCGGGCGGCGGGCTTCAAGGGCGTGCCGGAACCGCTCGGCCTCGAGCCCGACGGCCGTGAACGGCTCGTCTACATCCCCGGCGATGTCCCCGTCCCTCCCTTTCCGGCATGGATCCAGACCGACCGGGCGCTCGGGTCGATCGCGGAGTTGCTCGCCGGCTTCCATCAGGCGGCCCAGGGCTTCGATGCGGAGCCTGCCGCCTGGAGCAGGGAGATGGCCGATCCCTTCCCGGGGAAGGTGATCTGCCACAACGACGTCTGCCCGGAGAACGTGGTCTTTCGGGATGGCATCGCCGTGGCCTTGTTGGACTTCGACTTCGTCGCGCCGGGGAGGCACCTCTACGACCTCGCCGGCGTCGCGAACATGTGCATCCCGCTCGACACCGAACAGGACGCCGCGGTGTGGGGGTGGGGCCCCGTCGACCCCATCCGGCGATTGCGGGTCGTCGCCGATGGCTATGGCCTTCCTCCCGGTCGCCAGGAGCTTGTCGACGTCATCGAGCAGCGCATGTCGTCGGGCAACGACTTCGTCCGACAGCGGATGGAGCGTGGAGAGCGGGCCTTTGCCGAGATGTGGGAACGTATGGGCGGCGGCGCCCGCCACGAACGGCGCACGGCTTGGTTCCGCGTGAACCGGGATCGGTTCATCGACGCTCTGGGCTGAGAGCGAGTCGGGGATCGGTGTTGGTGGGCATGCCCAGAACCGAACAGAATGCCTGAGGCGACACTTCGATGGGACGGCGATCGGGGCGTCGCTCGTGGTGATCGAGCTCGACGGGTCCGAGGCACGTCATCGATGGGCAGGGCGACGTCGAGATCACCGTGAGAGCGGTCTGCCGTCGGGGCAGTGGGGTCGACGCGCCAACCGCCATCGACGACGGCACCCCCACGGGGTGGGGACGCCGTCCGACGAACCGCATCCCCTCACCCGGGCACACGACTCCCGACGTCAGGTCTCCGGTCGGTCGGTGAAGATGCCCGGCTGGCCGGCGTGGATCTCGATCCACTCGGCCCCCTCGTCGCCGGCCCGCCACGAGTACAGGGTGTCGGGGCTGAAGTAGCCCATGCCGGCGGTGGTGCGCTGGTGCCCGTAGATCAGCTCGCCCCGCAACACGTAGGTGAGCTGGTGGGTGCCGTGGCGGTGCGGCTTCACCCGCTCCCCCGGCTTGGCGGTCTCGTGGTAGACGCTGAGGGCCGGCGACTGCAGGATGGTCCTCGTCACCAGGTCCCGCCCGAACAGGTCGTAGAGCTGCTCGGCGCCCTCGCTGCCACCGACCAGCTCTACGATGGTGTGGCCCGGTAGCTCGGCCACGTCGTAGTAGAAGGGCTTCTGCTCGTCCACGATGCTCACCTCGCTCTGGTTCGCCGCCGGCCCGCCGTCGCCGTCCAGCCCTCAACTGACGGTGATGCCGTTGTCGACCGTGTACACCGCCCCGGTGACCGAGCGGGCCTCGTCCGACGCCAGGAAGGCGAAGACCGCCGCCACCTCCTCGGGCTCGGCCAGCCCGCGCAGGCCGGCCATCCGGGTCACCAAGTCGATGTCGACGTCGGGGGGGAACTGCATCGACGCCGCGATGTTGGTGTTGGTCCCCGCCGGGGCGATGGCGTTCACCCGGAGCGGGGACTTCAGGAACTCGACGGCCAGCGACCGGGTGAGCTGCACCACGCCACCCTTGCTCATGCAGTACGCGGCGGAGTACGGGACGCCCTGCAGCCCGGCATTGGAGGCGATGTTCACGATGTTGCCGCCCGCCTCCAGCAGGTGCGGGATGGCCGCCTGGGCCAGGAAGAAGTAGGCGTCGAGGTTGACCGCCATGATGCGCCGGTACTGCTCGACGGGGACCTCGGTGGTGTGGCCGGCCACGTAGATCCCGGCCACGTTCCCGAGGACGTCGAGGCAGCCGTAGGTCTCGACGCACGTCGCCACCGCGGCCGTGCAGGCCGCCGGCTCACTGAGGTCGGCCACATGGGACGTCACGGAGCTGCCGGCCGCTGCCACCGTCTCGGCCAGGGCCGTGCCTTCGACGTCCACCGCCAGGATGGACGCCCCCTCTCCGGCTAGACGCAGCGTGATCGCCCGGCCGATACCGGAGGCCGCCCCCGTCACCAAGGCCACCTTGCCGTCGAACCGTGCGGTCACGGGCCGAAGGTCTAGTCGAACCGGCGCCGCCCCGCTGTGGAACCGGCGCCGCCCCGCTGTGGCAGCATACGGACCACCGGTCATCGAGAGGATCCGAGGGACCTGGCCCGACGACGGTCCGGCAACCTGCCGAGAAGGCAAGGTGCCAACGCCAGGAACGATGAGGAGGACGACATGGGCCTTCCGCCCGACCCCCCCACCCTGCGCGGCACCCTGGTGCGCCTCGAGCCGCTGTCGTTGCGCCACGCCGCCGACCTGGCGGCCGCGGCCGAGGAGGACCGCGGCACCTACGGGTTCACGGTGGTGCCGCGGGCCGACGGGGTGGCAGCGTACGTCGCCGAGCAGCTCGACCGGGCGTCGGCCGGGACGATGGTGCCCTTCGCCCAGGTGCGGGTGGCCGACGGGCGGGCCGTCGGCTGCACCGCCCTGTGGGACCCACGCACCTGGCCGGGACGCGACGACCTCTGCGCCGTCGAGATCGGCTGGACGTGGCTCGGCGCCGGCGCCCAGCGGACGGGGGTCAACCTCGAGGCGAAGCTGCTGCTGCTGCGCTACGCCTTCGAGACCCTCGGCGTCGCCCGGGTCGACCTCAAGACGGACGCACGCAACGAGCGGTCGCGCCGGGCGCTCGAGCGGCTGGGGGCCCGGTTCGAGGGCGTGCTCCGATCCTGGTCCCCCTCGCGGGCACCGGGTGAGGAGGGCCGGCTCCGGGACTCGGCCATGTTCTCAGTGATCGCCTCCGAGTGGCCGTCCACCAGGGCGCACCTGCTGGCCCGGCTCGGCATCGGCACGGCCACCGGCTGACCGACCGCTGCAGGCCGGCCGTACCGGGCGCCCCCGGGGTCCCCGGGGGTCCCGCCGTTACCCGCCGGCCGAGCGGGAGCGGCGGCGGGAGCGCCGCCACAGGAGCAGCCCGACCAAGCCGAGGAACAGCCACGGCACCCGGGGGAACCACATCCAGTGGGCGTACTGCCAGGGCGTCGACATGAACGCCAGGACGGCGCACGCCGCCAGCCACAGGCCGGCCCGGTGCCGGCGACGAACCGGGGCGGGCGCCTGCCCGAGGGGTGGCAGGTCGTCGAGCAGGCCGGCCAGGTCGCCCCGGGTCTTGGCCCCTATCGCCCTCTCGAGCCGTTCCTTCATCTCGGTGCCGTCGAGCCGGCCGTCCGAGTAGTGCTGCGACAGCGCCTCGGCGACCTCGTTGCGCTCGGCGTCGCCCACCCGCATCCGGGGGTCGGGCACGCCGCGGGGGCGGGCCGCCGCCGTGCCAGGGGACGTCAGGTCGCACGGGTGTCGCCTCCTGCGGTCGGCCCCCCGGTCGGCCCCCCGGCCGGCCCCCCGGGCGGTCCCCCGGGCGGCCCGGCGTCGGTCCTGGCGGCCGGGTCCCCGGTGGTCCGGGCGCAGAGCCGCTGCGACCAGCCACCGGCGACCCCGACGTGGCTGAGCAGGTGCTCGGCCACGCTCTCCTCGGCGTCCTCGTCGGGGACGAGCAGCCAGGCCGCCAGGTAGAGGGGGATGCCCACACCGCCCACGGCGGCGGCGGCCACGAGGGCGATCCGAACGACCACCACGTCCACCTCGAGGTACTCGGCGAGCCCGGCCGCCACCCCGGCGACCCACCGGCCGTGGTGGGGGCGGCGGAGCAGCCGCGTCTGCGGGTGCACTCCTGCGGTGTCTGCCATGGGGGACAGCGTGCGCCGTCCCGGCCACCGGGGGAATCGGGCATGACCCTGAGCCGACCCCGATCCCCGCGTCGCCAGCTCGGGGAACTCCCTGATGGTCGTCGCCGCCCGGGGGTGCGATCATCGGTGCATCCCCGAGTCGCTCGACCCCGATCCCAAGGCTCCCGTGCCGCCCCGGGACGGCATCGGGGGTCCTGCCGCGCCCCCGTGGCCGCAGTCCGTCGGGCCCCGGCCCTCGGGACCACCGTCCCCCGCGGAGCGGCCCCCAGAGCCGTCGTCCTCCGGACCGCCGGCCCCACCGTGGTGCGCCGGCGACAGCTGGTGGGGGCGCGAGCGGCGTCACCCCGGCCCGGCCCTTCGGGGACATCGGCGGGCGACCCGCTGGCTCGACCCGCGGCTCCTGCAAGGGGAATGGCGACGGTCGCGTGACGACCGTCTGGTCGGCGGAGTGGCGGGCGGGCTCGCCCGGCGGTTCCGGATCGACCCGACGCCGGTCCGGATCGCGTTCATCGTCTTCACCCTGCTGGGCGGCTTCGGGACGGTCGCCTACCTGGTGGCCTGGCTGCTGATGCCGCTCGAGGGACGTCCCGAGAGCATCGGCGCACGGGTGGTCAGGGACCGGCAGGGTTTGACCCTCGCCCTGGCCGCCGTGCCGGCGATGATCGTCACCCTGGTCCTCGCCGACGCGCTCCACCTCGGCTTCGTCTCGACCCTCGCCCCGCCCTTCTTCGCCGCGGCCGCCGTGGCGGTGCTGCTGTGGCGGAACTGCGACCCCGAGGAGCGGGAGTGGCTCCACCAGGTGGTGTCGCCGGTGGTCCGGATCGGCGCCGGGGGGCGCCGGTCGTGGCGCCGAGTGTCGCTCAGGCTGGGGCTCGGCCTGGTCCCGCTCGTCGTGGGGGTGGCGACCCTGGCCTTCCAGCACCCGCAGCCGGCCACCGCCGAGCGGCCCGTGATCGGGGCCCTCTTGGTGGTGGCGGGGGTGGTCGTGCTCCTCGGGCCGTGGTGGCTCCGGATCGTCCGCGACCTCGTGGCTGAGCGGCAGGCCCGGGTGCGGGCGGAGGACCGTGCCGACATGGCGGCCCGGGTCCACGACTCGGTCCTTCAGACCCTGGCCCTGATCCAGCGGGCCGCCGACCAACCGCAGAAGGTCGTGCAGCTCGCCCGGGCACAGGAACGTGAGCTCCGGGCATGGCTCTTCGACGGCGACCTGCCGGGCACGGTCGGCGAGCAGGCGTCCTCGATGACCGCCGGGATCCGACAGCTTGCGTCCGAGGTCGAGGCGGCGCACGGCGTGCCGGTGGAGGTGGTCACGGTGGGGGACTGCCCGCTCGACGAGCGGCTCCGGGGACTGTTGGCCGCGGCCCGCGAGGCGACGGTCAACGCCGCCAAGTGGTCGGGGGCGCCGGCGATCTCGCTGTTCGCCGAGGTGGAGCCGGAGGCGGTGTCGGTCTTCGTCCGCGACCGCGGGCGAGGCTTCGACCCCGACGCCGTGGCCGGGGACCGTCGGGGGATCGCCGAGTCGATCCAGGCCCGCATGCTGCGGTCCGGCGGGCGGGCGGTGGTGCGCACCGCTCCCGGCGAGGGCACGGAGGTCGAGCTCCACCTCGGCCGGCGCCGGGAGCGGACGCATGCCCGCTGAGGGCTCGCCGGCGAGCCCCACCCGACCCCGGGTCTTCCTGGTCGACGACCACCACCTCTTCCGGGCCGGCGTGCGCGCCGAGCTCGACGACGCCGTCGAGGTGGTGGGCGAGGCCGACGAGGTGCCGGCCGCGGTCGAGATGATCGCCGAGCGGACCCCCGACGTGGTGCTGCTCGACGTCCACCTGCCCGGCGGGGGTGGCCAGGCGGTCATCGAGGCGGTCCGGGCCGATCATCCGGAGGTCCGTTTCCTGGCGCTGTCGGTCTCCGACGCCCCCGAGGACGTGATCGCGGTGATCCGGGCCGGCGCCCGGGGCTACGTGACCAAGGCCATCTCCGGCCCCGAGCTGGCGGAGGCGGTGCTCCGGGTGGCGGGTGGCGACGCCGTCTTCTCACCCCGCCTGGCCGGCTTCGTGCTCGACGCCTTCGCGGCCATGCCGGGTGCCGGGACGGCCACCCCGTCCGTCGACCCCGAGCTCGACCAGCTGTCGACCCGTGAGCGCGAGGTGCTGCGACTGATCGCCCGGGGCTACACGTACAAGGAGGTGGCCCGGGAGCTCGCCATCTCCGTCAAGACGGTGGAGTCCCACGTCTCCGCCGTCCTGCGCAAGCTGCAGCTCTCGACCCGCCACCAGCTGGCCCGTTGGGCGGCCGAGCGCCGGCTGGTCTGACCCGGCACCTCGTCGCGCCACGGCCGGCGTGGCGCCGCAGGCCACCGTGGCAGAACCGGCCCGGCCGGACCCGGAGGCGCCGTGGCCGACCTCAGGCGCCGCAGTTGATCTGTTCGGCCTGCTGCTGGGCCACCGGTAGGGCGGCCGCCGCCGGACCGCAGAACAGGCCGGTGCCGAAGTGGAAGGGGCTCGGACCGGTGGCGCTGACCGAGGGTGACGCCGACAGGACGTCTCGGTGGGTGTCGACCGACAGGGTGACCTTCCCGTCGGGGACCACCGAGGGCTGCGTAGAGCCGGTGATCACACCCCTGGCCCGGGAGCCGGTCACCGAGGTCAGGACCAGGTTGGCGCGGCCGCCGTCGGTGATCTGCTCGGTCGTGTAGGACCGGCCGTCGACCACTTCGGTCCCGGGCGTCCAGCGGTCGCACGGAGCCGCCGGGGCACCCGCCGTGCCGCACCGCACGTGGGTCGGCCAGACGAGCGCTCCGTGGCCGTCGCGGGGGATGGTGATCACGAAGGTGTGGACGTGCCAGGTGCCGGCCAGCAAGCCGGCGACCGGTGCCGGCCGGTGGGCCGCGGCCGGTCGGTCGTGCGACGCGGCGGGCCGGCCCCCATGGGTGCTCGCCAGATAGGCGGCGGTCGCCCCCGAGACGAGGAGCATCGCTGCGGCCAACCGGCGCTGCCGGCGACGCTGGCGGCGACGGGCCTCCTGGATCAGTACCTCGGCCGGGTCCCCCGACGTCCCGGCCGGCGCGTGCACCCCGGCGGGCGGTGCGGGCGGGTGTGGCGGCACCACGGTTTGCGATGGCATGGTGCTATAG
>DAHUYA010000154.1 GCA_027315445.1 Acidimicrobiaceae bacterium | reverse complement strand
CGGTGCCGGACGGCGGCCACCGCAGCCGGGGAGAACAGGGGATTGAGGAGCCGCCGGTAGGCGAAGAACTCCGGCGGGTCGACCTCCACCGGCACGAACCGCATCGGCGGGGACGGGATCGTCACCCCCTGGAACGGGCTCCCCGGTTCGAGGTCGTGGCGCGACGAGAAACGACGGTGGTCGGTCAGGGCGTCGTGGACGTCGCGGTAGCGGGTGAGCACCCAGAAGCCGCCGTGGGACTCCGACCAGGCGATCGGGCATTCGGCCTGCAGCCGACGGAGCGCGGCCAGCGGGTCGGCCGAGAACTCGGGGGAGTGGTGGTCGAGGTCGACCCCCGGGCGCCCCGGGTGTGGGTGGAGCTCGTCGTGTGTCACGGCACGAGGTGTGTCACGGCACGAGGTGTGTCACGGCACGAGGTGTGTCACGGCACGAGGCGGGCGGCCACCGCCCCCATCTCGTCGAACAGGGAGCTCGGGATCCGGTAGCCGTCGGTCCGCCGGACCACGTCGAGATGGGAGGCGAGCGACTCGGGCGAGACCGCGGTCGGGTCGTCGGCGAGCCAGCCCTGGGTGAGGCCGACGAAGAGCCGGGCACAGCGGCCGAAGCACACGTCGAGCGCCTCCCCGTTGAGCGTGCACTGCCGGCTGGCCAGGAAGGCGACCACCGCCGCGTTGACGTCGACGCCGGAGCGCCCGGCCACGACGCCCGACGCCCGTTCGGGCACGGCCGCCGACCGGTGCCGCTCGAAGTCGGGGATCGGGTCACCGTCGGCGATGGTCGTCCTCGCCATCGGCAGCACCATGTTGACGCCGATGCCGTGGGGTGCCCCTTCGAAGGCGAGCGCCCTGGTGAGCCCGAAGAGCCCGGCCTTGGCTGCCGCATAGTTGGCGGTCCCCTGGTGGCCGAGCATGCCGGAGGCCGAGCCGGTCAGCACCACTCGTCCGTAGCGCTGTGCCTTCATCGCCCGCCAGGCCGGCTGGGCGACCAGGAAGGCCGACCGCAGGTCGGTGTCGATGACCCGGTCGATCTGGTCGAGGGTCAGGTCCTCGAACCACCCGTGGGAGACGATGCCGGCGTTGTGCACGAGCACGTCGAGCCGGTCGAAGGTCGCCAACGCGGTCGCCACCACCGCCGGCGCCTGATCCGGGTCGGCCACCGAGTGGTGGGACGCCACCGCCCGCCCGCCGGCGGCCGCGGCCTCTGCCACCACCCGGTCGGCGGCGTCGGCATCGACGTCGTTCACCACCACGGCCGCCCCGCGCCCGGCGAGCTCGAGGGCGTGCGCCCGCCCGAGTCCCCGTCCGGCGCCGGTCACCACTGCGACCTGCCCGTCGAACCGGATGGGCCCGTCGGGGGGCGTGGCGGTTGGCCCACCGGCCGTGCCGCCCTCCCCGGCCGCCGTCGTCACCTGCCCCGCAGCGGGCGGAAGAATGCCCGCAGGTCGTCGACCACGAGGTCGGGTTCCTCGGCGGCGGCGAAGTGGCCGCCCCGGGGCATCTCGGTCCACCGGGCCAGGTTGGTGTGCTCCTCCGCCAGCCGCCTCGGCACGAAGACCAGGTCGTTGGGGAACACGGCGATCGCCGTCGGCACCTCGATCGACGGCGTCTGGTCGTGGACCAGCCGGGTGGGCTGGCGCCAGTTCTCCCAGTAGTAGCGCATGGTCGACCCGATGGACCCCGTGACCCAGTAGAGCATCACGCCGGTGAGGAGGAAGTCCCTCGACAGGGCGTCGAAGACGTCGCCCTGGTGGTCGCTCCACAGCCGCCGGCGCTCGAGGAGCCACGAGGCGAGCCCCACCGGGGAGTCCTGCAGTGCGTAGGCGAGGGTCTGCGGGTCCTGCGACTGCACCGCCACGTGGCTGGCCGCCGTGGCCATCCGCCGCTGCATCCTGTCGAACCACCCGTCCTCGCCCGGGCCGTAGTCGGTGGCGGACAGGCCGGAGTAGTAGGAGACCTTCATCAGCACGGGCAGGCTGAGGTGGACCCCGACCAGGTGCTCGGGGAACTCGTGGCCGAGCTGGGCGCTGACGCTCGCCCCCCAGTCGCCGCCGTGGGCACCGAAGCGCCGGTGGCCGAGCACCTCGGACATCAATCGCACCCACAGGGCGGCGGTCACCCGGACGGTGACGCCGGTCCGGGTGAGCGGGGTGGAGAAGCCGTAGCCAGGCAGGGACGGCACCACCACCTCGAAGGCGTCGGCCGGGTCCCCGCCGTGGCTCGCCGGGTCGGCCAGGGCGTCGACCAGCTCACCGAAGTCCCAGAAGGTCCACGGCCAGCCGTGGGTGAGCACCAGCGGCATCGGGTCCGGTCCCACCCCCGGCCGGTGCAGGTAGTGGATCGGCACACCGTCGAGGTGGACCCGGTAGTGGTCGAAGCGGTTCATGGACGCCTCGTGGACCCGCCAGTCGTACCCGTCGAGCCAGTAGGCGACCAGCTCCTCGAGCCAGGCCCGGTTGGTGCCGTAGCGCCAGTCGTGGTTGCCGGGGTCCTCGGGCCACCGGGTGCGTTGGAGGCGGCGGCGCAGGTCCTCGAGCACCTCCTCGGGGACGGCGACCTCGAAGCGCTCGGCTGCCGCCGGGCGGCCCGGACGGGTCACCGGGGCGGCCCGAGCACCTCGGCCGGACGAGCGTCCACCGGTCGGTCGACGACGTGGGTCGTGGGCGGCCCGGCGCGGCGGCGCGCCGACACCCGGGTGGTCTCGGAGACCCGCCCCAAGACCTTGGTGAGGAGACCGTAGAAGACGAACCCGAAGGGCCACTGGGTCACGATCCGCCCGGAGGCCGACTTGTAGTAGTTGTTGCTGACCGTCCAGGCGGTGTCGGCCATCTTCCGCTGCAGCCACCAGTTGTAGATCCTGCAGAAGAGCGGGCGGACCTCGATCGCGGTGACGCCTTCGCGCGCCATCCGCTTGACCGCCCGCCGCACGTACTCGGCTTGGCGCTCGAGGCAGGAGACGATCTCACCGCCGTTGGTGTTGGGCCCGTAGAGCATGTAGAAGTTTGGGAACTCCGGCACGGTGATGCCGAGGAAGGCCTGCGGCTCGCCGGCCCAGTACTCGTGGATGCTGCGGCCGCGTCGACCCGTCACCTCGAGGCTGGCCAGGTAGTTGGCCGGCTGGAAGCCGGTCGCCATCACCAGCACGTCGACCGGGTACTCCTCGCCGTCGGTGGTGACCACGCCGTGGCGGGTGACCGAGGCCACCGCCTTGGGCACCAGCTCGACGTGGGGCAGCTTCAGGGTCGGGTAGAAGGTCGAGTTGAGGATCGGCCTCTTGCCGGGGTAGGGGTACTTCGGCGTCACCGCCTCCTTCAGGTCCGGCCGGTCGGCGAACACCCGGTCGATGAAGGCGCGGCACATCTGCTCGCGCGACCGGTTGATCTTCGTGCCCGGCCGGTGGATGGCGCCCCGCAGCTGGTTGCGCTCGAGCATGACCGCCATGCGCCACCGGGCCCGGCGCCGCTGGAGCCTCGAGCGGAAGCGGGCTCGCTCCTCGGGGCTGAAGTCACGCTCGCCCTTGGGGATCACCCAGCCCGGCTCGCGCTGGAACAGGAGGAGGTGGCCGACGACCGGGGCCAGCTCGGGTACCACCTGGGTGGCGGTCGAGCCGGTGCCGACCACCGCCACCCGCTTGCCGGTCAGGTCGTGGTGGTGCTCCCAGCGGAAGGTGTGGAACTTGGGACCCTCGAAGTCGTCGAGCCCCGGCCAATCGGGATAGCGGGGGTAGTTGAGCAGCCCGAGGGCGCTCACGAGGACGTCGGCCTCGAGCGACTCCCCGCCGGCGAGGCGGATCGTGTAGCGATCGGTGGACTCGTCCCACACGGCGTTCTCGACCGTCGTGCCGAAGCGGATGTGGCGGCGCAGGTCGAACTCGTCGACCACCTCCTCGAGGTACCCCTGGAGCTCCTCCTGGCGGGCATGGGTGCGCGTCCAGTCGTAGCTCTTGAACGAGAACGAGTAGAGATGCGACCAGACGTCGACCTCGCACCCGGGATAGCGGTTGTCCCACCAGGTCCCCCCGGGTCCGTCGGACTTCTCGAAGATGGTGAACGTGTGGATGCCGGCCCGCTTCAGCTTGACGCCGGCGGCGATGCCGCCGAACCCGGCGCCGACGATCGCCACCTCGGGCGTGCCGGCCGGTCCGAACAGCTGCCGGCCGGCCCTGGTGGTGCGTGACCGTCGGGCCCGACGGGCGCTCATGGAACCCTCGAGGCGGTAGCGTCCGCCGGCGGACCGAAGCGCGCCGCCGGCGTGCCGGTCCCCGAAGGAGGCGACATGGCTGGCCAGTCGGAGCTGATGGAGGCGCTCGAGCTCGAGCCGGCGGGCGAGGGGCGCTTCGTCGGGCGCAACCTGACCTCGACGCCCGGGTCGGTGGTGTTCGGCGGCCAACTGCTCGCCCAGACGGTGGTGGCCGGGGCCACCGCCGACCCGTCCAAGGAGGTGAAGTCGGTCCACACCGTCTTCGCCCGGGGCGGCTCGCTCGACCAGGACCTCGAGATCGAGGTGGAGCCCATGCACCTCGGCCGGGCCCTCGGCAGCGCCACCGTCACCATCCGCCAGGGCGAGCGGCTCTGCACCCGCTCCCTGGTCCTGCTGAGCACGGCCGAGCCGGACCTCATCCGCCACCAGGTCGACATGCCGGACGTCGGTCGTCCCGAGGACGCCACGCCGTTGGGCGGTGAGTCGGGGTTCTGGGAGATCCGGGTCGTCGGCGGCGTGGACATCTCCGACCCCGCGGCGGTCGGGCCGGCGAGCCTCGACGTGTGGGTGCGCTTCCCCGGCGCCACGGGGGGGGACACCGTCGGCCGGGCGGTGATCGCGTACAGCTCGGACGGCTTCCTCATCGGCACCGCCATGCGCCCGCACGAGGGCATCGGGCAGTCGATGGCCCACGTGGCCTTCTCGACCAGCGTGCTGACCCAGACCCTGAGCTTCCACGAGCCGGTGGTCCCCGACGCCTGGTACCTGCTGGCCCAGGAGAGCCCGTACGCGGGCCGCGGGCGATCGTACGGGCGGGCCAACGTCTTCAGCCAGGACGGACGGCTGGTGGCGTCGTTCGTGCAGGACAACATGATCCGATCCTTCCCCGATGGCCAGCAGCCCGCCACCGGCGAGCGCTCCCGTCACTGACGATGCCGGCGCCGCAGCCGGCCGCCCTGCCCTAACATTGCCATCATTGAGAGTCCGACGCCTGGCCGGCGGGCGCTCCGCCCGGTCGGCGTGCGAGGGTGGTCCCTGGCGCGTCGGGGGCGGACCGGACGGACCGGGCAGACGAACGCACCGGGCGGACCAGGCAGGCCGGACGCCCGGGAGCTTCGGACGGATCGGAAGGGAGCGGGTGGGAGCACCATGACAGCCGGGATCGTCTCGTGGGGGGTCTACCTTCCGTTCTGGCGCCTCGAGCGGGCCGCCATCGCCAAGTCGCTCGGCGCGCCGGCCGGGCGCGGCGCGCGTGCGGTCGCCTCCTACGACGAGGACACCACCACCCTCGGGGTGGAGGCGTCCCGGCGGGCGCTGGCCGTGCCGGGCGTCCCGGTCCCCGAGCAGCTGCTCTTCTCGACTCCCGAGCCGGCGTACCAGGACAAGACCAACGCCACCACGATGCACGCCGCCCTCGGGCTGCCGCCGTCCACCGCCGCCTACGACCTGGTGGGCTCGGTCCGCTCGGGGCTGGCGACCTTGTTGGCAGGCCTGGCAGTCGCCGAGGCCCGTCCCGCACTGGCCGTGGTGAGCGAGGTCCGCACCGGTCTGGCCGGGGGCGCCGACGAGCGCGACGCCGGTGACGGGGCGGTGGCCTTCGCCTTGGGGGCCGAGGGGGTGGTCCTCGAGCTGGTCGGCCGTGCCTCGGCCACCGAGGAGTTCCTCGACCGCTGGCGGGTCCCTGGCGAAGACCACTCCCGGCAGTGGGAGGAGCGCTTCGGCGAGGAGGTCTACGTGCCCCTGGCCAACGGCGCCCTCACCGCCGCCCTGAAGGACGCCGGGGTGACCGTCGAGGCGCTCGACCACGTGGTGGTGGGGGGGCTGCACGGCCGGGCGGTCCGCTCGTTCACCGCCGCCATCGGCGCCACCTCGGCCAGACCCGGGGTCGACTTCGCCTCGACCGTCGGCAACCTGGGGGCCGCCCAGCTCGGCGTCGGCCTGGCCGAGGTGCTCGAGCGGGCAGAGCCGGGCCAGCTGGTCCTCACCGCCCTGCTGGCCGACGGCGCCGACGTGCTGGTGTGGCGGACCACCGACGCCCTGCCGGCCGCCCGGGAGGCTCGACGTGGGGCCGGGTCGGTGCCGGTGGCCGACCAGCTCACCTCCGGGCGCACGGGGCTCCCCTACGCGAACTTCCTCACCTGGCGGGGGCAGCTGGTGCGTGAGCCGCCACGCCGGCCCGAGCCGGGACGGCCGGACGCCCCGGCGGTGCGCCGCTCCGAGGGATGGAAGTTCGGCTTCGAAGCCAGCCGGTGCCTGTCCTGCGGCTTCCGGCACCTCCCGCCCACCCGGGTGTGCCTGCGCTGCCACAGCGTCGACCAGATGGAGCCGGAGCGGCTGGCCGACGTGGAGGGGACGGTGGCCACCTTCACGATCGACCACCTGGCCTACAGCCTGTCGCCGCCGATCATCGCCGTGGTGGTGGACTTCGACGGGGGCGGGCGCTTCCGCTGCGAGCTGACCGACGCCGATCCCGAGGCGGTGCACATCGGTGATCGGGTGGGGATGACCTTCCGGCGCTTCTACACCGCCGAGGGGATCCACAATTACTTCTGGAAGGCCCGGCCGGTGGGCGACGGCGCAACGGCCGGGGAGGCGCCGCAGGGCGCGGACGACGGCGGCGCCGGTGCGGCGCCGGCGAGCAAGGAGGCATAGGCATGGCCAGCAACGGCATTCGCGACCGTGTGGCGATCGTGGGCATGGGCTGCACCAAGTTCGGCGAGCGCTGGGACCAGGGCACCGACGACCTGCTGACCGACGCCGCCAAGGAGGCGATCGAGTCGGCAGGGGTCACCTTTGACGAGATCGACGCCTACTGGCTCGGGACGATGGGGTCGGGCCAGTCGGGCCTCACCCTCTCACGCCCGCTGAAGCTCGACTACAAGCCGGTCACCCGGGTCGAGAACTTCTGCGCCACCGGGTCGGAGGCCTTCCGCAACGCCTGCTACGCCGTGGCCTCCGGCGCCTACGACCTCGCGATGGCCATCGGGGTCGAGAAGCTCAAGGACTCGGGTTACTCGGGGCTGACGGGGATCCACGCGGTCGGCGACGGCACCCGGGCCTCGATCACCGCCCCGGCGACCTTCTCGTTCCTCGCCCCCTCCTACTGCCACAAGTATGGGGTGGAGCAGGATCAGATGAAGGAGGTGCTCACCCGGATCGCCTGGAAGAACCACCACAACGGGGCCCGCAACCCCCGGGCCCAGTTCCGCAAGGAGGTGGCGATGGAGACCATCTCCCGCTCGCCGCGCGTGGCCGGCGAGCTCGGGGTGTTCGACTGCAGCGGGGTGGCCGACGGCTCGGCCGCCGCCGTCATCTGCCGGGTGGAGGACGCCCACCGCTACACCGAGGCGCCCCTGTACGTGAAGGGACTGAGCTTCGTCGCCGGCCCGGCCGGCGGCCCGGCCGATCCGGACTACGACTACACGACCTTCGAGGAGGTCGTCCGGGCCGCCCAGGACGCCTACAGCCAGGCCGGGGTCACCGACCCCCGGGCGCAGCTGGCCATGGCGGAGGTGCACGACTGCTTCACCCCGACCGAGCTGGTGCTCATGGAGGACCTGGGCTTCGCCGACCGGGGCAGCGCCTGGAAGGAGGTGCTGGCCGGGACCTTCGACCTCGACGGCGAGCTCCCGGTCAACCCCGACGGCGGCCTCAAGAGCTTCGGGCACCCGATCGGGGCCTCGGGGCTGCGGATGCTGTTCGAGTGCTGGCTGCAGCTGCGGCGCCGGGCGCCGGAGGACCGTCAGATCCGGAGCGTGACGGAGGCGGGCCGGACGCTCGGCCTCACCCACAACCTCGGCGGGGGCCCGGGGGAGTGCGTGAGCTTCATCAGCATCGTCGGGTCCGAGCCGTCCGCCTGACCGGGTCGTCGCCCCGAGGAGGCCCGCCGGGTCAGGGCGAGGTCGGCGGCGGCCCGAGGTTGCCGAACAGCTGCTCGATGCCGCCGGCGTTGGTCGGGCGGGCCAGCAGGAAGCCCTGGCCGGACTGGCACTCCTCGTCCTGCAGCTGGTCGAGCTGGTCCTGGTCCTCGATGCCCTCGGCGAAGGTCTCGAGGCCGTGGGCCCGGGCCAGCTCGACGAAGTTGCGCACCAG
>DAHUYA010000120.1 GCA_027315445.1 Acidimicrobiaceae bacterium | reverse complement strand
AGCAGAACCACTTCTCGCCGTCGATCAGCACTCTGCCATCCCCGATGTCACGGGCAACGCAGTGGACCGTGGCGCCCAGGTCCGAGCCTCCTTCGCGTTCGGTCAGGAACATCGATCCGTCGATTCCGTGTTCGAAGTCGTGGCTGCGCAGTCCTGCGAGGAGCTCGGCGCGCAGGTCCGGCGGGGCATAGGCGTCCACCAGCTCGGCCACCCCGGTCGTCATGCCCAGGCTGCACACCATGCCGGTGTCTGCCTCCGACAGCAGATAGCTCGACGCGGCCAGCACCGCCCCGGGGACCGGCCGCCCTCGGCTCGCCTCGTCCTCGGCGAAGCCGGAGACATAGCCCACCTCCCACAAGGCTCGCTTGGAGTCCAGGGCTGCGGGGTGGTGCTCGATCCGGTTCGCGTCGTTGGCCCAACGGTCGTAGGCGACGAGACGGGGCGGGTTGGCGTCGATGATGTCGGCGTTGCGGGCCACTCGGCCGCCGATGAGCTCGCCGAGCGACGTCAGTTTGTCGGTCGCCCACCCGAGGTCCTCGGGGGGGCAGACATCGGCCACCCTGGCCTGCAGGGCGGGGTCCACCTCGTACCAGTTGAGGCCGATGGCGGCATCGAATTCCCCGTAGTCGATCACCCCGGTACCTCCCGGCAGGGCGCCGACGCCCTGCGCGACATCACTCTAATGAGCGTGATGCGGCTGCTACGTGGTCGTCACCCGCCGTGATGGTCCGCGGGCGCAGGGTTGGCTGGCGCGCCGGAGCTCTACCCTGTAGACGCGGTCGGCCTGGGTCGGCTGCCACTGTTTGGAGGCGTAGCCCAGATGTCCATAGTGGCCGGCGAAATGCAGCCACTTGACCATGCCGGGCTCGACCCACGTGACGTCCTTCCATTCCGGGAAGAGGTACGGCTCCCACGAGCCGTAGAGGATGACCTGCCCGGGCCGCACCGCCGGGCTCACCTTGGCGGCCACCCGCACGGTGCCGAGGTCGTTCGTCACCTCGACCACGTCCTCGTCGGCGATGTCCCGGGGGGCGGCGTCCACCGGGCTGACGTGGACCACGGGATGCCCCCGGGTGGTGCCCAGCAGGAGCCGGTTGGTGGTGTTGGTGGCGTGGATCGACCAGCGCGGGTGCCCGCCGGTGAGCCGCAGCGGGTAGTCCCCACCGGCGGCAGGGGGCTCCTTGTGGCGGGGCAGCTGCTCATCGGCCTCGAGGAACCACGGATGGTCGATGTAGAACTGCGCCCGGCCGGTCAGGGTCTCGAAGGGCACGCCGTCGTCGACGTGGCTCCGGTAGGCCACGAAGGGGGAGCCCTCGGGGATTTCCGAGCCGCACAGGCTGGCCAGCGGCTTGGGAAGCCGGTCTGGCCGCACCCAGCCCGTACGGCGCAGCGTGTCGAGCGAGGTGCCGGCCGCCAAGTTGCCCGACAGTGCACTGTCGCGCAGCAGCTCGTCGAGGACTGCCTCGTCGGTGCCCAGAGCCCCACTCATGGTCAAGGACTCGCTCACCTCGGCATAGGACCGCACCGTCCCCTGGGCGTCGCGGAAGCTCTGCAGGCCCCGGGCCGCGGCGCGCGCCGAGATGGCGGCGGAGATGGCCACGAAGACGTCCCACTCGGGCAGCGCCTCGCCGGCCGGGGAGAAGGCCTTCTCCGACAGCATCCGTTCGAAGCTGTGGGAATTGGCCCCGTGGAGCTCGAGGCGCTCGCCCTCGCACGCGACGGGGAGGACGATGTCGGACCACAGCGCGGCCGTGTTCATCCTGAAGTCCACCGTCGCCACCATCTGCAGGCCCGGCCACACGTTGGCGAGGAGCATGCGTTGTCCGCCCCGGGTGCGTCGCAGCACATTGGTCCCCGCCTGTAGCAGGACTCGTGGAGGGGTGCCTGCGTCAGGCCGGACGAGGCCGGCCCACCAGCCTTTGGACTCGGCCTCCTCGACATACTCGGCGAGCGGACGCGGGCTGTCGCCGTAGCCCGGTCGCTGCCAGATCTCCCCGTACCCGCAGTGGTGGTAGAGGAAGAACGCCGGCGGGGTGTCACGGGCCATGGGGGCGCTCATGCGCATGAGCTGCAGGAAGGCCTTGCCATCGCTCATGGCCGGGTCGGTGTTGCGAATGGCCTCGAGAAAGGTCTCCATGGCGACGATGGTCTGCTCGCTGGCCGCGGCGCCGGCGCCCTGCTTCAGCATGGAGAGCACCTCGCCCTCGAGTAGGGCGATGATGTAGGTGTCGAGCCCCGTTCCGGGCCTGCCCCAGTTCCCGGTGAGCGCCAGCACCAGGTCCATCGACCGCTCCATGAGGTCGCCGTGGTAGTGCTTGCAGCTCCCGAGGCCGTTGTAGAGCTTGGTCCTCCTCGACGCCACGAGTCGGGCCAGGGCGCGGATGGTGGCCGGGGCCACCCCGCAGGTCGCTGCGGCGCGTTCGGGCTCGTACTCCTTGAGGCGCCGGCGTAGCAAGGCGAAGACGGTGGTCACCTGGGCCTGGGTGCCGTCGGCCAAGTCGACCTGCAGGCAGGCGTCGAGATCGAAAGGAGCTGGGTTCTCCGGCTCCTCCAGGCGCGCCGGGTCGACGGGCACGGCGACGCCGTGCAGCGAGCTGTAGAAGCGGTCCGCCCGCCCCTGTCCTTCGAGGTCCGACTGGCGCAGGAACCGGCCGTCGGCCATCTTGACGAGCAGGGGGAGGTCGGTCTGGGAGCGGATGAAGTCGAGGTCGGCCAAGCCCTCCTCCACTAGTACGTGGCAGATCGACAGGGCCAGGGCGGCGTCGGTCCCCGGCCGCACGGGCACGAACACATCGGCGTGCATGGCCGAGGGGCTGTAGTCGGGAGCGACGAGCACCACCGTGGCGCCGCGGTAGCGCGCCTCGGTCAGGTAGTGGAAGTAGGGGATGCGCGTGAAAGCCGGGTTGCCGTTCCAGATCACCACGACGTCGGAGCGGAACGCGTCGTCGGCGCTGGAGCCGCCCAGCACGTTGCCGAAGGTCAGCCAGTGACCCAGGTGCACGTCGCTCACCGTGGCGTTGTTGTCCAGCACCACGGCGTCGAGCACCCGGCCCAGGCGGGCGCGCCCCGCCGCCGCCAGCACGCCGCCCTCGGGGCCGTCCTCGAGCCACACCGACTCGGGGCCGCTCGTCTCGAGCGCGTCGATGATGGCGTCTGCCACCGCCGTCAGGGCCTCGTCCCAGCCGATCCGCTCGAAATGGCCATCGCCGCGTGCCCCCACCCGGCGCAGCGGGTGGAGGATCCGGTCGCCCTCCACCAGCTGGTGCTGCCAGGCGGCTCCCTTTTGACATCCGAGCGGGTTCATGTCCGGCACGCCGTCGAAACCCGGCACAGTGCCCGACTGCTCCTCGAGGACCGACGTGCCGTCTCGGGCGTAGAGGTGGTAGGAGCAATTCGCGATGCAGTTCGCGCAGTGGGACGCCCAGGTCACGCGGTCCCAGCTCCACTGCATCCGATAGCGATCCGCACTGGTGTCGACCATTCTCACGCCTCCCGGCTCCCGCCCACGGCGGGCTCGATGCCGCCTGTCTCCGCGACCGTCTCGGAGCGCCACTTGGACCCGGTCGCCCGCCGCGGCGACGGGAGCCGGTCGTCGGACATGGGCACCGCTCCGCTCCCATCTCTCGCGACACCGCCCGACTGGCTGAGGGAGGGCGTCGCGTGGTCGCGCCGGGCCGTGATCCCGTTGCTGCCGTGGTCCGGCTCCGTGGCGCTCCAGCACCGATCCTCGTCGGTGATCCCGACGAGCTCGCCGTACACGGTGCTCACCACTCCTCGACCAGGTAGAGCATCCCGTTCGGGTCCGAGGCTGCCAGCACCCCGGTGGCGAAGCGGCCCGGTGCGCCCCTCGCCGCGGCCCCGCCCTCGGCGCCGTCGGCGCCCAGGGCGAGCGACGGCGACCAGACCGAGACCATGGCATGGTCGACGAGCTCCCACATCGTGGAGATCGGCTCGCCGGTGTCGGGATCGGCCGGCACCACGTGCATGTTCGGCACCGGGATGCCCACCGACTCGTCGAGGTACCAGCTCGGGTGCGAGGCGAGCACCAGCCCGGTCTCGGCCATGCCGAAAAGGGTGAGCGCCGCCGCATTGGCACCGGCCGCCACCGCCCGGCGCTCGTCGGGATCGAAGGGGCCGTCGACGGTGACGAGCACGGCTCGGGGGCCAGGCTCCGCACCGCGCCGGCGCCGCCCGCCCCAGGTCGGCACGGCGTCGGCCAGCGAGGCGAGCACCCAGGCCGCCTGCGTCTCGTCGGCCGTCTGTCGCGCCGCGTCGCCCGGCTCGGCCAGGGCCAGCGTCGAACCGGCCAGCAGCGCCGTCGACAGGCCGAGCAGGCCCGGCCAGGTGCACGGCGAGAAGGTCGAGAGCCAGACCGTGTCGTCGGTGGTGCCGAGAAAGGCCTGCAGCGCCAGGGCGCCGGCCACGAGCGAGCGGTGCGAATGCCAGGCCGGGCCGGTGCGGCCCCCCAGGCAGGCGGCCGGCGCCCGCAGGTCGGCCACCGCCGCCCCCTGACGTCCGTCGCCGTCGCCGGGGTCGCGGGCGACCAGGGTGTCCAGGCGCATCGCCTCGAGGCCGGCTCCCTTCAGCTCGACGGCGCCCCCGGCGTCCCCCACCGCCAACTCGGCCGCCGCCAGCTCGCCGGCCGGTGGCCGCGCCACGCCGGCCGTGTCACCCTCGGGCGCCACGAGCAGGGCCTGGCGACCCGAGGCAAGCGCCCCGAGCACGAGGACGGCGCCCTCCGCCGTGGGGCCGGCGGCCACCGCCACGTGACCCCCGGGGGACACCGTCGCGCCGATGGCGCGCGCCGCGGCGCCGACGCGGGCGGACAGCTCCGCCGCGTCGGCGCGATCGTCGGAGGACACCACCAGTGGATGCGCGGGCGGCCGTCGCTGCGCCCAGCGCTCGACGAGGAGCTCCTCGAGGCGGTAGGGCGGCACGCCGAGGACACGCGGCACCCCCTCGGGCCAGTACCACGACGGGGTGGTGGCGATCGTCTTGGGCACCTAGCGCCCCCCTCCGGCACCCGGCGCGCCCGGGAGCGCGGCCAGCACGGCCGCCGCCACGGCCACGGCCAGCTCCATGCGCAGCAGGACGTCCATGGCCCGCATGGCCCGCAGGCGCCGCCGGCGGGCGGCGGCGTGGGCGGCTCCGTCGGCGGCCGCCCGCCCTCGGGCGTGCGACCTCGGGTGGAGCAGGACCCCCATGGTCAGCACCAGGGCCGCCAGCGATCCCCAGCACAGCACGCTCAGTGGGGCGGCCCAGTCTGGTGCTGGCGATCGGGGCCAGAAGATCCAAGCGGCGGCCACGAGCCCCAGCGTCCCCGACGCCACCCAGCGCCATCGCCGGCCCATGCGTTGGCAGACCACTCCGACCTGGGCAGGCGGGACGGCCCGTTGCGCCGGACGCCACACCAGCTCCATGACGAGCGCCCCGCCGAGGTAGACCGACAGGGCGGCGGTGAACACGAAGGCGATCAACAGGCGCATCACGGTCGACTCCTGCTCACAGGAGCCCGCCCCCGTAGGCCAGGGACGCGCCGAGCAGCACGACGAAAAGGGCGATGACGAGGTCGGCCCTGGTGATGCGCGAGACCCAGGTGGCCGCCGACTGCATCGTCTCGAGCCGCCGACTCACACCCGCTGCCCCCTGCTGGGCGCTGGCCCGCTGGGCCAGGCGGGGTCGCAGCACGAAGGTGATGATGGCCCCGTTCGCCACCAGCACGGCCCACAGCACGATCATGGCGAGGAGGGTCTGCCCGTAGCGGGTGGTGAAGAACTTCGTGCCGCTCAAGGTGTGTTGGTCGGACAGTGAGAAGAACAGCAACGCCCCGCTGGCCGGCAGCAGCGCCAGCGCTCCCCAAACGAGCACTAGGAAGCGGTCGGCCGTGCGCTGGCCGATGACCTGGGCCTGGGCCGGGGGCACGAACCGCTGGGCGGGTCCCAGCACGAACTCCATGGCCACCGACCCACCGAGGTAGACGGCCACGGCCAGCAGGTGGAGAAAGGCGCCCAGCACTTGCACCCAGGTCGCCGTCATCAGTCCTCTCCGGTGGGCGCCGTTGGGTCATGGGCCCCCTCGTGCCAGGTGCCGAAGTGCTCGAGGATGGCCGGGGTCAGCGCGTAGGGCCGCCCGTTGCCGGTGCCGAAGGATCGGTAGAAGGACTGGTCGACGTGATGCACCTGCACGGACAGCTTCGCCCGCATCGGGTTGACGTAGGCCGGGCAGCAGCCGTGCTTGGCCACGATGTACTCCACGGTGGCGATGGCGGCCTCCTCGGCCCAGTCCGACGCGTAGGACCGGGGATGCTCGAGGATCTCCTCGAGCACGTCGGGCCGGTACGGCCCCCCGCTGCGGAGCGACCAGTTGTCCTGGCGCGCCAACTGGGCCCCGGGGGCGTAGCGCAGCTCCTTGACGTAGCGGACGGCCGAGGCGGCGTCGGGGAAGCGAGGCGAGGGGACCACGACGGCGTCCTTGACGCCGGGCAGGCCCAGGCAGGTGGTCGTGCGCGACGGGTTGGCTGCCGGGTCGCGTTCGAGGAAGTCGAAGCCGAGGCCCTTGGCCACCTCCGGGTAGGCACCCAGCACCAGGTCGTCGGCGTACGAGCCCGTCGTCCAGGCCCCCAGCCCCAGCGCCTCGCAAGCCAGCCTTATGTTCTGCACCACACAGCCGACCTGGCCGGCGTGCAGCATGAGCGCCAGGTCGTCGAAGGCCGGCACGGGGAACCCCACTTCGAGGAAGCCGGGGCGTATCCACTGCTCGCAGCCGGCCGGCTCGTCGGTGTCGGGGTCCATCAGGTAGAAGCCCGACCACTCGTAGGAGAACAGCAACTGGTTGAACCACTCGAGGCCCACGTCCCCGACCGGCAGCAGCCAGGTGCTCCCCGGGCGGTTCAGGTTGTACTGGCCGGGTCCCAGCGGGCTCACGTTCCGGGTGCCTTCCGGTCCCGACGGCCACCCCACGTCCGGGCGCCGGGCGCTCAAGCGCCGGCGCCCCTGGCGGTACCACTCGAGCACCTTGCCGTGGTCCTCGGGGCCGCTGATCTCGACCGGGGCGAGGCGCTCGGTGGTCGGCCGGTAGAGCCAGACGCCGGCGTCGTTGACCACGAAGAGGTCGACGGCGAGGTCGTTGGACGAGGACGGCACGGTCCGACCGGCCCACGACACCAGCCCGGCCAGCCCGCCATGCACGGCCACGTCGGCCAGGATGACGCCGTTGGGGCCGAGGGCGGCCCAGCACAGCAGGGCCTCCTCCACCTCCGTCAGGGGCACGGGCTCGGCCGCCGACAGGTGGTGCAGCGGACCACGTGGCTGGGTCACGGCCCGGCCGCTCGACCAGGAGAAGACCTCCTCCTCGCCGGTCTCGGCCCGGTAGCCGAGCCCGATGCGTCGCGTGCGCAGCGTGGACAGCAGGCGGAACAGAGACACGTCCGAGTCGAAGGCCCGGTGCAGGAGGGCCAGGTCCTCGGGCCCGGGTGCCGAGCCCGGCGGCCGCTCGTCGTGCTCGGAGTGCGCTCGCCCGAACCTCACTGTTCCTCCCTTCCCCCGGCCGAAACCGCCCCGGCGGGGACGTGCCCCCCATCCGCCTCGTCCGGTTCGTCCGGTTCGTCCGGCTCGAGTGGCGCGACCCGCTCGAGTCTCACCAGCACCGCTCGGTCGGCCGGCACCGGCTGCCACCCGAAGGGCAGGTAGCGCAAATGGCCGTAGCGGCCCACGAGGTGCAGCCACTTGACCATGCCGGGCTCCACCTCGTTGGCCCCTTCCCAGCGCGGGTACATGTGCGGCTCGAAGCCGTTGTAGACGACGAGCTGGCCCGGACGGATCCGGGCCGTGACGCGGGCCATGGCCGCAAAGGCACCGTGGTCGTTGCTCACTCGCACCTCGTCCCCGTCGGCCACGCCCAGGGAGGCGGCATCGTGTTCGCTCACGACGACGAGCGGCCGGCCTCGGTGGGTGCCGAGGAGAAAGCGGTTGCCCATGCTGATCGAGTGGACCGTCCATCGCGAGTGCCCGCTCGTGAGGGTGAAGGGCCAGTTGCCTCCCATGCGCGGCGGCTCCTTGTGGCGCGGGAGATGCTCGTCGGCTTCGATGAACCACGGGTGGTCGATGTAGAACTGAGCACGCCGGGTCAGCGTCGGGAAGGGCAGCGCCTGCTCCACGTGCCACGAGAAGGCGGTCAGGACCTTCGACGGTGCCACGTCGGCGGCCACCGACAGCCCCGGGGCGAACATGCCGAGCCCGGTGAACCTGACGCTGCCGTCGCGACGCAGGGTCTCCACGGAGGTCCCCGGGGGCAGGGTGCCGGCGGCGGCAGAGTCGCGGACCCACTCGTCGACGACCTCGTCCTCCGAGGCGAACCCCCCCTGCATCACGAAGTCCTCGCCCAGGCGGTCGAGCCGCCGCGTCTGGCGGCGCCCGTCGACGTACTCGAGCAGTCCGCGCTCGACGGCCCGCTCCGACAGCTTCGCGGCCAAGGCCGAGAAGATCTGCCACTCGGTGCGGGACTCGCCGCGCGGAGGCGTGGCCGCATCGGAGAAGCTCAGCCGGAAGCTGTGCGTGATCGGGTACTGGAGGTTCACCCGCTCGTACTGCATGGCCGAGGGCAGGACGATGTCGGC
This sequence comes from Acidimicrobiaceae bacterium, assembly GCA_027315445.1. Lineage (GTDB taxonomy): Bacteria > Actinomycetota > Acidimicrobiia > Acidimicrobiales > RAAP-2 > DAHUYA01. Next base: position 5,519 of record DAHUYA010000120.1, on the reverse strand, counting down.
GTGGAGGGCGGTGGTCGACATCCGGAAGTCCACCACGACGATCTTCTCCAGCTTGGGCCACAGGTCGGCCAGGAGCCGGGTCCGTCCTCCCCGGGAGCGGCGCAGCGGGTTCGTGCCCACGGTGAACAGGACCCTCGGCGGCGTCGCCGCTCCCGGGCGCACCACACCGCCCCACCAGCCTCGGCGTACGGCGTCGGCCAAGTAGGCGTCGAAGCTCCGCGCCATGGCCGGGTCGGACCATTCGGTCCGGTTCCAGGCCTGGCGGTAGCCAGCGTGGTGGTAGTTGAAGAAGACTGGAGGGGCCGAGGTCCCGGAGCTGGCTGCCAGGGCCAGGAGCTGGTTGCCCAACATCTCGTCAGTGGCCTCGGGGTCCTTGGCCCGCATCGTCGCGACCACCTGCTCGATACCCTCGATCAAGCGCTCGGTCTCCTCGAGACCCTTGCGCGTCTTCATGGGGAACAGCAGGTACCCGTCCAGGCCGGCCAAGGCGAGGCCCTGGATGCCGGTGCCCGGCCTGCCCCAGTTGCCCGTCAGCCCGAGCAGCAGGCACATGGACCGCTCCATGAGGTCCCCGTGGTAGTACTTCGGCGCGTTGAACCCCTCGAGGATCTTGCAGCGGCGGTCGGCCACGAGGTGCGCCAGGTGGCGGATGGTCGACGGCGCTACGCCGCACACTTCGCCCGCTCGCTCGGGGGCGTAGTCGGCCAACCGGCGCTCGAGGAGCTCGAGGACGGTCGTGACCTCGGTGGTGCTCCCGTCGGCCAGATCCACCGGCCACCTCCCGCGCAGGGCCGGCGTGATGTCCTCGAGCCGGAGCGTGGCGCGCGGGGCGTTCCGTAACCCGACCGACAGGTCCCAAAGGAAGAATTGGTCCTCGGCCCCACCGCGGCGTATGTCGCGCTGGCGTAGGAAGCGTCCGGTGTCGGTGCGGACCAGCAGTGCCAGGTCGGTCTGGGCGACGGCGAAGTCCAGGTCCGCTCTGTCCTCGGCCAGCAGGACGTGGCACATCGACAGGGCCAGGGCGGCGTCGGTACCGGGGCGGATCGGCACGAACAGGTCGGAGGAGACTGCGGAGGCGTTGTAGTCGGGCGCAATGCTGACGACGGTCGCTCCCCGATATCGCGCCTCGGTGATGAAGTGGTGGTAGGGGATCGACGTGTAGGCCGGGTTCGAGTGCCACAGCAGCAGCAGGTCCGACCGGAAGGTGTCGTCGACCGTGCTGGCGCACGAGAACTTGCCGAAGGTGATGTGCTGTCCGGTCGGGAGGTCGTTCACCAGACCGTTGGCGTCGAGGGTCACGGCCCCGAGCAGCGAGGCGAGGCGAAGGAAGGAAGCTTGCGACAGCAGGCCTCCTTCGACGCTCTCCTCGAATACCACCGACTCCACGCCGTTCTCGTCGATGGCGTCGAGCATGGCGTCGGCCACCTCGGTGAGGGCCTCGTCCCAGGTGGTCTGCTCCCAGCGCCCGCTGCCTCGCTCGCCCACGCGCCGGAGCGGATGGAGCACTCGGTCCTCGCTCGACAGCTGGGCGCTCCAGGCACTGCCCTTCTGGCACCCCAGGGGGTTGAGGTCGGGGACGCCTTGGACCACGGGCTCGATGGTCCCGCCCTGCTCCTCGAACGCCACGGTGCCGCCCCGGGCGAAGACGCGGTAGGAGCACGACGCCAGGCAGTTGACACAGTGCGTGCCCCAGGTGACGCGATCCCAGCACCATCGCCTGCGGTAGCTGTCCTCCGTGCTCATGGTGGCGGACCCCCCTTGTCAGGCGAGCGGGGGCTCACGGGTCGAGGAGATGGGTCACATAGTCGCTGTCTGCGTGTAGGAATGCTTCGAGGCGCTCGAGCCCCCACGAGAACGGCATCTTGGGATCGAGCGCCCCCACCGAGGCGACTACCCCGGGGAACCAGCTCAGCAAGTGCCGCTCCAGGAAGTCGCGTTGGGCCCGGCGGTACGAGGTGCGCAACCGTTCGGAGCCGGTCGCCGCCTCGCGGAACGACAGGTACTGCATGAAGTCGCACTCGATGGTGAGATGGTCGGGCGACCGCCCGCCCTCGAGGCTGACCGACAATCCGTAGTACTCGTACTCCCTGCGCACGGGCGCCTCCAGCGCCGCCCGGTCCTCCGCGCCGTACCCGGCGCACAATCGGCTCTGTCGGCCCTCGCCGAACAGCCTGAGGTGCTCCTGGAGATAGGCGTCGGGGCCGACGTCGGGGGGCAGGATGGGCTCGCCGACGTCGAAGGCGAACGGCAGCAGCGCGGCCGCTCCGGCCAGTTCCTTGGCCCACAAGCCCTGGCGGGCCTTTTCGTAGTGGTCGCGATCGGCGCCGGCGAAGAAGGCGCCGAGGACCTGGTAGACGGCACTGCGCGCCGTCGTCTCGTTCTCCTCGACCTCCTCGGTGCGGTCGGGCACCGCCTTGATGTCGAGCCCAGACAATGAGTACGTGAACATGTGGCCTCCTCGTGCCTTCTGTGTCGTGGGCCTCAGCCGTGGTCGTTGCCGGCCGGCTTGGACCTCAGCGCCACCGCCACCTTCTCCGGGGTCCGCTCCAGCTGGGCGGGGTCGGTGGTGAACGGTCCGAACAGCTCGGGCCAGCGATACACGATCAGGGTGTCGAGGATCTCGGAGGTCCCTCCCGCCCGGACTCGTTCGAGCTCGGTCTTGAGCGTGGCCAGTGCCTGGTGGACCTTCGGGCCGAACAGGGACTCGAGGTACTCCGGTGGGATCCGCGGTGTCTCGTAGTCGATCGACATGTCGTCGTGCAACCGGTAGGGCGCCAGCGGGGGCACGTAGAAGATGTTCGGCTCTGTGCCGTACTCGGGGTGCAGCGGCAGGGCCAGCTCCCACTGGTGGACGAGCTTGTGGATGGGCCCCTCGGGGTCGGAGAGCATGCCCACGAAGGTCAGCCGCCCCGGGCACTGCCGGGCGCAGGTGGGGGCCACCCCTTGCTCCAGCCGCGGGAAGCACAAGATGCAGTGCTGGGCCACCCCCCGGGTGTAGTTGAAGTAGATCTTCTTGTAAGGACAGGCCTCCATGCAGAAGCGCGAGCCCTGGCACAGCTCCTCGTCCCGCAGCACGGCCCCGTCCTCGGCGCGCTTGTACATCGCACCCGTGGGACAGGCGGCGGCGCACACCGGGTGGGTGCAGTGATTGCACAGCCTGGGCAGGTAGAAGTAGTAGGAGTTCGGGTACTCGCCAGCGCCCTGGTCCTCGTCCCAGTTCATCCCCCATCGGGTGGTGCCGTCGCCGGTGTCCGTGGGCTGCAGGTGCACCGACCGGCCTTTGCCGCCGTAGAACACCTCGTCGTAGTTGAAGCTCCACCCGCCGCCGAACTCGGCGCGCCCGGGCTGGTGTCCCGGCTTCGGACGGCCGTCGGGCCGCCCGCCGCCCATCTGTTCCCACCCCTTGGGTGTGCCGAGACCGGGCTGGGTGTTGACCGTCATCCACCACTGGTGGTCCTCGCCTTCCCCCCGGGTCCACAGCACCTTGCAGGCGACGGAGCACGTCTGGCACCCCATGCACTTGTTGAGGTCGAACACCATGGCCACCTGGCCGGCGGGGTGCCCGGCGTGGCCGTTGCCGGTGACGTCGGGTCCGCTCTCGATGCGGCTGCTCACCGTTGCTCCCTCCTTGGGTCAGGCCACGGCGAGGGGCACCCAGCTGGGGGTGACCGCGCCGATCCCTGCCCGCTCCTCGTTGGAGCCGTCCCATACGACGACACCCATACGTCCCGACGCGGCGGCCCCGACGTTGCCGGAGACCACGACGGCCCATCGACCGTCGGCCAGTGCCCAGCCGGTCGAGACCTCCGACGGGCCGCCTGGCCTTTCGTCCGGATCGGGCTCGGGGCGCGGCCCCACGGGCTGGAACACCCCGGGACCGCTGGCCACGAGATCGCGCACGGCCGGGAGGTCCTGCTGCACCACGAGGCGGTCCCGCCAGGCCCACAGCCGCACCGGTGCGGCACGCGACCCGATGGTCACCGGCGGGCCGTCGTCGGCGGAGTCGGGGAAGAAGACGCCGGCTCCGTCGGGGAATTCGGTGTTCGGCTCCGCGGCGTCGGCCCACTCGAGGCGTACGAAGAGCCGTTCGCCGTGGCGGGCCGCCGCTACCTGCACCTCGCCCACCCGCCCGTAGGGCCGGCCCTCCCAGGCGGTGCGGATGTACTCGTTCGGCTGGCTCTCGAGAGGCACCGGCACGAGGGGCACTGTCTGGGAGGACAGCTCGCGCCAGGCGGCGTCGGCCGGTTGCAGGGGGTCGTCGGTGATCTCTGGGACGCGCACGGCGCCACCTCCTAACGAGACGGGCGACGGGGCGCCGCCCTGGGGGCCGCTTCGAAGTCGCAGGGGAAGCCGCGGTCCACCGGGATGGGCTGCCACTCGGCGTTGGTGTAGTTGATGTGGCCGTAGCCGCCGGCGAAGGCGATCCACTTGACCAGACCGGCCTCGAGCTCGTTGGCGCCGCTCCAGTCGCGGTACTGGTGCCCGTCCCAGCCGTTGTAGGAGATCACCTGGCCCGGGCGCACCCCGGCGGCCACCTTGGCGCGAGCCGTGAAAGAGGCGATGTCGTTGAAGACTCGGACCAGGTCGTCGTCGGACACCCCGCGGGCTGTGGCGTCGACGGGGGACACCTCCACCGCCGGCTCGCCCCGGTGCGTCTGGAGGATCACCGGGTTGGCCTGGTTCATGGAGTGGATGCTCCAGCGGTTGTGTCCCGAGGTCATGCGCAGTGGGTGGTGGTCGCCTCCTGGCAAGGGGTTGGGCTTGTGGCACGGGAGCTCCTCGTGCGCCTCGAGCCACCACGGATGGTCGATGTAGAACTGGGCCCGACGGGCGTAGGTGGGGAAGGGCGAGCCCCTCTCGACGTGGTCGCGGAAGGGGGTGTGGGTCTTGTCGGGGTACAGGGGCGAAGCCTGGGCCAAGGCGAAGGGGCTCGACCCCCAGCCCACGAAGCGCTCGTAGCCGACCTGGCGCAGCCGGGTGATGTCGGTACGCTCGGGAAGGGTGCCGGCGTAGACCGAGTCGCGCAAGATCTCGTCGAAGAGCTGTTCCTCCTCCTGGAGATAGCCCTTCAGGGTGAACGCGTCCCACAGCGTCGACGGCCGGAACTCCACGCCGTGGCGATTGCGGTACTCGGCCAGCCCCCGGGCCTCGGCCCGCTCGGCGAACTTCTGCAGCAGGAGCTGGTAGATCTCCCACTCGGGCTTGGCCTCGCCCGCCGGCTCGGCGTTGTGGTCCGAGAAGGTGAAGTTCATGACGTGCGATGTCGGGATGTGGAAGTTGACCTTCTCGTAGTGCTGAGCGGCGGGCAGCACGATGTCCGAGTGCAGCCCGGTGAAGTTCAGGCGGAAGTCGATCGACACGATGAGCTCCAGGCGGTCCCACAGGGCCGAGCCGAGCTGGGTCCATCCACCCCGGGTGCGCCGCAGCATGTTGCCGCCACACTCGATGAGGACGTGCGGCGGGTTCTCCGGCCGCGGCTGGTCGAGCCCCTGCCACCACCCGCGGTCGAGGGCCTCGCG
>DAHUYA010000107.1 GCA_027315445.1 Acidimicrobiaceae bacterium | reverse complement strand
CGGGTACAGCCCGGTGGCCCATCTGCTCGGGGGAGGGGTCCTGGCCCACGTGTCCACCGCCCAGCGCGGCGTGCTGACCGGCCGCGGCTTCTTCCCGTCCCTCATCTCGGGCCCGTTCCGCAACGGGCTGCACGCCGCATTCGACTTCTCGATCATCGCCTGTCTGGTGGCCGCCGGGGCTTCCTGGCTCCGGGGCGGCCGGTTCGTCTACCGAGAGCCGGAAGTCGACGTGGCGGGCCTGCCGGCCGGGTCGAACGGCGCCGAGCCCGGTTCCGGTGCGGAGCCGGGCGTCGACGCCGCCGACGGCGTGGGGGCCGCCCCGGTCGACGTCCCGAGCGCCCGGGCCGGCGCCACCAACAGGCCGGGCGGCCGGCTGGGGCAGTGAGCGCCGGGGTGGGGCCGGGCGGCGCGGGTCAGTGCCGGCCCAGCAGGCCGTGCAGCAGGAAGTCGCAGAGCTCGTTGGTGGCGTCGTCGAGCGAGGCCGGGTCCGTCTCGGCGGCCCGGACCGACATGGCCCCCAACAACTGCTGGCCGACCAGGGCGGTCGTCCGGCTCGGGTCGGTCGTCCGGAAACGCCCGGCCAGCATCCCGTCGCCGATCACGTCCTCGACGAGGCGTGCCACGTCCAGCCCGATGAGGGCGAGGGCGGCGTCCACCGCGGCGGCGCCCGGTCGGTTCCCGGTTGCCTGGGTGGCCATGGCCAGGCGGAAGAACGCCGGCTGTTCGTCGATCCGCTCGAGCAGCCCGCGCACGACGGCCCGCAGCCTCTCCTCGGGCTCGCGGGCGGTCTCCCATCTCCCGGCCAGGTCGTCCTGCAGCTGGTGGTGCATCCGCTCGAGGCAGGCCCGCAGCAGCTCGTCGCGGTTGGCGAAGTACACGTAGACGGTCGAGCGCGCCACGCCGGCCTCGGCGGCGATCTCGTCCATGGGGATCTCGGTGGTGCCGCGCTCGCCGAACAGCCGCTGGGCGACCTCGATCACCTGGTCCCGCCGGAAGTCGCGGATGACCTCGCGAAGCTCGGCGGGGGACCGACGGGGCATCCTCAGCGACCCCGATGCCGGCGTGCGCGGCGCCCCGGCCGGCGTCGAGTCACCATTCAGCGACGTATCGGCGCGGCCGGCGAGAATCCGACCGGCAGATGCTTGACCCCGTTGATGAACTGGGACTGCAACCGCTTCATCTCTCCGTTCGGGCGGAGATCCGGGAGCCGGTCGAGCAGGTGCTCGAACATGACCTTGATCTCCATGCGGGCCAGGTTGGCGCCGAGGCAGAAGTGGGGGCCGCCACCCCCGAAGGCGATGTGGGGGTTCGGGTCCCGCCGGATGTCGAAGCGGTCCGGGTCCTCGAAGACCTCCTCGTCGCGGTTGGCCGAGCAGTGGAAGAAGACCACCTTGCCGCCTTCGGCGATCGGTGTGCCCCGCAGCTCGAGGTCCTCGGTGGCGGTGCGTCGGAAGTTCATGACCGGGCTGACGAACCGCAGCATCTCCTCGACCGCCCCGGGCAGCAGGGAGCGGTCGGAGCGCAGGAGCTCCCACTGGTCGGGGAACTCGAAGAAGGCGGCCATCGCACCCGACATCAGGTTGCGGGTGGTCTCGTTGCCGGCGACCGTCAGCAACAGGAAGAACAGCTCGAGCTCGAGCTCGGAGAGCCGCTCCCCCTCGACCTCCACCTCGGTGAGCACGCTCATGAGATCGCCGTGGGGGTCGAGGCGCTTCTCGGTGTAGAGGCGGCTGGCGTAGGAGTAGAGCTCGAGCGAGGCCGCCATGGCGTCCTCGACCGTCAGGCCGTACTCGGGGTCCTCGTTGCCGACCATCCGGTTCGACCAGTCGAACACCCGGTGCCGGTCCTCGGCCGGCACGCCGAGCAGCTCGGCGATCACCCGCAGGGGCAGTTCGGCCGAGATCTCGGTGACGAAGTCGGCCTCGCCGCGCTCGCAGACCTCGTCGATGATTCGATCGGTTTGCAGGTGGATGTCCGCCTCGAGATCCCGAACGATCCGCGGGGTGAACCCCTTGTTGACCAGGCGGCGGTACCGGGTGTGCAGCGGCGGGTCCATGTTGACCATCATCAGGCTCTGCTGGGCGACCTCGTCGTCGGTCAGCTCGAAGGGCATCACGCCCCGGCGGGCCGAGGAGTAGCGCTCCCAGTCCCGGTTCACGGTGACGCAGTCGTCGTACTTGGTCACCGCCCAGAACCCCGGGCCGTCCTTCTCGGGCTGCCAGTGGATCGGTTCGTTGGCCCGCAGCCACGCCAGGTACTGGTGGGGCACGCCGGGAACGTAGGAGCGGGAGTCGGCCAGGTCGACCGGGCGGACGTCGGTGCGGGTCTGCGCCATGCCGGGCACCTCCGGAGCCATTGGTATCGGACAGTGTGTCCGATACGTCGGATACTACGTCAGGGAGGCGGTCCGGTCAACGAGCATCCTCGGTTGCCGGTCGGGCGGTGGGGGAACGGCGGGGGCCGGGGAGGGGTTGCGCCGATTTGTCGGTCGTCCCGGTGCCGGTCGACGTGTCGGGCGTCCGGGCGCTGGCCGGGGTCGGTGCGGCACGCTCGGCGGCGGCCGCCCGTCCGGGGGCGACCGTGACGCCCTCGCCACCGGTCGGCTCGGGTCGGCCGGCCAGCCGGTACACGGTCGAGCCGTCGACCGTCTCGTCGGCCAGGAGGCGATCGACCAGCTGCTCGAGGACGTCCTGGTGCTGGCGGAGGACGCCGACCGCTCGCTCCTCCGCCTGGCGCAGCAGCCGGGCCACCTCGTCGTCGATCGCCGCCTGGGTCTGCTCGGCGAACGGACGGCTCGAGAAGCCCGCGCCGCCCCCGCCGAGGAAGACCGAACCCCCGGCGGGGTACCCGACCGGGCCCACCGCCGGGGAGAGCCCGAACTCCCGCACCATCTTGGTGGCGAGGTCGGTCGCCTTGGCCAGGTCGTTGGCCGCACCGGTCGAGCCCTGGCCGAGAAGGATCAGCTCGCTGGCCCGGCCGGCGAGGAAGACGGCCAGGGTCTCGTAGAGGTAGTCCTCGCCGTAGAGGTGCCGCTCCACGAGGGGCAGCTGCTGGGTCACGCCCAGCGCCTGACCGGCGGGCAGGATCGTCACCTTGGCCACCGGGTCGGCCCGGTCCGAATAGGCGGCGACGACGGCGTGGCCCGCCTCGTGCACCGCCACCGCGTGCTTCTCCTCGGGGATGAGGACGTTCGACCCCTCACGCCGTCCGAGGATGATCCGGTCGCGGGCCTCGTCGAAGTCGTCCGCCTCGAGGACCTCCCGCTGCGCCCGGACGGCGTTGATGGCCGCCTCGTTCACCAGGTTGGCGAGGTCGGCGCCCGAGAACCCCGGCGTCCCCCGGGCCACCACGTCGAGGTCGACCCCGGGCGACAGCCGTTTGCCTCGACAGTGGACCCGCAGGATGGCCACCCGTTCGAACAGGTTGGGCAGGGGGATCGTGATCTGGCGGTCGAACCGCCCGGGACGCAGCAGGGCCGGATCGAGGACCTCGGGCCGGTTGGTGGCGGCCAGCACCACGATCCCGCTGGCCGGGTCGAAGCCGTCCATCTCGGCGAGGAGCTGGTTGAGCGTCTGCTCCCGTTCGTCGTTGGCCACCACACTGCCGGCGCCGGCCCGCCGCTGTCCGATGGCGTCCACCTCATCGACGAAGATGATGGCCGGCGATCGCTTCCTGGCCTGCTCGAACAGGTCGCGCACCCGGGCCGCCCCCACGCCGACGAACATCTCGACGAAGCTCGAGCCGGTCACCGAGAAGAACGGCACGTTCGCCTCGCCGGCCACCGCCCGGGCCAGCAGGGTCTTGCCTGTCCCCGGCGGCCCCACCATGAGGATGCCCCGGGGTGGGTTGGCCCCGACCCGCACGTAGCGGTCGGGCTGCTGGAGGAAGTCCACCACCTCCCGGATCTCGGCCTTGGCCCCCTCGTAGCCGGCCACGTCGGCGAAGGTCGTCTTGGGCCGCTCCTCGTCGAAGAGCTTGGCGGTGGACCGACCGATCCCGAGTGCCCCCTGCATCCGGCTCGCCGCCCCCTTGGAGAGGCGCCACCAGAGGTAGCCGAGGATGAGGAACGGGAGGAGGAGGATGACCCACGAGAGGACCTCGGTGCCGAACGACGTGCCGGTGCTCTGGGCGGTGATCTGCACGCCGTCCTTCTGCAGCTGGTCGAGCAGCGCCTGGCCGGCCTGGGAGGGCACCACGGTCGTGTACTGCTTTCCGTTGGTCAGGGTGCCGGTGCTCGAGGCGCCCCCGGCGCCCAGCGAGACGGTCTTGACCTGGTGGGCGGACACGTCGTGGAGGAACTGGCTGTAGGTCAGGGTGACCGGCTGCTGGCCCTGGGTGGCGGGCAGGCTCAGGTACAGGAGGATGAACAGGCCGAGGGCGATGATCCAGAGGTAGTGGCGCCAGGCCGGCGGGGGCGGCGGTGCCGTGGGGGTGCCCTTCTCGTTGGTGGGCGGCGTGGCGGCGTGCTTCGTCATGTGGCCTCGGAACTGGGGTGGCGCCGTTCAGCGTAGGCGGGCCGGGTGGCTGGTGGTGCGGGGCCGCCTCCGGCGCCTGCTCCAGGGGGTGGGACCGGGGCCCCGTCTCGCCGGCCGCGTGCCCCGGGCCCCTCGCTCGGGGGGTACGGTCCTGTGCCGGGCGGCAGGTGTCGCCCGGCGTGGACGGTGGCAGCCCGAGGGCGGCGCCGGTGCCGCAGGACCGCCTGAGGAGAGCAGCGCATGCAACGACCGACCCGTCGTCCCGCCGGCGTGCCTTCGAGCGTGGCCTACTTGTCGATGGAGGTGGCCGTCGACGACGGGCTCCCGAGCTACAGCGGGGGACTCGGGGTGCTGGCGGGGGACCACCTGCGGGCGGCGGCCGACCTCGGGCTCCCGCTGATCGGGGTGACCCTGCTCTACCGGGACGGCTACTTCCGCCAGCGGCTCGACGTCGACGGTGACCAGAGCGAGCAACCGGTCCACTGGACGCCGGCCGACCGGCTCGAGCAGCTCGACGTCCGCGTCGAGCTCTTCCTCGAGGGACGTCCGGTGCAGGTCGGCGCCTGGCGCCTGCACCTCGAGGGTGCGGGCGGCCACCGGGTGCCGCTGTACTTCCTCGACACCGACCTCGAGCCCAACGACGCCGGGGCCCGGGCGATCACCGACCAGCTCTACGGGGGGGACCTCCGCCACCGCCTCTGCCAGGAGGCGGTGCTCGGTCTCGCCACCCCGGCCGTCCTCGAAGCCGTCGGGCACCGGGACGTGCGGACCTTCCACATGAACGAGGGCCATTCGGCGCTGGTCGCCCTGGCGCTCTTGCGCCGCGAGGCCGGCACCGGCGCAACACCGGCCGACGCCCTGGCCGCGGTGCGCCGGCGCTGCGTCTTCACCACGCATACCCCGGTGCCGGCCGGCCACGACCGATTCCCGGCCGATCTGGTGGCCGACGTGCTGGGCGACGAGGTGCGCGAGGAGCTGGCGCAGGCCGGCTACCTCGAGGACGGCGTGCTCCACATGACGCTGCTGGCACTGCGCAGCAGCCGGTTCGCCAACGCCGTGTCGCGCCGGCACGGCGAGGTCACCCGGGCGATGTTCCCCAACTTCCCGATCGCCTCGGTGACCAACGGCGTCCATGCCGCCAGCTGGATCTCGCCGCCGTTCCAGCGGTTGTTCGACGAGAAGCTGCCGGGCTGGCGCCTCGACAACGCCGTCCTCCACGACGCGGCCACCCTTCACCTCCCCGACGTGCAGGCCGCGCACCGCAGGGCCAAGGGGCTCCTGCTGTCGGCGGTGGCAGAGCGCACGGGGGTGGTCCTCGACCCCGGCGCCCTGACCATCGGGG
>DAHUYA010000079.1 GCA_027315445.1 Acidimicrobiaceae bacterium | reverse complement strand
GGAGGGAGACGTTCAAGGGCCGGTGTCCGGCGCAGCCGCCCTCCCCGAGTCCGGTGCCCCCACGGGTGCGGTCCTTTCGTTGGTGCCGGCGGCGGTGGCAGCGGCCGAGGGGTCTCCGGTGCCCATGGCGGCTGTCGTCGCCCACCCGGCGGGCCGCGGCTTGAATGACTCGGCCCGGTTGGGTGGCTCGGCCGGGTCCGACGATTCGGCCCGGTCGGGTAGCTGGTACCGGGCCCTGCTCGATTCGGTGACCGGCGGGCGTAGCGGCCGAATCGGCGGGCGTGCCCGCAGGCTCCGGCCCCGGATGGCCGCGCTGGACTCGCAACGCCACCGAGCGCTGCACGTGATGGCGTTGCGCCGTCGTTGACGGCCGCCAAGGGCGTGCCACCGAGGGCGCTGTCGCGCCCGATTCCGTGCGCACACCCCGCGGCAGGCCGACATACTCGGGAGATGCCCTCCTCGACGGACGAGACCGCCGGCGTCACCGTTCGTGAGATCCAGCCCGAGGACATCGCCCGGGCGGTGCTGCTCATCGAGTTGGGCGCACTGGTGGAGGGCAAGGAGGACCCGGGAGATGCCGCCCGCTACAGGTCAGCCCTCGAGGAGATCGGACGGACGCCGGGGAACGTCGTGCTGGTGGCCGAGCGGGACGGCGAGGTGGTGGGGGTGTGCCAGCTCATCGAGTTCCGACACCTTCAGGAGCACGGCGGCAGGTGCGCCGAGCTCGAGTCGGTGCACGTCCACCCTGACCACCGATCACAGGGCATCGGCGGCCTGCTGGTGGAGACGGCGGTCGAGCGGGCGAGAGCCGACGGCTGCTACCGGGTGCAGTTGACCAGCAACGCCGCCCGGACCGACGCCCGGCGGTTCTACGAGCGACACGGGTTCACCGCCAGCCACGTCGGGTTCAAGCGTTCCCTGCGCTGACCGGCGGTCGGAACCGAGGAGCCCCGAGTCGAGCCGGGCCGCCGAGCGCCCGCCGGGGCCGCCGAGCGCCTGCCGGGGCCGCCGAGCACCCGCCGGGGCCGCGCCCGCTCGAGGCCGAATTCCTGTGTCGGCCGAACCGCCGGCCGAACCGGTCAGCGTCCTGCTGCCGCCTTGGCCGGGGTGAACCGGCACGGGAGGTGCTTGATGCCGTTGATGAAGTTGGAGCGGAGCCGGTCGGGCTCGCCCGTGGCCTCGATGTCGGGCAGCCGGGCGAAGAGCTCGCGGAACATCACGGTGATCTCGCGGCGGGCCAGGTGGGCCCCCAGGCAGAAGTGAGGACCGGCTGCGCCGAAGCCGACGTGGGGGTTCGGCGATCGCTGAACGTCGAACCGGAACGGCTCCTCGAACACCGATTCGTCGCGATTGGCGGAGTTGTAGAAGAGGAGGACCTTGTCGCCGGCGGACAACCGTTCCCCGGCCAGCTCGGTGTCCTCTCCGACGGTGCGGCGCATCCATATGACCGGTGAGGCCCAGCGGACGATCTCCTCGACCGCCGTGGGGGCGACAGCTTCGACGTCGGCCTGCCAGAGCGCCCGTTGGTCGGGATGCTCGGTGAGCGCCCACAGGCCGTGGCTGATGGCGTTGCGCGTGGTCTCGTTGCCCGCCACCACCAGCAGGATGAAGAACGACGAGAGCTCTGCTGGGGTCAGGGCCTCGCCGTCGATGTTCGTGTTGATCAGGGCCGAGGTCACGTCGTCGGTCGGGTGCTCGAGACGGTGGGCGCCGAGATCGTGCATCAGGGCGGTCAGCTCGGCGCCGGCATTGAGGAAGGCTTCGATGGGGTGCTGCTCGGGTGGGACGAACTCGGGGTCGCCCATGCTCAGGATGATGTTGGAGCAGCGGAAGACCGCCGGCTGGTCGGCCGGGGCGATGCCCATCATGTCGCAGATCACCTCGAGGGGCAGCGGAGCCGCCACCTCGGTGACGAAGTCGCACTCCCCGCTGTCGCACACCCGGTCGAGGATCCGGTCCGCCCGGAGCTGGATGCCGTCCTCGATGCTCTTCACCCGTCTCGGCGTGAACGCCGCCGAGACGATCCGGCGCAGGCGGGCGTGACGAGGGTTGTCGGTCGAGATCATCCCGCCGAAGTACTCGACCATCTCCTGCGGCATGTCGGGGATGCTCACCGCTCCTGGCCCTGACAGGAAGATCTCCGGATGGCGGCTCACGTGGGCGACGTCGGCGTGACGAACCAACGCTCGGTAACCGGGGCCCACCGGCACCGGGATGGGGGTGTCGCCGGGGTCGGGCTCGGCGAAGTGGGCCAGAGGGCGCTCCTGGCGCAGGGTGAGGAAGGCACCCTCGCGCTCCTCCCACGGCCGGGCCCAGAACTCGAGGTCGGAGAGGTCGATCTCGTCCATCGACAACACCTGGCGGGGCTCCACGCCGCCCACCATAACCGCCCACTCTGGAGGCATGGCCGGCCGGGGGGGACGCCGATGGCAGGGGCCGTTGTCCGGAGCAGCCTGGTGGTCGGGGAGGAGCCCTCCCCAGCACCGGGGCCCGCCTGGCGCAGCGGTGGTAGAAACCCAGGGCGGACGTGTCGTTCCGTCGGGCGCCGGCGTGGCGGGGCCCGAGCCACCGGGGGAGGGTCCAATGAAGGCACTGGTCTACGGGGTGGAGCCCGAGCCGTTCGAGCCGCCGGCGGGCTCCAACCAGCTGGTGCGGAACCTGGCGGTCAGTCCGGTGGCCCTGCGGGACATCCCCGAGGCCAGACCCCTGCGCCCGGACTGGGTGGTGGTGAAGCCTCGGCTCGTCGGCATCTGTGGCTCGGACGCCAAGCAGATCCTCCTCGACTTCGGCGAAGGCGGGCGGGACAGCCCGCTGATGGCGTTCTGCTCCTTCCCGCAGGTGATGGGGCACGAGGTCGTGGCCGACGTGGTCGAGCTGGGCCCGGAGGCGAGCGGGGTCGAGGTCGGCCAGCGGGTGTCCTTCAACCCTTGGCTCTCGTGCGCCCCCCGGGGCGTCAGCCCGATCTGCCCGGCCTGCGAGGCGGGGGACTACAGCCTGTGCTGGAGCTTCGAGGAGGGGCCGATCGCACCAGGCATCCACACCGGCACTTCGGCGGACGCGACCGGCGGGTATGCCGAGCTGATGCCGGCGCACCACTCGATGCTGTTTCCGGTGCCGGACGAGGTCACCGACGAGGCGGCCATCTTCGCCGACCCCTTCGCGGTCTCCCTCCACTCGGTGACCCGCCACCCGCCGGCGCCCGGTGGGAAGGCTCTGGTCTACGGCGCCGGCACCCTGGGGTTGGCGGCGGTCGCCATCCTTCGGACCCTGCACCCCGACGTCGAGGTGGCGGTGGTCGCCCGCTTCCCTGCCCAGGCCGAGATGGCGAGACGGTTCGGGGCGGCCAAGGTCGTCGCCCACGAGCCGCGCCAGCAGGTGCTCGAGGAGCTGGCCGAGTGGTCCGGGGGGCGGCTCCGGCGGGTGGAGCACGGGCTGCCGATGGCCCATCCGGGCGGGATCGACGTGGTCTACGACACCGTCGGCAAGACCGAGACCTTCGAGGTGGGGGTGCGTCTCCTGAAGGCCCGGGGGACCCTGGTGAAGAGCGGTGTGCACGCCCCCGGGCGTTGGGAGTGGACGCCGCTCTACTTCAAGGAGGTCTGCTGGGTCGGCTCCAACGCCTTCGGCGTGGAAGAGGTGGGGGGTGTCCGGAAGCACGGTATCGAGCACTACCTCGACCTGGTCGCCGCCGACCGGGTGGACGTGCGCCCGATGCTGACCCATGCCTTCGGGCTCGACGACTGGCGCCAGGCGTTCCTGACCATCGCCGACCAGGGCGAGACCGGCGCCATCAAGGTGGCCATCGACTACCGCTGACGAGCTCCTTCAGTACCCGAGGCTCATCGGGCCACGTCCCCGAGGGCTACGGGGCGGGCTCCCCGTCGCTCGGCCGCCGAGATGCTGCGAGCCGGTGCTTGCGGAGGGCTCCACGGATCCGGCAGGTCGGGGGCGGGTCCACCGGGGCATGCTCCCGAGGACCTCGCCTGCCGACCTATTGCATGGCGATGACGTCCGCCGCCTCCTCCTCGGGGTCGACGAAGGGTTGGCCGTCCACCT
>DAHUYA010000064.1 GCA_027315445.1 Acidimicrobiaceae bacterium | reverse complement strand
GGGGCGGCGGCACCATCGTCAACATCACCTCCGCCTCGGGCTACGCCGACCCGACCAAGCCGGCCGGAGAGGGTGGCTGGGGCATGGGCTACGGCATCTCGAAGGGGGCCTTCCAGCGGATCGCCGGCTTCCTGGCGGTCGAGCTGGCCGGCACGGGGGTGCACTGTTACAACGTGCAGCCCGGCCTCATCGCCACCGAGCGGATCGGCCAGGACATGGCCAAGTGCGGCCTCGCCAACGACGGGGCGCCGATGGAGGTGGTGGCCAAGGTGGTCGGCTGGCTGGTCTCGAGCGACGAGGCCCCGGCCCTCGACGGCTCCACCGTCGAGGCCCAGTTCTTCTGCCACGAGCGGGGCCTCCTGCCCGGTTGGGAGGGCCCCAGGATCCACCAGAACAACATCCGCTACGACCCGGCGCCCGCCAACCTGCAGGCCCTCGAGGACGCCCTGGCCGCCCGGGTGGCGGCCGCCGGCTGACCCCGGCCCGGCGGACAACCGGGCATTTCATATAAATTATCGAAGACGAGAGGAGGTGCCCGGATGATCGCCACGCAGAGCAGAGTCGAGGTCCGGCAGCTGGCCGGCGCGCTCGGCGCCCTGGTCACGGGCGTGGACATCCACGCCGGGGTGGACGAGGCCTCCTTCGGCGAGATCCGGGCGGCCTTCCTCACCCACGGCGTCATCTGCATCCGGGGCCAGTCGGCGATGACGCCCGAGGACCAGCTCGAGTTCGCCGCCCGGTGGGGCGAGATCTCCATCCACCCCTACGTCCCCTCGATCGAGGGCTACCCGGGCATCATGCGCATCTACGACCCGAACCCGGTCACCCAGACCTGGCACGCCGACACCACCCATGCCGCCCGCCCCCCGGCCCTGACCCTGCTGCTGGCCCGCACGCTGCCGCCGGTCGGCGGCGACACCATGTGGGCCAGCGCCACCGCTGCCCACGACGGCCTGTCCGAGGGCTTCCGGTCCACGCTCGACGGCCTGCGGGCCGTGCACGCCGGCACCTCGCTGGCCGCCGAGGCGGGGCTCGACGCCGAGGCGGTGACCGCCGTGCACCCGGTGCTCCGCACCCATCCCCAGACCGGACGGCGGGCCATCTTCGTCAACGCCAACTACACCAAGGGCATCGACGGCTGGACCGACGAGGAGAGCGCCCCCCTCCTCTCCTACCTCTACGCCCAGGTGGGCCGGCCCGAGTACAGCTACCGCCACCGCTGGGAGGTGGGCGACCTGGTCATCTGGGACAACCGCTGCACCCAGCACGCGGTCGTGGGCGACACGGCCGGCGCCGAGCGGGTGCTGCACCGGGTGACCATCGCCGGCGACGTGCCCCGCTGATCGACTGGTGGACCTCTCCCTCGACGACGACCAGGAGGCGGCGCGCGAGCTCCTTCGTCGAGGCCTGGCCGACCTGGCGGCGGGCGCCGGCGACCCGGGGCGCCGACTGGGCCAGCTCGGCGTCTGGGGCATGGGCGCCCCCGAGGACGCCGGGGGCGGAGGGGCCGGGCTGGGCGTCCTGGTGGTGGCGGCCGAGGAGGGCGGGCGGGCCCTGCTGGCCGAGCCGATGGTCGAGCACATGGTGGCCGTCCGGGCCCTGGCACGCCACGACCCGGACCACCCCGACCTGGCGGGTTGCGCCGCCGGCGAGGTGGTGGCGACCTTCGCGCCCGACCCGGCCGCCGCCGGCACGGCGACCCTCGTCCCCGGGGGCGCCCGGGCCGGGGTGGGGGTGGCCCTCGACGGGGAGGCGCTGGTGGCTGTGACCGCGCCCCCGCCGGCCAGGGGACCGACCAGCCACGCCGACCTGCCGATGGCCGACCGACCGCTTCGCCAGGGCAGGCGGCGGATCCTGGCCGAGGGCCCGACGGCCGGGGCGGCGTACGCCGCGGCGGTGGCCGAGTGGCGGGCACTGACCGCCGCCGGCCTGGTCGGGGTGGCCGACCGGGCGCTCGAGGTGACGGTGGCCTACGTGAAGGAGCGCCACCAGTTCGGCGTCCCCATCGGGTCCTTTCAGGCGCTGCAGCACGGGCTGGCCGAGCTGCCCGGCAGCATCGACGGCGCCCGGCTGCTGGCCCACGAGGCCGCCTGGGCGCTCACCACCGGCGAACGCTCCGTGACCGGTGCCGACGGTGGCGCGCTGGCGGCCATGGCGCTGCTGTTCGCGGCCGACGTGGCCAAGGTCGCCACCGCCACCTGCGTGCAGTACCACGGCGGCTACGGCTTCGCCGAGGAGTACGAGGCCCAGCGCCTCTACCGCCACGCCCGGGGCACCGCCCTGGCCGGCGGGGGCCTCGACCGCGTGCTCGACGAGCTGGCGGCGGCGGTGGCCGCCGGGGAAGCCGGCTGATGGAGTTCTCGCGCAACCCGGCCGCCGGCCGGCTGGCCGCCGAGGTGCGGGCCTTCCTGGCCGAGCACCTGACCGAGGAGGTCCGGGCCGAGATGCGGCGCACCGGCACCTTCCACCACGCCGGGCTCCACCGGGCCATGGCCGAGCGGGGGTGGATCGAGGCGGCCATCCCGGGGTCCCCGGGCGGGCACGACCCATTCGAGCTGGCGGCCGTCTTCGGCGAGCTCGAGCTGGCGGAGGCCCCGTTCCACGGCCTGGCCACCACCATGATCGTGGCCGGCGTCCTGTCGCGCTGCGCCAGCCCGTCGCTGCGTGAGGCGGTCCTGCCCCGGATCGTGGCCGGCGAGGTGATCGTCTCCCTCGGGTACTCCGAGCCCGACTCGGGCTCGGACGTGGCGGCCGCCCGCACCCGGGCCGCGCCGCTCGACGGGGCCAGGACCGCCTGGCGGATCAACGGCCAGAAGATGTGGACCTCGCTGGCCAACGCCGCCCAGTACGTGCTGCTGCTCACCCGGACCGACCCCGACGCACCCAAGCACCGGGGCCTCACGATGTTCCTGGTGCCCCTCGACGCCCCCGGGGTGAGCATCCAGCCGGTCCACACCATGGGGGACGAGCGCACCAACGCCACCTTCTACGACGACGTGATCGTGGACGACGACCACCGGGTGGGCGGGGTCGACGACGGTTGGTCGGTGATGGCGGTCGCCCTGGCCTTCGAGCGCGGGGTGGTCGGCGGGGCCCTCGAGTCGACCGCCCTCTACCACCACGTGCGCGGGTGGGCGGCCACGACCGACGACCCCGGCGGCCGCCCGCTCCTCGACCGGCCGTCCTGGCGGGAGGCGCTGGCCCGGGCCCGCGTCGACAACGAGGTGAGCTGGCTGCTGGCCCAGCGGTCGGCCTGGCTGGCGGCCACCGGCGCCCTGCCGAGCCTCGAGGGCTCGATGGTCAAGCTCTTCGCCACGCAGGCCTACCAGCGGGCGGCCGGCCGCTACGCCGAGCTGGCCGGGCCGGCCGGGCTGCTGCGCGACGGCGAGCCCGGGGCGGCCGCCGGGGGCGCGATCGACCGCAGCCTCCGCCACGCCCCGGTGACCACCATCTACGGCGGCACCTCGGAGATCCAGCGCAACAACATCGCCGAGCGGCACCTCGGCCTGCCCCGGGCGCGGCGGTCGTCCGGCGGGGCGAAGGAGGGGTAGGAGGCGAGGGGTGGGCGGGAGGTGACGCCGGCTCGTTCAGGCGGCCGTCCGCCGGAGCGCCTCGGCCGACCGGTCGAGGAAGTCGAGCGCCTCGGCCATGGTGGTCCCCTCCCCGTTGACGCTGACCCAGGTGACGCCGAGGTCGGCCAGGGCCCCGACCAGCTCGGTAAGCGGCGGGCCGAGATTGGGCTGACGCGGGAGGCAGTACATGACCGGCGGCGGTGGCGACCCGGCCTCCTCGGCCAGCCGCCGGAGCTCGCCGAGCAGGCCCGCCAGGTCGTCGAGGGACTCCAGCGGCGGTGAGTGGAGGTGGCGGGCGCTCTCCCGGGCGTTGGGCAGGGGCATCCAGCCCCCGGCGTGGTCGACGACCCGCCGCAGGGTGCGCCGGCTGTTGCCCCCGAACCAGAAGGGGGGGTGGGGCTGCTGCACCGGCGTGGGCTGCACGGCGTTGCCCCTGGCCCGGACCCGGCGACCCTCGTAGGCCAGGGGTTCGCCGGTGAAGGCCCCGACCATGACCTCGAGGGCCTCGTCGAACAGGGCGTTGCGCTCGGCGAAGTCGACCCCGAGGGCGGCGAACTCGCCCTTCATGTACCCCGCCCCCATGCCCAGCTCCACCCGGCCGCCGGAGAGGCGGTCGAGGGTGGCCACCGCCTTGGCCAGCAGGAAGGGGTTCCGGTAGGGCACCACCGTCAGATAGGTGAGCAGCCGGAGCCGGCTGGTCACCCCGGCGACCAGCCCGAGCCCGACGAACGGGTCGAGGGCGTCGTGGCCCCCCGCCTCCCGCCAGGCCTGCGACGGCGCGGGGTGCTCGGTCAGGAAGGCGGCGTCGAAGCCGCGGTCCTCCGCCCGCCGGGCCAGGGTGGCCAGCGCCTCCCCCGAGCAGAACTCGAGGTGGGGCGGCGCGGTGTGGAAGGGGAAGCCGTAGGCCAGTTGCACGCGGTCAATGACGGTAGCCTTTGCAATCTTTGGAGGCAAAGAGCGTCTGGGCCGGGGCTGGCCGGGGCGGCAGAAGGGGGTCCGTGGTGGGCGACGGGATCGAGGACCTGGCGGCCGAGGTGCGGGCACTGGCGGACCGGCGGGCGGTGGCCGACGTGGTCCTGGCCTACGCCCGGGGGGTCGACCGCCGGGACTGGGCGGCGGTCCGGGCGTGCTTCGAGGAGGACGCGGTGGTCGAGGGCACCGTCCACCAGGCGCCGCTCGAGCCCTACCTCCGGTCGCTCGTCGAGGGGGTCGAGCACTTCCCCGCCACCATGCACTTCATGGGCAACCAGCTGGTGGAGGTCGAGGGCGACACCGCCGAGGTCGAGACCTACGCGGTGGCCTTCCACTGGATGGGCGATCCCCCCGGTGCCCCCCACGACGGGAACCTGGTGGTGGGCGTCCGCTACCTCGACCGCCTCGTCCGGTCGCCCGGGGGCTGGCGCATCCGCCTGAGGAGGGTCTCGTCGGAGTGGCGGCGCGGGTCCTACCCGCCCTCGTGATGCCCGGCCCAGCCGGCCAGCACCTCGTCGGTGGTGGTCACGGTGGCCATCAGCGTGAGCATGTTGTCGATCACCTGGTCCGCCCACTGCCGGGGCACCCCGGCCACGGCGTCCCGGGGGAGGACGAACTGGTAGCCGGCGTTGACGGCGTCCATCACGAAGTTCGGCATCGCCACGTTGACCGACACCCCGACGCCCACCACGGTCGTCACGCCCATGTTGCGCAGCACGGCGTCGAGCTCGGTGCCGCCCATCGGGCCCAGCCCGTGGTAGCGCTCGAGCACCAGGTCGCCCGGGTCGGTCCCGATCTCGTCGACCACCCCGGCCTCCTCGGTCCCCGGCAGGATGGCGATCTCCCGGCCCGCCACCGCCCGGAAGAGCCGCGCGTTGGTGTTGGACCCCAGGCCTCGGGGGTGCCGCAGGGCGAGGCAGTGGACGACCGGCACCCCGAGGCGGCGTGCCGTGCCGGCCAGCCGGGCGATGTTGCCGACCGCCTCCCGCTGGGCCTCGGCCGCCAGCTCCGGCAGGACCGAGGCGTCGCCGATCACGCCGCGCTGGCACTCCTGGGTGACCAGGGCGCAGCGTCGGGGGTCGAGCAGCCCGACCAGGTCGATCGGCAACGGTCAGCCCTCCTTCTCGTCGGCCAGGCGGGACCGCAGGTCCTGCTTGAGCACCTTGCCCGCCGGGTTCCTGGGCAGCTCGTCCACCAGCTCGAGCTGCTCGGGCAGCTTCTGGACCATCAGGTCGCGGGCGCGCAGGAAACCGGTCAGGTCCCCGAGGGTGAGCGGGTCGGACGGATCGTCCACCACCACCACGGCGCACGCCCGCTCGCCTGTCCTCGGGTCGGGGAGGCCCACCACCGCCGCGTCCCGGACCCGGGGGTGGAGGAAGAGGAGGTCCTCGATCTCCTTGGCGCTGATGTTCTCCCCGTTGCGGATGATCACGTCCTTGAGACGCCCGGTGATGGTCAGGTAGCCGCCGGCGTCGAGTGCCCCGAGGTCGCCCGTGCGCAGGTAGCCCTGGGGGTCGAAGGCCTCGGCGTCGAGGGCCGGGTCGACATAGCCCCGGCACACCTGCGGACCCCTCACCCGCACCTCGCCCTCCTGCCCGGCCGGCAGTGGCGCACCCCCGGGGTCGGTGATCCGCAGGTCGACCCCCGGACCCGCCCGGCCCTCGGTGCGGGCCCGCCGGTCGTCGGGGGCGTGGGGGCCGCAGTAGGTGAGGATGGGCGCCTCGGTCATGCCGTAGCTCGAGACGATGCCGGCGCCGCACTCCCCGCGCAGCTGGGCGTGCAGGCTCGGGGGCTTGGGCGCGGCGCCGGACATGAAGAGGCGGACCTCGGGGAAGAGCCGGGCGCCGGGCTCCCGCGCCGCCAGCTCCCGCTGGGCCTGCAGGTAGGCCAGGTTGAAGGGGGTGCCGGTGCCGGCCAGGGTGACGCCGTTGGCCGCCAGCATCGGGATGGTGGTCGCCGGGTCGAAGGCTTCGGCCAGCAGGTGGGTGGAGCCCACCATCAGGCCGGTCAGCAGCCACAGCATGCCGCCGATGTGGGCGAAGGGGAAGACCATCGAGTTGCGGTCGGCTGCCGTCGGCTCGAGCAGTGCGATCATCCCGGGGACGGCGCCGAGCAGGGTGGCGTCGGTGTGCCTGGCCCCCTTGGGGGAGGCGGTGGTGCCCGAGGTGTAGTAGAGCCAGCGCACCGGCTGGTCCTCCTGGGCCACGACCACCGGCGGCGGGGGCAGCGACGACGGGTCGCCCTCGGGCAACGACCGCTCGTCGGGGTCGAGGGTCACCATCTCGGGCCCGCCACCCGCGGCCAGCGAGCCCGACACCAGCCGGGGGTAGTCGACGCCGTGCCAGGCGGTCGGCACGACCACCATCTGGGCTGCCGCCTCCCTCAGGATGAACCCGACCTCGCGGGCCCGGTAGCTGGGGATCAGCGGCACCTGGCAGGCGCCGAGCCGGGCCAGGGCGGCCGCCAGCACCATCGACTCGAGCCAGGTCGGGAGCTGCCACGCCACCACCGTGCCCTCGGTCACCCCACGGGCGGCGAGACCGGCCGCCACCCGGCGGGCCGCGTCGGCGAACTCGTCGAAGCGCAGGGAGCGCCCCCGCTCGTCGATGCCGAGCAGCGATCCCGGCGTGGCGGCGGCCCGGCGCTCGACCAGCTCCCACAGGCCGCGACCCTCCAACCCGACAGCCTCGCCCGCGCCGGCCGCCCCGACCGAGCTCGCCACCCCCTCGCTCACGGGGCGAACAGTACTCGTCGCTAATGTGCCGCCGACGAGAAGGGACGTGACGTTTGCTCGACGACCTACGGGTGCTCGACCACAGCAGCGGCATCGCCGGGCCCTACTGCACCAAGCTGCTGGCCGACGCCGGCGCCGACGTGGTGGAGGTGCCGCCCGACGGCGGTGACCCGCTGGCCGGCCAGGGCTCGGGTGGGCTCTTCGAGTTCCTCCACCGGGCCAAGCGGTCGGTGACCGACCGGTGGGGACTACTGCGGGGCGCCGACATCCTCGTCACCGACCAACCGGTCGACGTGGCCGCGCTGTTGCGCCGGCAACCGCGGCTGGTGGCGGTCACCCTGAGCCCCTTCGGCAACGACGGGCCGCTGGCCGGCGCGCCGTCGACCGAGTTCACCTTGCAGGCCTGGTGCGGGTCGACCGGCCAGCGGGGGCTTCCCGACGAGCCGCCGCTGGCCGCCGGCGGGCGCCTCGGCGAGTGGCTGACCGGGGGCTGCGCCGCGGTCGGGGCGCTGGCCGCGGCTCGCGAGGCCCGCCGAAGCGGCGAGGGCGAGCACGTGGACGTGGCCATGCTCGACGTCATGGCGACCACCATGGTCACCTTCCCGACGGTGTTCGCCTCCTTCGCCGGGTGGCCGGCGGTGACCGGGACCGGCCGGGTGGTCGAGGTGCCCTCGATCGAGCCGAGCAGCGACGGCTTCGTCGTCTTCACCACCAACAGCGCCCAGCAGTTCGCCGACTTCCTGGTGATGATCGAGCGACCCGACCTCCTCGAGGACGCGGGGCTCCGCTCGGCCGCCAGCCGCTTCGCCCGCCGCGGGGAGTTCCTGGCCGCCGTCCGTGACTACACGACCCGCCACAGCACCGAGGAGCTGCTCGCCCGGGCCGCCCTCTTCCGCATCCCGGCCGCTCCCGTGCTCCACGGGGGCAACGTGGAGGCGTTCGAGCAGTTCGCCGCCCGGGGAGTCTTCGAGGACCTCCCGGGGGGTGGACGGGCACCCCGGGTCCCCTACCGGATCGCCGGCCGTCCGGTCCGGGCGCCGGGCCCGCCGGCACCGGAGCCCGGCGCCGACGACGGCTCGGTCGACTGGCCGGCCCGTGCCGCGACGGCGGGGACGCGACACTGGGCCCTCCCGCTCGACGGCCTCCGGGTGCTCGACTGCACCGCCTGGTGGGCGGGCCCGAGCGCCACCAACGTGCTGGCGGCCCTCGGGGCCGACGTGGTGAAGGTGGAGTCGACCGCCCGCCCCGACCTGATGCGCTACTCGTCGAGCCGGCCACCGACCGATCCCGACTGGTGGGAGTGGGGGGCGCTGTTCCACAGCGTCAACCTCAACAAGCGAGCGGTGACGGTCGACCTCCGGCGTCCCGAGGGGGTGGTGCTCTTCGAGCGGCTGGCCGCGGGGGCGGACGTCGTGGTCGAGAACTACACCCCCCGGGTGATGGAGCAGTTCGGCCTCGGCTGGGAGCGGCTCCACGAGCTCAACCCGTCGCTCCTCATGGTGCGCATGCCGGCCTTCGGCCTCGACGGCCCGTGGCGGGAACGCACCGGCTTCGCCCAGACCATGGAGTCCCTCTCGGGGATGGCGTGGCTCACCGGTCGGCCGGACGGCCCGCCGGTGCTGGTGCGCGGGGCCTGCGACCCCCTGGCCGGCTTCCACGCCGTGTTCGCCACCCTGGTGGCGCTCGACGCTCGCGACCGGGACGGCCGGGGGCGCCTGGTCGAGGCCACGATGGTGGAGGCGGCGCTCAACGCGGCAGCCGAGCAGGTGATGGAGCACGGCCGCACCGGGATGCTGCTGACCCGGCACGGCAACCGTGACGGCAACTTGGCCCCGCAGAACGTCTATCGCTGCGCCGGAGACGACGAGTGGGTGGCGGTATCGGTGGCCGACGACCGCCAGTGGCGGGCCCTGGCGACCCTGATCGGGGAGCCCGGCTGGGTGAGCGACCCGGCGCTGGCCGAAGTGGCCGGCCGCCGCGAGCAGGAGGACCGGATCGACGAGCGTCTCTCACGGTGGACGGCCCCCCTGACCTCCGAGGAGGCGGCCCGTCGGCTGGTCGCGGCCGGAGTGCCGGCGGCTCCGGTGGTGGCGCCGCGCGACCTGGCGCGCCACCCCCAGCTCCGGCACCGTCGCCTCTTCGAGGACGAGGTCCACCCGGTCACCGGAACCCACGAGATCCCGGTGCTCCCCCTGCGCTTCGGCCACGTCGACCGGTGGCTCCGCCGGCCGTCGCCGACCCTCGGCCAGCACAACGCCGAGGTGCTCGGCGAGATCGAGCCGGACCAGGCGAGGCTGGCCGCCTTGGAGGCCGAAGGGGTGCTCGGCACCCGGCCGGCGGGCGGTTGACCCCCCGGGACCCCCGCGAGCCCGCGGGTCCGACGGGCCCCGCCAGCCCCGCGGGCCCCGCTGGTCCCACGCGCCCCGCCGGCCCGTGGAACTCACCGGGGCCTCTTATAAGATAT